>DJFR01000206.1:0-32041 GCA_002432545.1 Flammeovirgaceae bacterium UBA5867 | reverse complement strand
CCGATGAACGAGATCACAATGTTATAGGTACCGGCTGCAACTTTCGTAATAGTAAATTTACCTTTGTCATCACATACAGTACCATCGAGTGGTTTTTCAGAATCAACCGGAGTAAGGGCTACCGTTGCAAATTCTACCGGCTTTTGGGTTTCGTCATCCAGCACCACCCCTGTAATTTTGCTGTTGCCGGCCTCCTTCGCTCCAGGCGAATTAGCGCCAGCGTTCCCTCCGCTTTGTCCCTGCGCAAAGCCCGCAACACTGCCCGTAACAAAAAACAAAAGAGATAATAGTTTTCTCATAGTATATTTAAGAAGAGTATAAGTTTTTTATGAAAAAGGCTAAAAACGCCTACTGCGGTAAAGTCAACGGCAAAGAAAATTCATTGTTGACGACAGATGATGATTTTTATACAGACAGGCATTTAGGTTCGACATTCCGGCCACATTTTCGACCGTGCCGAAAGGTACGGACAACCCTGCGAATCGGTCGATAAAATTCCGCTAACGGTAGAAAATCAGTGAGAATAGCTCCTTCCCTCCGCACTAAAAATTAAATTTACCGGTATTGCCGTTTATCATGCAGACCTTCATTCAACGTAACCGGGTACTATTGCTCCACATTTCTTTCTGGTGTGTTTACCTGTCCTTTTTTGTTTACCAGATAACATCTTACCGCAAGCGGGAGATCGACATCACCGAAGTGATTCAGCACGCTACCATGAATGGTGCCTTCAACATGATTGTGGCCTATATGAACTACTTTATTTTTCTGCCGCGATTCCTGGAAAAGAAAAAGATTGGGCAGTACCTGCTGGAGTTCTCCATTCCTTTTATCATTCTCATGTTCTTTCGTGTACACCTGCAACGTTACGTAATAGACGGCTATACACACCAGGTGCATTTCTTTTATACTACTACCTTCATTGTGCAGGCAGCTGCCACAAGTTTGTTCATTGTAATTTTTGTTGCCATGCTTCGCTTTGCCAAGGAGTGGTTTGAATTTGAAGCGAAGAAAAAAGAAGTAGAAAACGAAAGACTGCAGGCCGAGTTGAATTTTCTGAAAGCGCAGATCAACCCGCATTTTTTATTTAATACACTCAACAATCTATACTACCTGGCGTATTCACAATCGTCTAACACAACCGAAGTGATCGCCAAGCTTTCGCAGATGATGCGGTATATGATATACGATACGAACCATCCGAAAGTATTGCTCAGCAAAGAGATTGAGTATATGCAGAACTATATAAGTCTTGAGCGCTTACGACTGAGCAACCAGATACCGATAGATTTTATCGTACAGGGCAACGTACAGGATATACGCATTACACCACTCATCTTTATCACCTTCCTGGAAAACGCCTTCAAGCATGGCGTTAGTGGCAACAACACCGAAGCGTGGGTAAAAGCCAGCATTGTTATACATGACCATACCTGCACGTATAAAGTTGAGAACAGTAAACACAGCACTGTAAAAACAGATGCTACCGGTAAATCGGGCATTGGATTACAGAATGTTCAGCGTAGATTAGCTTTAAGTTATCCGGATCGCCACACGCTGGCTATACAGGAAACTCCGGAACGTTATTCTGTAGAACTGAAACTTGTTTTATCGTGAGCATCTCGTGTTTAATTGTTGATGATGAACCCCTGGCGCGCAGTCTCCTGACGGACTACGTAAAGAAAGTACCATACCTGAATTTACTGGATGCGAGCTCAAGTCCCTTGGCTGCGATTGAAATACTTCGAAGCACACCGGTAGATTTACTCTTCCTGGATATACAGATGCCGGAGATCACCGGTATATCTTTACTAAAGGCGTTACAGAAAAAACCATTGGTAATTTTAACAACAGCTTACTCGGAGTATGCGCTGGAAGGCTATGAACTCGATGTGATCGACTATCTGTTGAAGCCTATTACATTCGAGCGATTTCTTCGTGCGGTTGAAAAAGTAAACCAACGTTTAACAGCACCACCTGCGCCAGCACCGGTTTTTAAAAATATACCGGACGCAACAGTGCAGCCTTTTGTATTTGTAAAGGATGGAACAAAACTGGTAAAGGTTCGCTGGGATGATATACTCTATGTAGAAGGATTGAAAGATTATGTAACGATCCATACGCGCACACAAAAGATCGTAACACTGCAACGACTAAAATCACTCGAAGAACAATTACCACCTGATAAATTTATTCGCATTCATCATTCCTATATTGTAGCGGTAGATGCTATTGATGTTATTCATAAAGGTGAAGTCCAGATCGGTTCCGTTACTATTCCGGTGAGCGATACCTACCGAAAGTCTTTCAAGGATTTTACTGATAAGAACCAGATGCTTTAGATCTTTTGCTTCCAAAAATAAATGCAGATATACTCTGCATTTATCTGTGTAAATCAGCGTGATCTGCGGGCTGAAAAATTAACTATGCGGATCGTAATTAGCATAACCTTCTGCAGCTCTTCGCGGAGCGCGTTCTATATAGAAGTTACGGTCGGGTGGTGCCCACGTATTGAGTCCGTCTACATAGCGATTGAACATACAAAATGCTGCCGCTATCAATACGGTATCGTGAATCTCACGATCCGTTGCCCCGCGTTGTCGCGCGCGTTCAACCTGGTCGCCAGTAACATGCTTCCCTCCTTTCTGAACACTTGCTGCTATAGCGAGTAACGCTTTTAATTTATCCGGGAGGTCAGCAGCGGCTACATCTTTCTTAACACCATCTATATAGTTCATATCACACTGCAGGTAATGTTGTGCTAAACCACCATGTGCATTCTGGCAGAAAAAGCAATCGTTGAGATAGGACACGTACGTTGCAATCAACTCACGTTCGCCACGCGACAATGTGTTATCACTTCGCAGCAATACTTCAGCGAGATCATTTAACGGCCTGGCTGTCTCCGGTCGAAACGCCATCGGTCCGCGAATGCCCGGAAGTTCATCCGGTAATTTTATATAGGCCATTATACTTTTGCAGGTTGAGGTAATACATATCCAAGTGTCGTCATTCGTTTACCCATTTCTGCGTAGGCAGCCGGATCGGTTGGTGTATAGCTGTTCAATCCGTCTACATAGCGATTGAACATACAGAACGTTGCTGCGATCAATACGGTGTCATGTATATCACGATCGCTGGCTCCGTGTTCACGTGCTACCGCTATATCTGCCTCTGTTACGGCTTTGCCACTATGTTGTACTTTACCAGCAATGTTCAGAAGTGCCTTTAACTTTTCGCTCACAGGTGCCTCATCAATATCTGCAATTACGCAATCCACCACATCCTTATCGTCACCGTATAGCTCACGTGCTGCGGCTGCATGACTGCTCATGCAAAATATACAGTTGTTGCGTGATGATACATGCGTTGCTATTAGTTCGCGCTCGGCTTGCGAGAGTGGCGAATCGCCCCGCAACAGAACCTGGGCGAGTTCATATAAATGTTTTCCGGTTTCAGGCCGAAACATTACCAGACTGCGAATGCCCGGTATACCTTCTGGTACTGCTATATATGCCATTGTAATTTGGGGTTAGGATTGTAATTGTGATTCATGTTGAAGTGAGCGATCGGTTGTAAACACGACCAGCGTAACAAAACCAATAAGAAAGACGATCGAGAACGTAAAGATCGCGTTGCCGTATCCATTCAGTGTCGTTACCAATGTACCGACAAAGAATACCGCGGCCGCGGTTACAAGTCTTCCTATATTAAAACAAAAGCCTGTTGCCGTAGCACGCACAGCAATCGGAAAGAGCTGCGGTATATAGTTGGATAATAATCCCTGACTGATGCCGAAGAACAAAGCAAGCCCCGCGGTCTCAATATATACCATAGGCGAAAATATAGTATTGAATTTAAACAGCAGTACCGACATAATCATGCACCCTGCAAAACACAGGATCATCGCTTTGCGTACACCCAGTGCGTTGGATATCCACCCGGAGAAAAATCCACCGGTAAGACCACCGGCTCCCAGCAGCATCATGGTAAGCCCCCGTTCGGTTTGTCCATCACTGTTTGTGAGTAAACTCTGCACCCACGTTGGCAGCCACGAAAATATAGCCCACAGTCCGATGAGCATCGAACCAAAAATCACTGAGCCTTTCCATAAGTTACTGCGATGATCGCGTTGTAAAGAGACTATACTTTTATAGGATGAAGTGGTGCGCGCATTCTTCCACAGCTCCGATTCTTTTACCAGTACAAACGACAACAGCGCGAGCACTAGCGGCAATGCGCCCATACGAAATCCCGATCGCCAGTCGGACACTATATAATTTACCAGTCCCGCTGAAAAAACTCCTATCGGGAAACCGATCGACACTATACCGATAACAATGGCTCGCGAACGCTGTGGCCATATCTCGGATAGGAACGTTGTTGAAATGACCAGCACACCGCCTACACCAAAACCGGAAAGCAGTCTGCAGGCAACAACAAACTCCCACGAAGGTGCAAATGAAATGAGCAAAGTAAAAAGTCCGAAACAACCTACGGACAACATCAGCGAACGAGATCGTCCGATCTTATCGCTGATGATGCCCCAGGTTATACCACCAAAGGCCCAGCCTACTATATATAGTGCATTGATATAGGCACTCACATCGTTTAGCTGCTGGTCATCGCTGGTTAGCGCAAACGACTTGACAACGGTAGGCAAGTAAACAGACATTAATGTTGACACAGTGCCACCGAGTATATTGCTCAGCAGGCACACCACAAATGTTACCCAACAATATACCGCTATACGCTGCGGCACTGCCGGTATCAGGGTTGCAAATTCAGAATTATTGCTCATGGGTGTAACAGTTCATCAAAAGTTATACTTACATAATAAATTCCGCCAATCGTTGGCGAACCATACGCCTGGTATACCTGGTGGTTGAACAGGTTGTTGGCACCGATCTTCACAATACTTTTCATCGATGATACTTTATAGCTTACCTGTGCATCCACCAACGAGTATGCTTTTATACGACCGGGGCGCATTTCATTAAATGATCCATACCAGTCGAATGAATCCTGCCAGCGCCACGCAAGATTAAAGCCCACATTTTTAACGACATCGCTGTTACCTACTGTTACCGTTGTTCTATACTCCGGGGTATTGAAGGCCGGCACATTATTCGGGTTCGCATCTTTAATATCAAAAGATGCCCATGTACCGTTCGCTCCCACCGTATACCCTTTTGGTAACATATAGGTTATACCGAGTGTAGCACCCTGTGCCGATACTTTATCAGACGCGTTGGTATATAATTGGAATGCGTGCGCGTTACTGTTCAGAATATCCTGTGCGGCAGCGGGATTAATCGTTCCATCATTGCCGGTAACATTTGATTGGGGGCGGATCACCACGGTGTTCAAAATAAAATCGGTATAGCTGCTATAGTAGTAATTGGCATCGATCAATAATTTTTGCGCCACCAGACTCTTATAGCCTACCTCGAATGTATTGATGCGTTCCGGTTTTATATAGGCTACATTTGATTTAACGAGTTTATCTTTATGCTGCATTACAGCTTCCTGCGGTGGAGTTCCGTTAGCTACGGCTGCACCAAAGGCCGCACCGAATGCACTTACTGATGCTGATGTAAATGAGTTCTCATATACATTCATGCCTGTGCTGTTATCCGGCACGCCTCCTAAAATTGTTATCGGACCAGCGTTGAGTTTTATATACTGATCTACCGGTGTAGGATTTCTGAAACCGGTTTGGAAGGATGTTCGGAAATTATGATTCCTGGCAACGGTGGCTACTACGGACGCACGAGGTGTCATTCGTCCTTTGAAGTTCTGATTCTTATCATAACGGTTTGAGACCGTCAGTTTCAGATTATCATTCAGCAACTTTTTACTGACTTGCAAAAATGCCCCGCCTTCGTTGATGGTTATCTCCTGGTCTTTATCATCAAACAACGTTCCGTTGGTAAACATATCGTACCTTCTGAAGTTACCACCTACCTGCACTTCAAAGATTTTTATAAGGCTGCTGAAATCATATTGTCCTTCGGCATGGTAGAATTTACTATTACTGAAAACACCGGCACCGTTCAGACCATCGATATTTACCAATCTTTCTTTCTCTGCTTCGAAAGCGGCCGAGCCGGGTATATATCTCCCTTCATCAGCAAACGTTCGGGCGGCTCCATGATTTCCGGCCGTAACACCATTTACATTACCATTAAATGCAAAGGTATAGCGCGTGAACCACATGGCATCAGCCTGATCGGGTGTAACTATATTTCCATTCAGATCACGCACCCAGGTACGGTTAATCTGTTGTCCTAATGCCCTGGCGTTGTAAGAGTCGTGTGAATTTTCAATCACACTATACGCACGCAGAAAGTATTGTTTACCGCGCAGTTCCACGCGATGTTGCTGTAGCACAAAATTATTCAGCGAGAACCGATTGCTTCCGGTATACGAGGCTTTACCACGACCGATGTTATACTGGTATAGCACTTCCATATTGTCGTGAATGCGGTAATGAAGCGATGCATTCAGTTTGAGACTATTCACATCATAATCCATCAATTCCTTTTCTTCATAACCGGTACGCGATACACGCCCTATACCATTGATGGTGCGCACTACTTCATCGCCATATATATTCAACGCATTTCTTGACGGATTGTTAACACCGCGTTGTTCCGGTGTTGCCTGCGGATCTACATCGGTATAGTTGGTAGCATACCAATCGAGCCCGCTGAAAAAGGAAGCATTGATCTTGAACGCAAAGCGATTGTTGAATGCTTTGGCATAGCGCAGTGAAAAATCGTATAGTGCACGCGGATCAGCATATTCTTCATTGATGTGATTAACGCCTGTTTTTACCTGCGCACTTATACCCTGGTATAAAAACGGATCTTTGGTACGCATCATCAACACACCATTGAAAGCAACAGGACCATAGAGTGCTGACGCGGAACCTGGTATAAGCTCTGCACTTTCAAGATCGAGATCAGAAGAGCCAAAGAGATTACCGACTGCAAAATTTAATCCGGGCGTCTGGTTATCAACGCCATCAACTAGCTGAAGAAAGCGCGCATTACCGGTGCTGTTAAAACCACGCGTGTTGATTTGCTTGTACGTAAGGCCGCTCGTTACCATCTCAACACCTTTCAGATTTTGAAGTCCATCNNTCCACGCGTGAAGCCGAGAATACAACTTCATTCATCAGCTCACTCTTGGGAAGAAGTTTGATTGCTATTTTCTCTTCCGATGTAACTTGTACCTCCTGGTTTTCATATCCGATACTGGATATTGACAATGTAAAGGGAGGCTTCACACCGGTGGTCAATTCAAAATTCCCCTGTCCATCACTAATGGTTCCGGTAAGTTTACCTTTAATAACAATGGTAGCACCGGGCACAGGTTCATTTGTCTCCGGATCTGTAACAGTACCCGTGATCCTGGAAGTCTGCGCAAATGCCGCAGCACTCCAGAGGAGAAGTATATTTAGGAGTATTATTTTATTCATAGGGAGTCAGGTGAGGATTCAGGATTTTGTTATTTCTTTTTGAGATGATCATATCCTTGCGGGAGTCGCGTATAGCCATGATTCACGATGCGCTCAGCAAGGCCTTCATAGAACTCGGGAGCGTGTGGGGTTACCGTTGCAAGGCCATCAACATAGCGATTGTAGAGACAGAAAAGTGCAGCGATCAAAACCGTGTCGTGAATTTCAACATCGGTAGCTCCGGCAAGTCTGGCGCGTTCAACAGCTTGTACTGTAACGTTCTTCCCGCTCTGCTGCACTTGCTTTGCTATTGTAAGCAGTGCTTTCATTTTTTCGCTCACCGGTGCTGACTCTATATCTTGCTTTACCTGCGCAGCAACGGAGGCATCGTCATACAATAAATCGGCAGCCGCTGTATGAGCCGATGTACAAAAACGACAATTGTTGTTATGTGAAACGATGGTAGCAATCAGTTCACGTTCGCCTTCTGTGAGCGTTGACGGACCGCGAAGCAGAACTTGTGTAAGGTCGCGAATGGGTTCTGCGGAATCTTTACGATACTCGAGCAAGCCGGTAATACCCGGCAAATGCTCTTCTACAGGAATGTATGGCATTTGTATTTTGGGTTATATATAGCAGCAGTTATCACTGCACATGCAGGACACCTTGCCACATTGGTTAAAAAGAAAATGGTAAAACCACCGGCATTTACCGGTGAATGGAAAACAGACTATAGTACACAGGTATATACTACAGCACGCATGAAGCTGATTTAACTATGAAAAGAATTTGGGAGGCGGAGAAAGAACAGCAATCGACCTGTTCAGTACACTATATTTTTCAGAGGTATATATTCTGGCAGAAATTGAATTACGAACGGTGTGAATTTCAATAAGCGCTACCGGTTCAAAGTCTTTACCAAAACCGCCCAGCACTTTTATATTGGAGGATGGTATATCGTTGGAGATCTTCATAAAGTCTGACATAGCGGCATGCAACTGCTTTTCCTGGTGATCTTTGATGCACACAACGTAGAGGGTATCCGCTTTCATTTTCTGTTTAACGAGCTTGTAGAACTCTCCCTTGTATTGAAATGAGCCGTTGATGCGCTCGAAATCGGTACTGGCAGAATTTAATTGATAGGGAAGCGAAACGGGTATTTTGAGGGTAATGGATTCGTAAGCTGAATAGTTATCAGCGTCCAGCTTCTGGAGCATAACAGAGCGAAAGTGATCGCGGGCAAACCAATATATACCATAGTAGCCTATTACATTAAATGTAAAGACCAGCAGCAGCAATATGGCTATAGCTCTTCGCACGGTGGGTTTGGGTAATCATAGATAGTAAAAAAAAGCGAGAAAAGATACTGTTGGGAGTAACGAATTTGGGTCCCCGATGGTTATCGGGGGACAGATAGAGGCAGATAAAGTACACACAAGCTATACAGGCTTACTTGTTTCTTTCAGGAACAATATTGATCCTGAAAGAAACAATGTAAAAATCAAAAAGGCCATGCTATATATAGCGTGGCCTTTTTATAATCCCGATAGTTATCGGAACGGGAAAGAAATTTATACTGTCAGTAACTCCTGCGCGTTTTGAAGTGCAATTTTGGAAGGGTTTTCGCCTCCTATCATTTTGGCTATTTCCTGGATGCGCTCTTCTTTCTTCAGCTCGCGAATGTTACTCATCGTTTTGGCTGCAGAGTTGTCTTTGTACACGAAGTAATGCGCATCGCCCTTTGCTGCTACCTGTGGCAAGTGACTGATCGTAATAAGCTGGTGTGTCTTCGACATAGACTTCATGAGGTTGCCGAGCTTGATGGCTACTTCTCCGGAAATACCGCTGTCAATTTCATCGAGGATCAATGTCGGCATGGCTGTCTTCTCAGCCATTACATATTTTATGCAAAACATGAGTCGCGAAAATTCACCACCCGATGCTACCTGCGCAAGCGGACGCGGTGCTATACCTTTGTTTGCGCTAAAGAGTATATCAATTTTATCAATACCGGTTGATGTTGGCTCGGTCTGCTGTATATCGATCTGCAAGGTAGCATTCAATATACCTACTTCCTGCAACAGCTTTACCAACTGTGTACTCAGCGGCTTAAGTGTTTTCTTTCGTGTCTCGCTGATCTTGGCGGCCAGCGTTCTTACTTTTTTATCAGTCGCATCAAAAGCATTTTTCGCTTTCGTCAAAGCTTCATCTACGTTGGATGTTATACTATCTTTCTCGCGCAGGTTCTCCTGGATCACGAGGAGTTCTTTCAGATCTGCTGCGCGATGTTTTTTCAGCAGGCGATAAAGTACACTCAGTCTTTCTTTAACAAACTCGGAGCGTTCCGGATCAAACTCAATTTGCTCCTCCTCATTTTCTATTTCACCTAATAAGTCATCAAGTTCAATCAATACACTATCAAGACGCTGAAAGAGAGTGGTATATTTATCGGCATACGAAGATATACTTTGCAGGTGACCACGTGCTTCACTTAAACTGCTGCGCGATGCATACTCCGAACGCGATAACAATTCAAGCACGGTCTGGAAGCGATTTTTTATTTCTTCCGCATGCTCCATAATTTTTATCTCTGACTCCAGCGATGCCTGCTCGTTCTCTTCAAAGTTTGCTTTGGTAAGTTCATCGAGTTGAAAACGAATATAGTCTGCTTCCTGTCGCAGTGTTTCGGCTTCTGATGTGAGCGTTTCGTATTCGCGTTTTGCTTTCAGATATTCACTCCACTGCTCGGTATATTGTTCGAGTAATGATTGATTTTCTGCGTAAGCATCAATCAGTTTTAATTGAAAAGTCTGGTTTCCGAGTAGCAGTGTTTCATGTTGTGAATGTATATCCATCAACAAACTTCCTACGCGCTTCATTACTTCGAGCGTAACCGGTGTATCGTTTATAAATGCGCGCGATTTCCCTCCCGGACTAATCTCTCTGCGGATAACGGTGTTGTCATCGTAATCGAGATCTTCCGATTTAAAAAACGATTTGAGTTTATAGTCTTTAATGTTGAAGACTCCTTCAGTTACACATTTCTCGTTTTCGTCCCACAACACTTTTGTCTCGGCCCGGTTTCCCATCAACAAACCAATGGCTCCGAGCATAATTGATTTACCGGCTCCTGTTTCACCGGTAACCACGTTGAGGTGTGCCGATGGCTCCAGCTCGAGGTGGCGGATCAATGCGTAGTTCTTTATGGTAAGATGCTTTAACATCAGGCGTTCGTGTCAAAATAAACTTCAGCAATTTTATCAAATGTGTACGAAACATCCTTCATCCGCATATTCTTTAAAATGATTTTTGAATTATCTACTTTCTTCAGCACCCCTACCATAGCAGTCTGGTCCGTTAGCACCACATTAATAGTTTTCCCAACGAAATCGTGCATGCGTTTCTGAATCAGCGCTGAATCATTCAGACGAAGTTGTCGTGTACCCATGGGGTAAAGTTAGTCGTAAGTCGTTATACGTTACAAGTTATACGTGAATTGTAAATCGTCGCGATACAACTGTTAACGGATAACAATTAACTTATAACGAATAACGGCAAGTCAATTCTGAATAATCTTCTCGTAGTTGGCGCGGTTGGACGATGGATCTATAGCCTTGATAACGTCATACGCTTCGCGCCTTACCTGTATGTTGCCGGATGAGAATATATTGGCAAGCTCTTTTCCTTTGGCATCGAAGAAGCTTACTATAATTACGGCTGTCGGGTTGATGTCGCGTACTTTCTTAATGTCTTTGAGTCCCTTCAAAATTACTTCACGGCTTTTATCAGGGTCTTTATCAAATGTATCCAACCCGAGGCGGTGGTAAGAATATAGCGCCTTACGAAGGTCGGTCATCTGTGGATTATTAAAGTTCTCTACGATCCAGTAACGGCTCCGGTTATTCTGCATCGATTGCCATCCCGGACGGTTTGATTGCTGCGCATTGTTTACAACCTGCAGTGCCCGTTGAAAATAAGGAGAACCACCAAGCTCACTGAAGGTATCGTAGTCAACACCTATAATCATATAGGCATACAACGCGAGCATGGAAGTAAGATTGGTAGTATAGGTATTGTCGTTATACTCGAGCGGTAATGATTCTACATATTCAAACTCCCAATCGCGATCGGCAAAGTTGAATACCAGCGTTGAGTAGTTTGTATTATATACCGGGCGAGCAGATTGTATCTGTACAGAAGCCGCGAAGTTGCCAACGGAGGGCATACGCGTTATAGTGATCAACATGTTGCAGTTGATCTTCTCGTAGTTTTTATACGAATCGTTCGTCCACTTGCGCGAGTTCATAAACTGTTCGATCGCTGTTTTCATATCACGAAACACAGTACGCTCCGTAGTTTGTACTTGTGTTGCGTTAATAGAAACCGTGCAGTTCAATTCCTGCGCCTGTGAAGCGAAGGAAGCAAAAAGAAAACCGATCAGAAGTATTCGCTTAATCATGTAGTTTTTCAATAATAGCCTTAACAATATCTTTCGCTACTTCCTTTTTGTTTTTCAACTCAAACGACTTTACATGCTGTTCACGATCCATGATAGTGATTTTATTCGTGTCATGGCCGAAGCCGGCACCTTTATCGTTGAGTGAATTTAATACGATCAGATCAAAATTCTTTTTTTCAAGTTTGGTTTGAGCGTTAGCCTGCTCATTTTCCGTTTCAAGTGCAAAACCAACCATTACCTGGCCGTTGTGTTTCAGCTTACCCAGCGAGGCTGCTATATCCTGCGTCTTGGTAAGTTCGATGGTAAGGTTCGTATCCTTCTTCTTTATTTTCTGTGATGCTACCTCCACCGGACGATAATCGGCTACGGCTGCTGCCAGCACGGCAATATCCGTTGAAGGGAAAAGCGATGCGCAGGATGTATACATTTGTTCCGCGGATGTTACAGAGATAACGTTCACACGCGGATGATTGATATGCTGTTGTGTAGGACCCGTTACTAAATTTACTATAGCACCTTGTCGCGCAAATTCTTCGGCTATCGAAAATCCCATTTTACCGGTTGAGTGATTCCCTATAAAGCGAACCGGGTCGATAGCTTCATACGTAGGTCCGGCTGTTACCAGCACGTTCTTGCCGATCAGCTTTTGTTCGGAGGTAAAATGATTTTCAAGTGCAGCAACGATCTCTTCAGGCTCTGCCATTCTTCCATTACCGGTAAGTCCGCTGGCAAGTTCACCAAAGGCAGCATCGATAAGAATGTTGCTATAGCTTTTCAGTTTTTGAATGTTCGATTGTGTCGATGGATGCTGAAGCATATCCAGATCCATGGCGGGAGCAAAAAATACAGGACAACGTGCTGAGAGATAAGTAGCCAATAAAAGATTATCGCATAAACCATTCGCCATTTTAGCGATGGTGTTGGCACTGGCCGGAGCAACGATCATAACATCAGCCCACAAACCAAGTTCAACGTGATTATTCCATTGACCGGTGTTATCCTTAACAAAATCGATAAGCACCGGATTTTTAGAGAGAGTCGATAATGTAAGCGGAGTTATGAAATCAGTAGCAGACGGAGTCATCACCACCTTAACTACTGCTCCTGCTTTTACAAGCAGTCTTGTAAGCACGGCCGATTTATAGGCTGCTATACTTCCCGTTACACCCAGTAAAATCTTTTTGTCGCGGAGCATGGGGATGACCGTTATCTGTTAAGTGTTATTCGTTAACCGAAAATGCAAAACATATCGATTAACGAATAACCGATAACGAACTTATGCTATATCTTCGTTGCGCATACGGAAGCTCAACTCACCATCCAGAAATTCTTCAATTGCTGTATTGGTTGGTTTTGGCATACGCTCGTAAAACTTAGAGATCTCGATCTGCTCGCGGTTTTCAAAAACTTCTTCGAGGTTATCTACGGTTGTAGCAAACTCAGCAAGTTTATTGTTAAGCTCTTCTTTCAGGTTAACGGCAATCTGGCGTGCACGCTTAGAGATAACCACTACGGATTCGTACAGGTTTCCGCTTGGTGATGCGATCTTTTCAATGTCACGTGTTACTATGGATGATTGAGCTGCCATATATTTATGAATTTGTGTTTTTCGTTTTATTTAATTTTTCAAGACTCTCTCCGTACATCTTCTCCGCGTCTTTCAGGAATTTACTTTCAGGATACTGGTCAATAAATTCTTTATAGTGTTCTACCACTGCCTTGTAGCGATCGGTCTGCTTGGAATATATACTTTGCTGCGCCAGTTTATATTCCGCTGCCACCACCAGGTAAGAAGCTTCCTCTACATACTTTGAATCCGGAAAGTTATTTTTGAAATTGTTCAACGCTACCACGGCTGCTTTATAGCTGCGCATACGATAGTATTGATATGCATTATCAAATCCCTTCTTCTCCAGTTTAGCCTGCGTGGTGAAAATAACTTCCACCGCCTGCTCTCTGAATTTACTGTTCGGATATCGATTCAAAAATTCCTGCATCGCTGCCATGGCGTTGATGCTGTTGGTTTGATCGAGGTTCGGTTTCGGAGAAGATGCATACTGCGAATACGCAAACATATACCTTGCTTCTTCGGCCAGCGTGCTTCGACCGTACGTTTCGTAAAACGTTTTGAACTGCTCGGATGCCAGCAGGTATAGTTTATCGTAAAACTGGCAATAGGCCAGGTAAAACTGCACCTTCTCACCTTCCGGCAAACCACGAACAATCGGCAGAATCTGCTCAAACAACACAGAAGCTTTGTAATAATCCTTCTTGTTGTAATAGTTCAAAGCGCCTTCATACTTCACACGCCAATCCTGGCTTTTTTCAATTCGCCTGAATTTGCTGCAGGAAGCTGCTGCCAGCAAGATTAAAATTAAAAAGAGTGACGCTGATTGATTCCGCATAAGCCCGCAAATATAATATAAGAGTTTAGAACTGAAAAACGCTGATTTTACTGAAATAGGATGAAAGCGGGGATTAAAAAGTTTCTTTTTCAGCAGAACTTAGGAAAGCGGCAGAGCCGATTGATGTGTTTTTATTTTTTTACGATGAGTTTGCGTGTCATTACGCCCTCATTATCGAGGTATAGTGTATAGAAATAAATACCGGCACTCAGATCGTCTACGCGTATGCGAACGCGGTTTTCAGCAGCCGGGAGCGGATAATCACCTACTGCGTTACCCAACAGGTTGTGCATTATGATCTTGGCTTTTACCTGTTCGTTCAGGATTTTATATTCCACAAAAGCATAGTCTGTTACCGGGTTCGGGTAAACATCGTGCAGGTTAATAAAGCTGGACGAGTATAAATTTTGTTTCTCCGGTTTTTCAGTCACGGTAAAATTAACAGCAAAGTCGAGGGCGAGCGTTGGGCTTGAGCGACTGAACACCACATACCGCACGGTACTTTCACCTGAGACCAAACCGGCTTCGAGCGCAATTTGAAAACTTGATATAGTTTGTCCCGGCTCTACTTTTAATATATAGTCTTCGGTTTTCTGATCGTGACAATTGTTATCGTGACAGAAGTAGCTTTTCTGTGTACTTCCGATCTGCGCATCTACTTTACGAATAATGAGGGTAAGTGTTTTCTCGGTGGTGTTTCTAAATCGAACCGGAGCCTTTATCGTTTCACCGATGAGTCCCGAGTGAGTTTCCTGTAAGCCGACAATCTCAAAACCCTGCCCGTAGGAGAACCTACTGAGGGTTACGATTATTGCCAACAACAAGAGTCTTCTCATATAGACATTACATATTCTACAAAAGTTAAACTTTTATATGGATTGTCATAATAGAACGAGTTTTTTTTCGTTGACCGCAACGTTAAATTCTTCTACAACCGTTTTCGCTCGGATGAAGGGCTCGTAGTATTGATCACCGGTGTTTTAACAACATCTTCGCGCGTAGGTTTTTCTTTGATGCGCCAGGTAAAACCTTTCAGTTTGGTGTCTTCAACCTTGAGCTCGTGTGGTGGAATAAAGTTCGCCTCCGGCTTCACATAAAAACTCATGTTGTTCACTTTACCTTCTTTAAAGCGAATGGTAATGCTGCTGCAAATGATCTTGTTCATCCCCATCGACTTGTTGGTCTTTTCATCGAGCGCGAAGTATACGCTCTCTCCGTTACCATCTACCACTACATGGTCGATCTTCTTGTTCTTAAAAAAGGTCGTCATCTTTCTGCCCTTCACCTGGTTAAAGTTGATGAGGGTATCCTGCGACACGACAAAAGAATTAGCAACCATATAGATGCGATCGATCGTGTTGTTCTTGATCAGCATACTGATGGAATCGGCCGTCATCTGGTTTGTCTGCGACCAAAGTATAGGGTCTTTATAGAAATATATAGTTGAATCGAGTGAGCGATACTCCAGCGAGTCGGCTAAGCCCTGCATATCACTCTTATATATTTTTACATTGTGATAGGCGAGCAATTTCTTCTTGGCCGGATCCGGACTATCAATAGATACCAGTGTATCGGCTGAAATAAAAAGTGTATCGTTGTTCTCGGTAACTTTTGCCAGGTATGCATGATCATAAACTTTTGCTATACCCTTACTCTTGAAATAGTCAGCGGATTGCCCGTAGATAACCAGGTTCTCTTTCTTATAGGTCATCACTACATTCTTTCGGAAAAGATATTTTTTCCGGATGTCGTCAAGTTTATAGCTCTCGGCATCGAGTTTATATTCGGGCGTTTCGGCACTTCCTAATTTCAGGTCCGACTGCTTCGAGGTGGTTTCATAAAAACCATTCTCATATACAAACGTGCTGCTGTCTTTATCAACCACCGTAGTGGGTGTTACAAAGTATATAGTCTTGCTGCGTGAATTATACTGCAGGCTATCCGCAGTCATAGTATAGTCGGGGTTCTTTACATGCACATTTCGCTTGAAGGATGCCAGGTTGGAACTTACATTGTAGTATCCTTTACTACTGGTTAACACGTTGATGCTATCCACCAGTCGCCCGTTGTTAAAATAGTTTGCAATGTTTGTGTTACGATCAAAGTCGAGGAAGTCAGTATATAGTGTGGCCGTGGCGAGTTTTGTAAACACAACGTTCGAGCGGAGTTTGGCTTTCTTCGTGTTACCATCATACTCCAGCTTGCGGCCGGTAATCGTAACAGAGTCACCTTCCAATATCTTTACTTTACCAAAGGCCTCCACAAAATTTCGCTTCTTGAAAAAATAGGCAGAGTCGCAGAATATAGTAGTCTGGTTTTGTGTAAGAATCACATTACCGATCAGGCGGTCAAAACGTTCATCGCCATTTCTTCCTCCGCGTAACTGATCGGCTTGTTTCAGCTTTACTTTTTTCTGTGCAGCCCCCGGAAAGGACACGGCCATGAGCAGTAAAAAGAATGCGAGTGAAACAAACAGATGCATACCCTTCACACCGGTCAGCATTTTGCCTTTTGTGTTCTGTGTATCATTTTTATGAAATCGTAAACTATCCATATTCAGGTGCAAGCTACAAATCGTAAATCTAAAATCGTAAATCGTACATTTGACCGTGCTAGAGCAATTTCTGAACCATATTGAGCGCCACGGGCTTTATAAACCTGCCGATCGTATTTTGCTGGCCATCAGTGGCGGCATTGATTCGATGGTAATGCTTCACTTGTTTCAACAGGCGGGCTTTACCATCGCTGTTGCCCATTGCAATTTTCAGCTGCGGGGTAAAGATGCCGATGGTGATGAAGAATTTGTATCGGCCACCGCTCAACAACTGAATATACCTTGCTTTGTTAATCGTTTTGAAACAGCGCAGTATGCAGAACTAACAAAGCTCTCCACTCAAATGGCGGCCCGTGAACTGCGCTATGCATGGTTTGAAGAACTGCTCGGGAAATACCGGTTCAACGTACTGGCTACTGCACATCACCTCAACGACTCTATCGAAACAGTTTTACTCAACTGGGTACACGGTTCATCGCTGGAAGGTTTTACAGGTATACCGGTAAAGCACAATGGTGTAATTCGTCCGTTGCTGTTTGCTACGCGCGAGCAGATTGAGCAGTATGCAAAAGAACACAACCTTACCTGGCGCGAAGATGTAAGCAACCAGAGCGATGACTATCAGCGTAATTTTATAAGGCACCAGATCATTCCCGCGTTAAAAGAAATTAACCCTTCACTGGAAAGCACAGTGCAACGTGGCTTCGCCAAAGCACGGGCAGAAGTAAACTGGATGCAGCAAGGCTTCGATGCGTGGAGAGAAAAATATACCGCCACAACAGGCGATAAAGTAACGATACAAAAAGAATACTTTACGGGTGCAGTACATGAAGCATCCGTACTCTGGAAATTCGCGAAGACATTCGGATTCAATTATGATACGTGTGCTGATGTTGTCCGGTCACTGTCAGGGCAATCGGGCAAACGTTTTTTTTCTCCATCACATCAACTGGTTGCAGATCGTAATGTACTTGTTATTACTCCGCATAGTATAGCCTTGAACGATGTTACAATACGAGGCGATCAATCAGAAGCTCATCTCGGCTCATGGCGATTGGAGATCAGTCGTTCCGCGACTTTTCAAAAATCTGCAACAACCAACCAGGCTACCCTGGATGCAGCGCATATTAAATTTCCGTTAACGTGGCGCACCTGGAAAGCCGGTGATGCATTTTTCCCGTTGGGTATGAATCATCGCAAGAAGGTGAGCGATTTTCTTATCGACCTAAAGCTCTCACGCACAGATAAAGAGTCGGTTACTGTGCTGGAGTCGCAAGGCGAAATTATATGGATAGCAGGCTATAGAATTGACAACCGTTTTAAAATTACCGACCATACCCGCGAGGCTGTGATCTTTACCCTATATCCACATTTTCTGTAATAACATTTTTTTTTGACGGGTAGTATCCTAAATTGGTGGCATGGCAGGCCAGAACTATATTCCTGCTTGATGTAAAAAGGTGCAGATTTTCAACGTTATACTGTGTGCTCAACATCATTCAGTGAATCCGCTGAGATCAATATTCAAAACCCATAAATCATTATTCTTATGAAAGTAACTGTAGTGGGCGCTGGTAATGTAGGCGCTACATGTGCCGATGTACTGGCCTATCGCGAAGTGGCAAACGAAATTGTACTCGTTGATATTAAAGAAGGTCTTGCAGAAGGAAAGTCGCTCGACATCTGGCAAAAAGCTCCGATTGATTTGTATGATGCGCGTACCATCGGTGCTACCAACGATTATTCCAAATCTGCCAACTCGGATGTTGTGGTTATTACTTCAGGACTTCCGCGCAAGCCGGGTATGAGCCGCGATGATCTTATCGGAACCAATGCCGGTATAGTAAAGTCAGTAACGGAGAATATCATTAAGTATTCACCGAACGCTATCATCATCGTAGTTTCAAATCCGCTGGATGTTATGACCTACCAGGCGCATTTAACATCGAAGCTGCCACGCACCAAAGTATTTGGTATGGCCGGTATACTTGATACAGCACGCTACCGTGCATTTCTCGCAGAAGCATTAAATGTATCGCCAAAAGATATACAGGCTATGTTACTCGGTGGCCACGGAGATACCATGGTGCCGCTGCCGCGCTATACTACTGTAGCGGGTATACCGGTAACGGAACTGATCGATAAAGATAAACTGAATGCTATACTTGAGCGCACCAAAGTAGGTGGTGGCGAGCTGGTAAAACTCATGGGTACATCTGCCTGGTATGCTCCCGGTTCTGCTGCAGCGCAAATGGTAGAAGCTATTGTGAAAGATCAGCGCAGGGTGTTCCCGGTATGTATCCGACTGGATGGCGAGTATGGTATAAAAGATTGTTACCTGGGTGTGCCGGTTATACTCGGTAAAAATGGAATTGAACGAGTAATTGAACTCGACCTTAACTCCGAAGAACGTGCATTGATGGAATCAAGCCGTAAAGCCGTACGCGAAGTAATGGATGTATTGGAAAATCTGGGATAGCACACGCTATACATCCAGATTGCCATATATAGTATAACGGAATGCCGGGTGATGCCTGGCATTCTTGTTTAAAGACGTTTTTGAAAGCAGCACTCTAAAAAAAAGAAAGCTGCCTTCGTGAGACAGCTTTCGTAATTAATATATAGTATACTTAAATCTTACTCTGCATCATCTTTTCGCACCGTCCACACAATGCTGCCGATCAGTGCAATGAGCATGAACCATGACGAGATCATGGTAATTTTATTACCGGTATAGTATGCTGCCGGTTCAAATTTAAATTCAACAACATGCTTGCCTGCCGGAACCTGCACCGCGCGCAATACATAGTCGGCACAAATGATCTCGGTTTCTTTACCATCTACAAACGCCTTCCAGCCTTTCGGATAGTATATCTCGGAGAATACAGCCAGGCCGTTTGCTCCCGACTGACTTTCGTATTTCTGATAATTCGGATTACGATCTACCAGTGTGATCGATGCTGTTGTATCAGCCTGCACTGCTTCTACTTTAAAACGTGATCCATCTATAACAGCTGTGGTACGTGTGTTGACACCGCATGTTTTCAATACTTCTTCGGTAGGTGTATTTACCGTAACCACTTCGTTCACGAACCACCCGTTACCATTAGCAGCCGGATTGGGTATGATGTTGTTACGCTCCGGACCAAACACTATATATTTTACGTTGAGCATGTTCATAACACCATACTTCGAAAAGTCGGCTTTACCACTTTGCACATCCTGAATAAACTCGTTCGTTTCGCGGAAGAGGCACGTGTCGTACAGATCCTGGTAGCGTCTCATCTTTACACCGTGATAACCACCAATAGAATTATGGAAGTATGACGTACGCGCTTCTTCAAATGTACCCTGCAGGTTATATACCCTGTAGTGCGATTTATCTTTCAGAATTTCCTGATCGGCAGCGTTCATGGCAAACATGGTGTTTTCGCGTTTACGCTGATATTTATCTTTTCCGAAGTAGCGTTTGTCTACAATAGCCAGGTCGAGTGTGATCATCAAGATCAGGAAAGCGTAAAATGCTATAGGCGATATTTTTTTCCATACTTCAAAGTATATCACTATAAAGGCTGCTACTATAAATGCCAGCGAGCGAAATACATCGCTGCGGAATAAACTCTTGCGATCGTCAGCCAGTGCACTGGTAAACCAGGATGGTAACTGACTTTCCTGCTCCGACATAAAACTCATCATGCCCCCGAAAAGGAACAGCAGTACGCACAGCCCGCCCGTTGCGCCCAGCACGATCAGCAATTTCTTGCGGGCAGCCTTATCAACACCCGTTGTAAATAATTTCTCGAGCCCCAGCATACCCAGCAACGGGAGTGCAAAGAGTGGAAGAATCATGAGAAAGGTTACCGATCTGAATTTGTTATATCCCGGCAGGTAATCGAAAAGGAAATAGTTAAACCATTTCGCACTGCTGCCCCAGCTCGCCATGATACCAAACACCACTACGGGTATCAGCCACCATACATATTTAGGATCCGCGAAAGCGATACCCAATACAAACAGGAAGAAGATAATGGCGCCACCATAGTACGGAGCATTCAATGGATTTATACCCCAGTAGGCCGAAGTATATTGTGCCAGTTGATTGGCCATCTGTTCATCGCCCGAGCGCGACAACGCTTTATATACTTCACTGTTTTGATTCTGCACCAGGTAGTTCGAGCTGAGCCCACCGTAAAAGTTAGGCACGAGTAGTGTCATCGGCTCCCATATACCATAGCTATAGCGAAAAGCATACGATTTGTCCAACCCGCTTTCACCTTCTTTACGTTCGGCAGAAGCCAGCTGCGTTTTTCCACGGATAGAGTACTCACTATATTCGGTAACAGCCCACATCGGGCCTATAAATGAACCGGCTGCTATCACCGCGGCTGCCACAAGTATACCGATCGTTTTAAAAAATTCTGCAGTACGATTCTCCTTCAAAAAGTTTATCAGTTGTATAAGGCCGTATACCAATACAATAAACAACAGGTAGTATGTTATCTGTAAGTGATTCTCTTTCAAATGCAGCGCGAGGCCGGCTGTCGTTACACCAAATCCTAAAATCCATTTTCGCGAAAAGGCCAGGTGTATACCCGCCATAACCAATGGCATAAACGCAATAGCACCGATGCGGGCATTATGACCTGCACCAAAGCCGATGATCATATAGGATGAAAATCCAAACGCAACAGCACCTGCTATAGCAAGGTATGGTCGCACACGAAACGCCAGCAATAAAATATAGTAGCTGATGAAGGCGAGGAAAATATTAGCGATAGGATGTGGCAAGGATAGCGACAACGCACGCTTCAGGAAACTTACCGGCCCGTTACTCCAGTGTGTATTCACCAGGTAGGCAGGCATACCACTAAACATTGCATCGGCCCAGAGTCCTTCTTCACCAGTCTTGTCGCGGTAATCGCGCAGGGCTTTGGATGATCCCTCCCACTGTTGAATATCGTACTGACTTATTGTTCTGTTATCAAAAAAAACCGGGTTGAAAAAGAAAACGGTAACAACCAGGAACACGCCAACAGCTACCAGGTGCGGAAGTACCTGTTCAGTGAATTTGATTTTTTTCATGCGTTGATTAAGACTTTTATCTGCAGGCCGCCCTCGTCAATGTTATTTGAAAGCTTACCTGCTTTAAATTTTAGTCGTGCAAAATAGGAAGGATTGTGGATACTCCCGAATGAATCTTTACTTTGCACCATCAATCAAATTATTTCTCCATGGGATTACTGGATACCATTCTGAGTGTACTTCAAAATTTGATAAGCGTTGTGCCCAGCGTGGCCGTATTGGCAGCCACCATCTACTATATCAGTAAACGTTCTACTCCGGAAGGATACATGATGATCATCGGTTCGATCATCGGATTGTTAACGCACCTGTTTTACACCGTAGGCATTCCGTTGATTACCCGAAGCGGAGGGGTTGATTCTTATTCAATGTACCAGGCTTATCTCCTTCCTGTAGGTATCATCAGTACGATCGGAGCTATTCTTTTTGCCATTGGTCTATTCATGCTCATCCATAAGGTTGTTAAAACACCGGTTGCTACCAATACCAATGGTCCTTCAGGATATTAAGTGCTGCGAGTAACATCAGCACGGCTGTGATACGCTTTATGTAGACCGGGTTGAATTTGCGGGCACCCATGCGTGAACCGAGTTGCCCCCCTATAAAAACGGCTGCAAGCAACGGCACTACAAATTGCCACTGAAGATTGGGAAGCCCATGCTGAAACTGGCCCGCCAGACCGCTGATGGAGTTAACGAGTATAAATAAACTCGCAAGTGCCGAGATCTTTTTAGCGTCTGCCCACCGCAGAAAATGCAACACAGGTGAAAGAAAGATACCGCCCCCTATACTTACCAGTCCGGAAAGAAAACCAATACCTCCCCCCAAAGCTATATTTATACCAGTAGTATTATACTTACCCGATGTAGCGGTTATTTTCTCCGGTTGTATCCAAAGCAAAATCGAAGCAATCAGCAGGGTTATACCGAGCAGCATAAAGAATATAGCATCTTCCAGTTTCCAGAAGCCACCAAGATAGGCAGCCGGTATACTTACTATCATAAACGGCCACACTTCCTTCCATACAATTTTGCCTTCGCGATAAAAAATGATTGTGCCTCCGGTAACAACAATGATGTTGCAGAGTAATGCGGTAGGACGAATAACTTCCGGAGCCAGCATAAAGAGCGGCTGTGCGAGTAACGCGAGGTAACTGGAGCCGCCACCAAAACCGACTGAAGCATATACCAGGGCGATTATAAAAAAACTAAGAATGAGAATGATCTGCACTGTCTCCATGCCCTACTCCGCTCTGCGAACAATAATTGATTGAAGATTCTTTACGTAACGCCTGCCTGTATGCACATCGGCTGACGAGATCATCAGTATACTTTCGTCCAATACATCCATTGGTTTATGATCTTTGGATGTTACAATATATACTGTATTACCGCTAGCGGTGTTGAAGAGTTCATTCCATGAAAACACAACTTTGTAGCCATCGGAAGCAACGCAGGTAAAATAATACTCGCTGAACACCTTAGGACTTTCTGCATCCAGTTCTATACTTTTCAGAATATCTTTCAACAGAACACCACTCAGCTCTTTTGCTGTGCCCTTGGTTTCACCTTTATGATTGGTGATCACTACATCGCCTATATTATATACTTTATATTGTTCTATAGCGACTGTCGTGAAAATTTTAGGCGATTTAATCCGGCCACTGATTGTAATGGAAGTAGTTGCTTTGACTTGCTCCTGGGCAACGCTACTTATAACGATCAGGAAAAGAAAAGCCGTGAAGGATATACGAAACATGAAAAAAACTATCAGGTTAAAAGATTACTATGCTATATCGTCTATCCACCGATGGTAGACATCGATTCGTGTACGGGTAAGTTGCTATTCCGTTTTTGCTCGGCTTCAAAACCATCTTTTGCACGGTGGCGGAATGCGTGGTATAATTTTTCTTTCACAGCACTATCGTCCTGATCCGCGCGAAGCAGTTGTTTTATATCGAGCACACCTTCATCATACAAGCAAGTCTTCAACACGCCTTGTGCTGTTACGCGAATGCGATTGCACGTTCCGCAGAATGTACGACTGAAGGCAGCGATAACGCCTATATTTCCCTGGTATCCCGGCACGGTATAATTATAGGATGTTGAAAAATCCGGATCCGGAATTTTGTGCAGTGAAGGATAATGTTCCTGTATATAGCTTAGAATCTTTTTATATGTCCAGTTTAACACCGGGTAATGATTGCCTTCGCCATTAAACGGCATCTCTTCGATAAAGCGAACGTCTACATTACTATTCTTCGTGAGTTCGATGAGCGGCACAATATCATCAATATTCTTTCCGTCCATCACCACTGCGTTGATCTTTACTGGTATATCATGTTTCAGCAGCAGATCAAGAGTCTTCATTACCGGCGCAAATTCATCGCGCCTTGTAATGGTTTTAAAACGTTGCCTGTCGAGTGTATCGAGACTAAGATTAACGGAAGCTATACCAATCTTCTTCAGCTCCGGAATAAACGTTGATGTAAGAACACCGTTGGTAGTAAGATGAAGATCTTTTATACCAGGTATCTCTACAATAGAGCGGATCAGTTTCATCAGGTCGGTGCGCACAAACGGTTCGCCTCCTGTTAAACGTACCTTTGTTATACCCATACCTGCCAGTAACGAAACCAGCCTATAGATCTCTTCAAACGAGAGCAGTTCCTTCTTGGGCAGGTAATGTATACCTTCTTCCGGCATACAATAAAAACAGCGCAGGTTACAGCGATCGGTCACTGCCAGCCGCAGGTAATTAATGGGCCTGTTATGGTTATCGTACAAAGTCAATGTGCCGGATCGTTTACAATGAAAGTTACAAGCAGATCACAAATTACAAACAAAAAACAAACTCTGGTTGCTAAAAATGCGGAGTAACACAGAAACGTTTTGATTTTTTCTTCAGGCATTTAAAATTTGTTTGATATTTGACGAATTGATCAGAAAAATTTAAACGCATGCATACGTTCCGGGTTAAAGCTTTCGGTATTACAAAAGATATCCTCGGTGGGAAGGAAATGGTTATTGAGGCACCAGGCGTGACGGTGGGAGATCTGCGCGCGGCTCTGAATGAAAAATATCCTAAACTTACCGGGCTGCGCTCCTTGTTCATCGCAGTGAACAACAGCTATGCTGATGAGACTGCCGTGATTACCGATGGCGATGAGATCGCACTGATACCTCCGGTAAGCGGAGGGTAATTTTAACAGGTAATGAAGTAAATCAAGTTATTACGGTTTAACATACCGGAAGACGATGAAGGCTTTTCTTGATATTGACTATGAAAATCGCTACCTTCATTTGTCCTTCACGATAATGTTCAACCAACCTTTATAGAACATGATTAAGATAACCGAGAAACCAATTGACGTTCAGAAAGTCATCGATACAGCTTCGAGCCTGAATGCCGGAGCTGTAAATGTTTTTGTAGGTACTGTGCGTAACAATGCGCATGGAAAGAATGTAGTGTGGTTGGAGTATGAAGCATACGAAACCATGGCGGTTGGAGAGATCAGAAAAATTATTGATGATGCATCGCATCGATGGCCCTTGCTCGGGTGGGCGGTGAGTCACCGCATCGGTACGTTGAAACCGGGTGAGGTTGCTGTAGCCGTTGCCGTTTCAACACCACATCGAAAGGATTCTTTTGAAGCTTGCCAGTATATAATCGATACATTGAAAGTAAAAGTACCGATATGGAAAAAAGAAGTATTTGAAGATGGCGAAGAATGGATATCTGCGCATCCGGCAGTAGCCGTAAATTCATAAGAACTATAGCACGATAAAAAAACAAAGGGAGGCTTTCAACGGCCTCCTTTTATTTTATCCGATCAACATCACAGCAGCTGATACTAGCAGTATAGCGGCCACCAGACTTGCGCTTAACACAATAATCAGATCACGGTGTATGCGATTAGAGTGCGGTTTAACAATTGGCTTCATTTACCAATAAAAATTTGTACTAAACTAAACATGCCCCTCCATTAAAAGTTGTGGAAAAATATCCTACATGAGAAGATGTAATAAATCTGTATAGAAAAATTTCTTCCTGTAACAATATCGTTTTCAAATCCCTTAATCCGGTGAGCCGACCCCGAAATACTACGTATAGGAGGTACGTGTTTATACTGGATATACTATACCGGAGAAATACGGTAAATACAGTTTTCTATTTTTTAAACAAGTGTTGACGCAGAGCATTTTACAATCAATTCATCATTTTACCATACAGTATAGCTTTGATGCAGTACATATCGGCACGATTACCCTACTCGCTTTATCTGGTTTTAGCAACAACCCTATACCCATGCGTAAGATTCTGTCCGGGGATTCAGCTTTTCATATCACTATGTTCAAAAAAGCTATTACAGAAACATGACCGGGTTTTGTTCGGGTAAATTTCTTCACGACTTCTTCAGAAAATCGTCAAGCTCATCGGGTGTATTGATGTTGTGGTGAATGCGTTTATCGGGTGGCTGCAGTAAAAGTATATCTTGTTGTTTCAGAAATTCACGCGGACTTATACCGCCAGCTTCATAGTACATCTTTAGCGATACTGCAGCTTTTGCTTCCCATATAGCAAGCAATGGTTCAGGATTTTTACCATCGGAATCTACAAAGCATGTAGCCGTTTTATCAGCATCGCGATGCTGAAGTAAAAATGCGAGCACCGCTTCATCTACATACGGCATATCTACCGGAACTGTAAGCCATGCAACGCTATTGTTCTTTTCAAAAGCCGATAAAACTCCATTCAACGGACTCTCCAATTCAAACTGATCGGGCAACGGATTGAGTTCAATAGGTATATATTCCTGCGTTTTACACGATGTAAATACGTGTACACAAAATTTACGCAACAGATCCGTTATATACTCACGCTGCGGCTTGCCGTTGTATACAATAAGACCTTTATCACGCCCCATGCGTGAACTCCTCCCTCCTGCCAGCACAAGTCCATATATAGCAGGATCGATTTCATGTATAGATTTTACATCACTCATGAATATCTTCTCCGCAGTGCGGACATTTCTTAATGGTCGGTTCTTTATGCAGTGATTCAAAAAAACCTGAAGACAAAATACCGGCAGGCAATGCGAGTAAACCTACACCGGCTATAGCAAATAAACCTCCGAGAAGTTTACCCAACGCTGTTATCGGCACCATATCGCCATACCCAACCGTTGTAATAGTAGCAATGCCCCACCACATCGTGGCCGGTATACTGCTGAACTTATCAGGTTGTGCCTCGTGCTCGGCATAGAACATAATGAACGATATGATGGTAAGCACAAAGAGTATAAACAGGAAACTTAGTATAAGTTGTTCTTTCCGATCAGCAAGAACGCGTTTAAAAATTTTAAGCGCATGCAGGTAACGGGCAATCTTGAACAAACGAAACAGCGACATTAACCGGAAGATTCGCAGAAAACGCAAATCAAGAAAAACAAAATAGAATGGCAGAAACGCCAGCAGGTCGATGATAGCCAGCGGTTGTGTTATATACTTAAGCCTGCCTTTTACCGGGTGGCTGAACTCCGGATTTTCTACGATGGAATATAATCGCGCTATATATTCCACGGTGAAGAAGACGATGGTGAAGTATTCAAATTTTACAAACAGCGCATCATATCTACTTCGTACCTCCTCCACCGAATCTACGATAATCGCGAGGATGTTGAGAATGATAATGGTAACGAGACAGAACTCGAAAATCCGTTCAATGATACCGCCCTTCTCCGTTGGTTCCAGGGTCAGGTAGAGTCGTCTGCGCAGCGTCATGCTATTTCTTGCGTTTGAAATCTTTTTTACCACCGGTCTTCTCCATGAGCTTTATTTCCTCAATGATAATGTTATGCGAGAGTGCCTTGCACATATCATAAACCGTAAGTGCCGCCACCGTAGCCGCAGTAAGCGCCTCCATCTCCACGCCTGTTTTACCGGTAATTACAGCTTCCGTATCTACTATAATTTTTGAGTCAACAACATGTATATGTACCTGGCAATCTTCCAATCCCAACGGGTGACAGAACGGTATGAGTTCGGCTGTTTTTTTCGCGCCCATAACACCGGCAATGATGGCCGTCTGAAACACCGGTCCTTTTTTGGTGATGAGTTCGTTGTGTTGTATCAGATCAAGTATTTCCTGGCCAACATTAATTGTAGCCTGAGCTTTGGCGATGCGCCTGGTACTGTTTTTATCCGATACGTTTACCATCTGCGGAAGTCCGCTGGACGAAACGTGTGTAAATTTCTTTTTACTCATGTATCTTCGAAACAAAACAAAGTTAATAATTATTAAACATGGTAACGGTAGAAGAAGCAACCCGCGTTGTGTTATCACATCTCTTTAAGCCCTCAGTAATGAAGGTTGATCTGAACGATGCCATCGGACGGGTGCTGGCCGAAGCTGCAAAGGCCGACCGTGACTTTCCTCCATTCAATCGTGTAGCCATGGATGGTATAGCCATCTGGTACGATGAATGGAAAAATGGCAGACGCGAATTCTATATAGAAGAAACACAGGGAGCCGGACAACCCCAAAAGAGTCTGAAAGATGTACAGAACTGCATGGAGGTAATGACGGGCTCTATATTACCGGAAGGTACCGACACTGTAATTCGTTACGAAGATGTATCCATACAAGGTAACATTGCTACGCTGCTGATCAATACAATAGAAGAAGGTCAGAATATACATGTACAAGGTCAGGATGCTGAACGAAATGATACACTCCTTTCACCCGGCATTATACTTTCACCAGCGGAGATCGCGTTGCTTGCTTCGGTAGGCATGGTGGATGTGCCTGTATTTTCATTTCCCCGCACCGCTATAATATCCAGTGGCGATGAACTGGTTGAAGTTACCGAAGTACCGGAGCTGCACCAGATCAGGCGATCGAACACCTATGCAATAGATGCTGCTGTAAAAATGATCGGATGGGAATCAACCCAATATCATATTTATGATCAGAAAGATTTTGTAATCGACTCGCTGAAAGTTATTGCCGAAAATCACGATGTACTCATTGTCTCCGGAGGCGTATCGAAAGGTAAATTTGATTTTATACCCGAAGCCCTTGAGAGCATTGATGTAAAAAAACTTTTCCATGAAGTAAGTCAGCGGCCCGGCAAGCCATTCTGGTTTGGCGTATCGAAGAAAGGTAAAATTGTTTTTGCCCTTCCGGGAAATCCGGTATCAACCTATATGTGCTTCTATCGCTATATACTTCCGTGGATATGGAAAAGTATGCACGTTAAGAAAGAAGAACAATACGCTATACTCGCTGAAGACTTTACCTTTCAGCCAAAACTCACGTACTTCCTGCAGGTAACTGTAAAAAATGAAGGCGGTAAACTGATGGCATACCCGAATGCCGGTGGTGGCTCAGGCGATTTTGCCAATCTCAAAAATGTAACTGGTTTTCTCGAACTCCCACTCGACAAGAATATATTTAAGGCCGGGGAAATCTTTCCGTATTATCCGTTCAGATAATCAGTAAAGCTTGTAAAGTATATTTCGCTATGATATAGCAGCATCATGACCGTTCTGATTGCACCCGATAAATTTAAAGGCTCATTAACCGCACCGCAGGTTTGTGATGCTATTGGCAGTGCGTTACAGGAATTGAATAGCAGCCTGAATATATACTCCCTGCCACTCGCTGATGGCGGTGAAGGCTCATGCGAACTATTGACAAAATTGAGTGATGGTACATTTACAACGGTACCGGTACACGATCCGCTCGACCGACCGATTGACGTTGCTTATGGTTTATCGCGCGATGGCTCCACAGCATTTATGGAGATGGCCGCTGCTTCCGGATTGCAGCTGCTAAAAAAGGAAGAGCGAAACCCGATGATCACCACCACACGTGGAACCGGTGAACTCATTCGCCATGCACTCGACTACGGTGTATCAAAAATATTTTTAGGTATAGGCGGCAGTGCTACCAACGATGCTGGCACCGGACTGGCCGAAGCACTGGGCGTACGATTTCTTTCTTCGGATGGTAATCAGCTCAAACCTGTTGGTGAAAACCTGCGCTATATACATACGATCGATATATCACAATTGCATACAAGATTGGCCGCTATAGATCTTACTATATTTTGTGATGTAGATAACCCGTTGTTCGGTCCGCGGGGTGCAGCCTATATTTTTGCTCCGCAGAAAGGTGCTGATGAGAAAATGGTTGCTGTGCTGGATGCTGGTCTCAGGCACTACGCATCTCTCCTTGAAAAAACTTTTCAGCGGCCGGTAAATTTCCCGGGAGCCGGTGCCGGGGGCGGACTGCCTGCATCATTAAAAGTTTTTACAAACCTGACTGTAATACCGGGCATGGAGTTCATCATGCAATTTACCGGACTAGAAGAGCGCATACAGCAGGCCGATATTATCATCACGGGTGAAGGTAAGATCGATCGGCAAACCTTGTCAGGTAAAGTTGTAAACGGAATAGCGCAGCTCGCCCGAAAATATAATAAGCGCCTGATTGTTGTTGCCGGAACATGCGAGCTTGGCCCGGCTGAACTCGGGCAACTTGGCGTTTACAAAGCTGTTACGCTGATGCACGAAGGCATCTCCGAAGAGTACGCCATCCAAAACGCTGCCTCACTTTTGAAACAACGGATCAGCGAAGCGCTGGTACAAAATTTAACGATGTAAAAACTCAATTTGCTTCCCTATCCGGGGAGGGTTAACTTTGCAGACTTTGCCGGATTTTTCTGCGAAAATCAGCGAAATCTGCGGGCAATAATTAAATCAAGATATTACAAACACCATGTTCGATAATTTAAGTTATAAACTGGAGAAGGCCTTTCAAACCCTAAAAGGCCAGGGAAACATCAGCGAGATCAACGTTGCCTCCACGGTAAAAGAAATCCGTAAAGCATTGATCGATGCGGACGTAAACTATAAAGTTGCCAAAGAGGTAACAGACGAGATCAAAGAAAAGGCAATGGGTCAGGATGTACTTACATCCATTTCGCCAAGCCAGTTGCTGATCAAAATCACAAACGATGAACTGACTACCTTAATGGGTGGCCAGAGTGAAGATATAAAGATTGATGGTAGTCCTGCTATAATTCTTATTGCAGGTTTGCAGGGTTCCGGTAAAACAACTTTCTCCGGTAAGCTTGCCAACTATCTGAAGCGTCAGGGTCGCTCGGTGTTATTAACAGCCTGCGATATATACCGCCCTGCTGCGATCGACCAGTTGAAAGTATTGGGTGAGCAAGTAGGTGTAGAAGTATATGCAGAACCTGAAAACAAAGACGCTGTTAAAATTGCAAAGGCAGCGATTGAACACGCGAAGAAAAACAACCATCGTATTGTTATAGTCGATACAGCCGGTCGTCTTGCCGTTGATGAAGAGATGATGAATGAGATTGCGCGTTTGAAAGAAGCGCTCAATCCGTCCGAAACACTTTTCGTTGTTGACTCCATGACCGGTCAGGATGCCGTGAATACAGCGAAGGCATTCAATGATCGTTTGAATTTCAACGGTGTTGTTCTTACCAAGCTCGATGGTGATACACGTGGTGGTGCTGCGCTCTCTATTCGCAGAGTAGTTGACAAGCCTATCAAGTTTGTAAGTACAGGCGAGAAGATGGAAGCTATCGATCGCTTCTATCCCGATCGTATGGCGAGTCGTATCCTGGGTATGGGTGACGTTGTAACCCTCGTTGAAAAAGCTCAACAGGCTTTCGACCAGGAAGAAGCTGCACGACTTAACAAGAAGATCCGTAAAAACCAGTTCGACTTCAACGACTTCTTGTCACAACTCGAGCAGGTAAAGAAGATGGGTAACATGAAAGACCTTTTAGGCATGATACCCGGCATGGGCAAGGCTATAAAAGATATAGATATAGATGATAACTCTTTCAAACCGGTAGAAGCGATCATTCGCTCGATGACATTGGAAGAACGCGAGAACCCGGATATCATCAACGGCAGTCGCAAGAACAGAATTGCTGTGGGTAGCGGTACCTCTATCCAACAGGTAAATCAACTGCTGAAACAATTCAGCGACATGCGCAAAATGATGAAGACGATGAACAAGATGGGTGGCGG
>DJFR01000175.1:49492-50157 GCA_002432545.1 Flammeovirgaceae bacterium UBA5867 | reverse complement strand
ACCGGCTATACGCAGAATCCTTTCCTGTTAAGTTTTCATGGTGACGATGCGCAACCATTCAACACTAACAACCTGGAAGGTCAGTTTGATTTTCCGGGGGGCGTTGCCAAAGAAGAAGGGCTATATGATTTATGCCTCTGTGATTTTGATGGCGATCGGAAAAATGATCTTGCCACAGCCAGCGATAATTTTGCCAAGATCAATATATACCGGAACACCGGCACCGGGCCGGGCAATGTGGCGTTCAACAGCAACACATCGATCAACCTTTTTTCAAGAACACTTCAAATCAAATGTGGTGATCTGAATGGCGATGGCAAGACCGATCTTATCGCTACCGAAAAAGGATCGACTAACAAAATATTTATACTGGAGAATAACAGCCCGGCACCGGGTACGCTTTCCTTTACATCGCAATCCATACGAATTGCCAACATCACTCCGCGTCATATTGATGTTGCCGATATAGATCTGGATGGCAAGCCGGAGTTACTCATCACATCACAAACAACCAACGCAGTGTTCGTATTGCAGAACAAAAGTACCCGCACATCCATTATGTTTGCTGCTGCTCCGATTGCTGTAAACATTCCCGGTATAACCGGCACAGATGCATTGGCGGTCGCTGATATGAACGGAGATCGTCTGCCGGATATCGTTACCGC
>DJFR01000175.1:0-49406 GCA_002432545.1 Flammeovirgaceae bacterium UBA5867 | reverse complement strand
TTGATTAATCAGTCCGGTGCATCGGGGATATCGTTTGGTCCAATCAAAACATTCACAACTGAAAGCGATCCGTGGGGACTTGCTTTCGGTGATCTCGATGGCGATGGAAAAGCAGATATCGTAGTAGCATCGGTAAAAAAGAAATCGCTTACCATTCTGAACAATACCAGTTCACCGGGAAATATATCTTTTCAAACTACAACGAAAGCAACTACTTACCTGAATCGTCATGTAACCATAGGCGATGTGGACAGCGATGGGAAACCGGATATAGCCTTTACAAGTATAGATGACGACTTGCAGGACATTGCTGCTTCAAAAGTTTCTATCTTTCGTAACAAGACCTGTATGATTCCGGAGATAACACCCGCAAGGCCACTAAATATCTGTAGCGGTAACACCACTCCCCTTACAGCAACACAAGGTGGTGGCGTAGTATATGAATGGACCAACCTGTCCACCCATACAACTTCCCCGGGTACGAATTCCTATACACCAGCAGTATCAGGCGAATACAACGTGAAGGCTACTGCTGAAAAAGGAACGTGTACACCAACTTCAAACCTCGTTAAAGTTACGATAGCAGCCGGAACAGCTTCCGATCCACAGCCAGTCAACAATGGTCCGGTATGCCAGGGACAAACGCTTACCCTGTCGTTGAAAAATGATCTTGGTTCAGGCTTCAATTATCAATGGACTGATGCATCCGGAAATGTTATCGGCACAAATGCTACGGTACAGATCAATGCTGTTAAAGTATCGGATGCCGGTATATATTCGGTGAATGTATATGCTGGCGATGCGGCCACCGGTTGCCTCGCGCGAACGGAGACAACAACCGCCAAAGTTACTGCTATACCAGACTTCACGGTTCAGCGATCAACCCCTGAAGTAATCTGCGGTGGACAACTTGCAACGCTGTCGGTATTTCAATATAGCACTGACTTTACATACCAATGGTTCGAACGTACGGCAGGAGCACTTTCAACGGGAAAGTCATTAACACGGGGCACATCGGGTGAGTATTATTACAAGGCTACATCTTCCAATGCGAATTGTCCTATAGCAACTTCTGCGTCTGCTAAACTTACCGTTGCCGATCCTCCAACCGCGGCTTTCGATGCGCCTGCTTCCGCATGCCAGGGAACCGAAGTAAATTTCAAGAACAACACGACCTCTTCCGGACAATCGGAAATATTTTACACCTGGAGTTTTGGCGACTCACAATCGTCAACGGAAAGCAACCCGGTGCATATATATACTTCAGCGAATCCATCCTACTCCATCACACTCAGTGCATCCTATAAAAGTGGAGCATGTCCGCGAACGGCAACAAAGTCAATTGCAATCACGGCAGCGGTGCCCCCGGTAATGAGCAGCAGTACCGGTGTATATGAAATCTGCGAAGGACAGTCACTTGTACTATCGCTCTCCGGATCGTTTAAAAGCTATAGCTGGAGCACAGGCTCTGCCTCCCCGACTATAGCCGTGACACAACCCGGTGCCTATACGGCAGAAGTTGCGGGCAACGATGGTTGCATGTTTAAAGTTACTGGTAACGTTGCTGCGTTGCCTCCGCCCGTAGTGGTTGCTACTGCACGGCCCGAAACGGTGAGCGAAGGTGGCAGCACACAACTCGAAGCTTCCGGTCTGGCAACGTACCAGTGGGAACCTGCTATATCTTTATCGCAAGCCGACATACCTAACCCAGTGGCAACGCCAACTGTATCTACACTCTATACGGTAAAGGGACAAGATGATCACGGATGTAATGGACAAACTACGATTGAAGTACGCATAAAAGATGCAACGGTATCAACCAAGCTCAAGCCTAGCCTCTTTTTCTCTCCGAACAACGATGCCATTAATCCTTATTGGACAGTCGAGAATATACTGGATTACCCGCAATGCAGCGTTACCATCTTTGATGAAAAAGGTGTAAAGGTATACGAAGCCAAACCTTACCTGAATACCTGGGATGGAACGATGAACGGGAGAGCACTGCCCGATGGTGTATACTACTTTATTATTCGCTGCGATGGACAGGAGAAAAGCCCACGCACCGGAAGTATTACACTCTTACGCTAATTATACATCTGACGCTATAAATCAAAGCACCAGCAGCTCGGTGACGCGCTTCGCTACATCGTCTTTATAAACACGGGCAGGTATATCTTTTTGATTGTCCCAGGCCTCTTCCCATTTCAATATCTTTAACCGGACTGCTTCTTCGTCCAACGGCTTTCCGGCTGCGCGAGCCTTTTTCATCTCTTCGAAAAAAATCTTCCAGCGCGGCACATAAAAATCCTTGTACATTCCCTGCCACGATTTGGAAGCGTAGTCTTTCAGGTTATCGCCTCCCCAAATGGTGATCTGTGTTCGTGCGTTCTGTATATATCGTTCAGATTCCTGTGCATTGTCTCCGTAACGCGAAGCATCTTCCAGCCACGATCCTAAAACGTTAAGGTGCTGTGTACCGATCAGTGTATCCAGTTTTTCTGCTATCAGAAATGTTTTATTGGCCAGTGCATCACCTTGCGACACGTTACCGGCTTTGTAGGCTTTTACCGCATCGATCAATATAGAATCGATGTACATGCTTATATAGTGTCGGGTAAATTCAACAAGATCGTGCGCAAGTAATGTATTGGTTTTATTCTTCTCCGTCTCCTTCAGCAAAAGTTGTAAAGCCTGTCTAAGTCTTTGTTTGTCGCCCGGATATCCTTTGAAATCAACAATGTTCGCAGTGGGTCGCTTGAATAACAGATAGGCTCCTCCTCCATTCCACCAGCGCGGTGTCCAGTAGCACGTTTGAAAAACAGACTCCTTCAGTAAATCCCATGACGAAAGTATATCATCGGATATATACCCGTAGCGGTCCTGGCTATATTGTTTGATCCACTTCTCCCATTCTATACCTTGCCCCGACCACGACAGGTCATATATATATTCGTATACTACCGAGTTATTGTGCAGTCCTTCAGGCAACACACCATAGCCTACCAGGTTTCGTTTGTCGGTGCTATTTACCAGGCCTGTTACTTCTTCATTATAAAATTCGAAATCACCGTATACCGGGTTCGATCCTCCATAATTATGTACATAACCATAAGTCCATTGCTTACCGCCATACGCTTTGGTTCGCTTCCATATACCCGGATAACGATCATTACCAAAATCCTGTATGATCATTTTCGATGGCGGAACTTTGCTCAGAAAAGATTGAATAGAAGTGGTGTCCCAAAAAACGGAATCATTTCCAAAGAGCCACCCCTGCATAACCCACGTTGCAGACGAGTCTGCCTGCTGTATTGATTTATATACTGCTTCACCATATTCTGCCAACAAGTTTTGTTTATTATCAGCCGTAACAGGTGGCTTCATTTCATTGAATGAGTCTGCGAGGTAGAACGATGCATCGCCATACATTTCCTGGTATAGTTCAATGAATCGTTTACCGATGGTGAGAAATAACGGATCTTTCGGATCCAGCATATAGGTGCCTTCAAAACCTTTCTCCCACGGTTCAAGTTGCCGGATGTGAGCCTCCTGAAATTTATCTTTCAATTTTGCAGGTACATATCCGCTAAACGCTGGCACTACCGGGTGCATACCGAGTGATCGCATCCGTTCCAATATCTGTTTCTGCAACGCTTCTTTTTTTGTGATATAGCTCATGGGAAGCGGACCGCCATATCCATTTATATTCCCCATGCGATGCCACGGTAAGAAGGCAGCACCACTGAAATGCTGGAGTATATCTGCCTCGGCAAGTCCCATCTCTTTCCATAACCTGAGATATACCGCTTCCTGTCCTTCCATTGCAGAAGGCATGTTGATACCTCGTATCGCCATCCAGTCGATCTCCTTTTCCCAACGCTCCCAATCCCACCAAACCGTAGTATAGCCAAATGCACATACGTTGAGATATTGCCGGTATGTAAACGGTGTTTGTAGAGTCTGTAATGAATGATCGGGCCATTGTGCCGGTAAACTCACACGATTACCTTCCCAGCTTATGTGAACAGCACCAATCTCACGCAGGTAAGTATAGGCGCCATAACATATCGCGGGTATTGAATTGCCTTCTATAAACACCTCGCCTCGCGCTGTGCTGATCGTTACCTGGTCAGAAGCATGATTGGTCAATCGCAGCACAAGTTCATTTGCCCGGGGCCCAATCAATCTTTCCAGTGCATTGTACGCGGGCATAACGTTAGCATTATACTCACGAACTTCTTTGCCCGATCGGCAGCAGATCAAAAGTATAAAACACGCTACAATAAAGCCGGTATATGTACCGATGCTATAGATTGTTTTTAAAACCGGTTTCCCTTGAAAAGCGTAATGGGTCATGTGCTATAGTTAAAGGATATACCCCTAAATATAGCACTAAATACAAAACATCCATGCTGGCTATATGTACCTATTGGTCCAGCCAGGCTTCGGCTTCTGCAATTGATTTAAAATTCTGCTTGGGGAATTGTGTGGTCTTGGCCACCGCATTGAGCTGCATCTCGGCCAGGTCATCATCGCGCAGTATCTCCGCTACTTTTACAACACCGGCTTTCAGCAAAATTTCTTGGGCCTGTTCATGCAGTTTTACTACGTCTTTTGGATGTGTCTTCATCTCAGAAGCATCTGTTAAAAGGGTAAAACCTTTTTTTAACTTAGACACAGCACTGGTCCAGTGCTTGAGATAATCAGGTACTGCTTCCGGATTTCTCCAGAAACCGATGATTTTGAGATAGGCTCTGTTTTTCTCGGGCGATACCGAAATAGAGTAATACTTGTTGTCGCTGATGTTTACAAGGGGCATTTGAGTGGGGTATTATGAGACACTAATCTATCTCATTTTTTCATTGTACTCAACGTCTGCCCTATCTCTTTTGTTACAACGGTCTATGCGATGTCCATAGTGATCAATACTTCAAATTTTCTACAAAGGTATACAGCATGTTATTATTTCTGCACAGTTCTGTATGCAACTCTTTAACAACAGGCGAGTACTCCTGATATTTTCTGAACTCTTCAAACGAACGTATCAACGCCTTGCAACGAAGGTTCTTTACGATGGGAGAAAGTTTATGGATCTCTGCGCGTATACCATCCATGTTCTCTTCTTCTACATAACGGGTTATATTCTCCTCCATTAAACGGAAGTCATTTATCAGGATGGTTTTGATCTTCTCCATCTCTTCCGGATTATAGTTAAAGACATCTTCATAAAACTGGAACGACAGGAAGTCTTCTTCTTCTCTGCGCTTCGGACAAACCTTTACTATTTTACGAATGAGTGCATCGAGTTGAAAAGGTTTCGTAACGATGTCCTGAATATGATACATTGCCGTGCGCGTCTTGAGGTTTTCTGATAAAGCCTCGGCTGTAAAAGCAATGACAGGTGTATGGTTGTTACGTCCTCCGGGTTGCAGACGGAGCGCTTCGGTAACTTCGTATCCGTTCAACCCTGGCATCTGCAAGTCCATGAGGATCACATCGAATGTTTTATTCGCGGTATGCTTCAACGCTATCTCACCATCGGCCGCCAGGGTACATTCTACTCCGCAGTCTTTCAGGTAACTTTCTATTACCATGCGGTTCGACTCTACATCTTCAACGTATAAAATACGGTATCCTTTAAAGGATGCAACCAGTGCATTTTCATTACGCTCTTTTATACCCACATGCTGTGGTATAGCAACGGCATATATATTAAATGGAACAACGACTGAGAATACAGACCCCTCTCCTTCTATACTCCGCACGGAAATCTCGCCCTTCAGCATGGTCACCAGACTTTTTACAATGGAGAGTCCTAAACCTGTACCGCCAAATTTTCGCGATATATACTTTTCTGATTGATGGAACGGCTGAAATATATAGGGCAGCTTATCTTCCGAAATACCAATGCCCGTATCATGCACCTCAAACAAGAGCTTGCACTGATTTTCGTTCTTCGTTACCAGCGAGACTTTTACTTTTACCTGGCCGTGTTGCGTAAACTTCATGGCATTATTAACCAGGTTATTCAATATCTGGTTAAGTCGCATGGAATCTCCGCTTAATATAGTGGGTATCGTTGCATCGGCAGTCACGCGGAAGTCAAGGCCTTTCTCCGATGCTATAGGTTGATAGGCAGCCTGGAACTGCTGCAAAAATTCGATGGTATTGAACGTTATATCTTCCAGCTCAATTTTACCGGCTTGTATCTTGTTAAAGTCAAGTATATCATTTACCAGGTGCAGCAGGTTGTCGCTTGAGTACTTTAATGTTTTCATGATCGGCATTTGATCTTCACGCGGCTGCTTCTTCAAGAGTAAATTTGACAAGCCAATAACCGAGTTGAGCGGAGTACGTATCTCATGGCTCATCACCGAAAGGAAGTCTTCTTTCTCAACAGAAGCTGCCTCTGCTACCTGCTTGGCTTCAATAAGTTCGGCTTCACGTTTCTTATCGAGCGTTATATCATAGCTAAACGAGAAGTAGCCTGCAAACTCGCCATTTTCTGTGAGCGGCACCATGTGCTTGAGGCACCACACGAGGCTTCCGGATTTAGCTCGATAGCAGATCTCACCGCGCCAGCCACGTCCTTCTACCAATTCTGTCCAAATATCCGCAAAGAATTCATGGGTGTGCATACCCGAACTATATAGTGTATGCTGCAACTCGTTATAGGTATTACCGACAATCTCCGAGCGGTCATATCCCATAACGCTTTCAAACATCTCGTTCACATCGGTAAGCCTTCCATGCCTGTCGCACAAAACAATGATGGCAATTTCGTTCAGCGCATCAGTCTTTAATTTTAACTGTTCGTAGGTATGCTTCAACACACGTTGCGATATCGTGAGCTTGTGGTTTGTGCTTTCGATCTGCCGTGAACGTTTACCTAATTCTTTCAGCAGGTAGTTCAGTTTCCGGTTTAGGGTTTTATACTCACGCACCGAGTTGGTAAGGCGCGCATTCGAACGATTCAGTTTTTCTTCATAGGCAATTTCGTATCCTATATCTCGCGTCAGGCAGCGAATACCGGTAATATTACCGTTGTCATCTTTAACAGCACGAAAACTTTTCTGGCACCATATATACTGCTTGTCCTTTCGCTTCATGCGAACTTTCATCACGATGGATTCATCCGGCTGACTTATCGCTTTACGGAAATTCATCAACATCTGACGTCTGTCCATCGGGTGAACTCTATCGCCCGCCAGCCTCAGCCCTACAACTTCGTTCGGTAAATATCCAAACATCCGAACGATAGCCGGTGACATATACTGGGCAATACCATTCAGATCATAAAGTCCAAGTACTTCATGACCCGACTCCGCCAGTAACCTATATTTCTCTTTGTTGAGTCGTAATTCTTCCGCGATCTGTTTGGATTCAGTTATATCCCACGCTACACCAAATATCTCAACCGGCTGGCCGTCATCATTTCGGAATACATCTCCTTTAAGTTTTATCCAGCGAACCGGTTTTCCTTCTTCGGGTACTGTTCTATGTTCAACTTCAAAAGGCAGATTTCGCTCGATGCTTACAATGGCCGCCACCGAAATTTTATCACGGTCTTCCGGATGTACAGATTGATAGAACCGATCGCTGCTGATCTCTTCGGATGGATCTACATCATATAGTTTATAGGTTGTATCAGACCAGAGTGAATTGTTCGTATTAAAACTCCAGCGCCAGCTCCCTATATTTGAGAAGTGCTGCGACAACCGGAAAAGCTTTTCCATCTCCTGCGATGCTTTCTCGGCCGCCAGCCTGTCTGTTACATCGATCAATACATACATGCGGCATCGCTCATTCTCCAGCATAATATCACCGGCCTGTACTTCGAATGAACGTACCTTATTGTCTTTGTCGTAAAAGTGACCTATAAATGACTGAGGCGTTTCCTTACCTTCTTTATAATTCTGAATGATGGATTCGATGAGTGTACGCGTTTCGGTCGTAGCACGATCGGTAACGCGCACAATGCCTTTCCGGAAATAGGACTCTATACTTTCATAACCAAAAACCGAGAGCAGTGTTTTATTGGCATAAATGATCTGTCCGTTTCGGGCGATGGAAACACCCAGCAGGGTACTTTCAATAAGCGTTTTGTATTTCTCTTCACTCTCCAGGCGAAGGGCTTGTTCCTTTAACAACTCCAGGTTCTTGCGCTCTACTTCCAGTTTCTTTTTCGCAGAGAGTCGCTGACGACTCAAAATCAAAAAGAACACACAGACTATACCGCCCAGTGTAATGAGTATACTATTTCTGCGATGCACTTCGATCTGATGCTGATGCGACAAAACGGAGATCTCTTTTTCCTTCTTCTCCATTTCATAATTATTCCGGAAACGCTCAATGGCATTCTTGTTTTCGGTTCGCTGTAAACTGTCGTTCAATGACAGGTATAGTTTCTGATACAGATAGGCCCTTTCGAAATTATGATCCGCTTCGTATGACTGGGATATAAGTTTGTAGCTATTCGCTATATCTTCTTTGGCGTTTACCTGCTTGGCATATTGCAAGGCTCGCTGTGCGGCAAGTAAAGATTCATTATGTTTATGTTGCGCCAGGTATATTTCACTGATGGCAGCATATATAACGGAGTAACGGGTGGTGGCACCTGCTATCTGTGCCTGTTGAAGAGCGCGTTGCTCGTAGGCAAAGGCTTCTTCAAGCTGATGTCTTCGCAGGTATATTTCACCTATGGAGTTAAGCGCGGTACTTACCGAAGAGTGATTCCCAAGTTCTTCATTGATCTTCAACGACCGTCTATAGTATTCCAGTGCCAGCGAATCTTTCCCCTCTCGCTCCGAAACGATCGCTATATTATTGAGGGCGCGGGCAATTCCGCTCTTGTAGTTTAATATTGTCCAGACTTCCAGTGCTTTATCAAAGTAATTATAGGCTTCCCGGTTGTCTTCCTGCGAAAGGTAAATAACGCCTATATTATTATAGCAGGCCGCTATAAGTTTTTTATTCTGCAGTTGTTCGTAAATGCGAAGTGCTTTGAGGAAGTAGTCGATACCGAGATATGATTTTCCGGTCCGGTCGTTATATACCCCCAGGAATGTGTAGGCCTTTGCAATCCCTTGAGGATACTCCAATTTTTCGGATAACGTTAATATCTGGTTCGCTGTTTTAGGAATGGCATCATAGTCAACGTATGACTGTGCATCGCATAGAAGCATCAGGGTCTTCACGCGATTTGTATCCTGCCGAAGAACTTTCAGCACAGTCTTTAAACTATCGATCCTTCTGTTCTGGGCGAGAACAACGTTACTCCCCAGTAAACTCCCCAGGAATAAACAGAAGATAACGCTTCCCTTCATGACATGCGGATTTTAGATGACACTCTTTTTCCTGCATGACCTGCTGGCCACACGCTCAGGTGTTCATATACAGGCTTGCCGGATGTATACTTCAGAATCGTATTTTCTGTTCAGCTATTTTAGCTACCAGCTCTGTTGTGTTCTTCAAATCGAATTTGCCCAGTACGTTGGCGCGGTGTGTCTCAATCGTTCTTGGACTCACTTCCATGCGCGCTGCAATCTCTTTGCTGGAGCATCCTTCGATCAGGTATTTAACCACTTCTTTTTCCTTGCTGGTAAGGAAAGGAAGACCGCGGTATGATTTCTTGTAAAGACTGCTCACCAGTAAATTGGAGATCTCCAGGGAATAGAACTTTTCACCCTGCAATACTTTGTGAAGACCGAGGATGAGCTCTTCAGACTCCACATCTTTATGGATATAGCCATCGATTCCTGCTTCCATGGCATTTACTATATAGAATTCTTCTTTGTGCGAGCTGAGTATAACTACTTTAATACCCGGCTTCTTTTCCTTGAAGTATTTTGCAACATCCAATCCGCTTTCCTTATCCAACGAAATATCAATCAACACAAGGTGCGCATTCAGATCCTGAACATGAGGACGCACAGCCGTGAAACTGTTGAACTCGCCCACCACATTAAACCTCGGATCTTTTTTCAGGATTGAAACGAGACCAATTCTGAAGAGTGCGTGATCATCAATTACAATTAGTTTTACCATATAGTATTGAGTTTTCTTTTGTTTCTATATTCCCGCTGTCGATTTATTCCAACCGACCGTAAGTATGGTTGCCGTGTACTGTTATTGTTAAAGCGAACAAGGGTAACAACGCATTCGGATTAATCCCCTGACCGTTGAACAAATATGTAAACCCCTTTACGATATCACGCAAATTGACCCATGACAAAAAGGTGTACTTTGCTTCTGCACGTCATCAGATCGCTACTAAAAGGGTACCTTTTGTTAAGCATAGCTCTCCCATCTTCTTACCGCTCTTCCTGATCTAACGACCATTCATACCGTTTCTAATCCAAAAAGTAATGTCCACCCAAGCGTCCAGCATGTAATTTTTACTACAGAAGTTGCAGGACTTGTTATAAAATGAACAAGGCCTCAAATTCTTTTTATCAGAATCTGAGGCCCCGAACCAGCCGCCCATTGGGGTAGGCTTCTATACTAAGTTGGTAGAATTTTAATCCAAACTGATAGGATTTTAACGCTTGCCTTTCAACTGGAAGGCACGGGTAACATTGAAGCCCAGGTGTATATCTCCATCAAAGAAGTCGCCATCCGTTTCTGTAATGAACGAGCGCTCAATCATACCGCGAGTGTTCGTTAATATGATCTGAAACACGTGGCCACCTGTTTCTATATCTACCGCAATACCGATCGCATCGTTGTAGGAAGCTGCCGCGCTTGGATTAACACGATAATAATATTCCAGGTTAACCGAAACACTGCGCGTCATTTTTATACGCCCCCCAGCACCTATAGCAACCTGGTTATTATCTCCTTCATCCAGCGCCACCCAGTTTTTATGAACCAGCGTAGGCATTAACTGAAACGATAAAGCCGGGGTAAATTTTCTGGCAATCAAAAGCTGCCCTGTGTATGATAAACGATCGCTACGCTGAAAACCATCTGGTACATCAGCATCTTTAGGCGATGTTTTATACGCGGTACTTCCAAACGCAGTGATTGTTACCGGCGAGCCCGCAGTTGACTGCTTCACGAATTTATACTTCAGGTAACCGTCAACCGTTTTGTCAACGGAGTTACGGCCTATACCTATACCAAAGTTATCTGTTATACCATATTCTAACCCGAGGCGAACATACGCATCATCGAGTCCGTACATTTCATACAAGCCTCCATTCAAACGGCCGAAGCGGTGTGAGAAAATAAATTCCAGCGTTCCCTCGCCAATAGTCTCAACCGAGTGACCGTTTATTAGACGCGTACCCTTGAAAGTCTGTGCTGTATAGGATGGCTCCTTCTCCGAATTTGTTTCCAACTCCTTTAACAGATCATCCTGTGCAAACGCCTGCGTAGTAAAGAAGAAAACGAAAATGGTCTTTAATGCAACTATATTTCTCTTGATCGACTGCATGTATCTCTTAATGTTTGTATGTAAAATTCACGGTTACCTCTACCTGCTCAGCTATATTCTGCCACATCAGCTTCGGTATATCTACTTTATAATCTGCCAGCTTTACGATGAACTTGGAATTCATAACCAGCTTGTCTCCCTGCTTCTCGATCGTTCCGGGAATCTCCACATCGCGCGTAACGCCATGTATCGTTAATTTGCCTTGTGCTTTAACTTCTTGTTTTTCTGCATTGGCATCATATCCCACAATTTTCCCTTGAAAAGTAGACTTCGGATATTTCTCCGTCTCCATATACTTTTCATTGAAATGCTCCTGCATCAGCGATTTCTTGAATTGAAATTCATTGATCGGAACAACAAACGCTATATTTCCATTGGAAGCATCAAAAACACTTGACGCCTTTGCATTGTCAGCCTTTATGTCTTCGAGTGTGGCACTCGAAAAGAAAGTAACCGTACTCTTTTCAGATGTATACTTTTGCGCATTCGCACCCATCGCGATACATGCAAACAACACTGCTAAGCGGATTTTCATAGTCATAATATTTAGTTTTACCTGATTCGTTTATTAATTGCTCTTCGCGCCATCATCTACCCAGCAGGCAATCTTGCTGATCTGTTCCTGTGTAAGTCGGGGTTGTCCTGCAGGAGGCATGGAGCCATTGGTTGTACGCGTCTTTATATTGGTTGCATTGTTCTGAACATTCGTCAGATTAGACCAATCCGGAATCTGATTGCCACTTACGTGACAACCCGATATAGCACAGTTTGCATCAATGATCGGTTTGATATCACTGGTCCAGCTCGTTCCTGTTTGTCCGCGAACAACCGAAATATTAAGCGATATAGTACAGCCCTGCGAATCTCTTACGCGAACCGTATATGCACCATACTGTAAATCGGAAAAGATATTACTGGAACCGAAAGCACCCGTCCCAAGACTAAACTCAAATGGTGTACCCGATCCTGTAGCATCAACAGTAATTGTACCATTGTTTGTTAAACATTCAGTATCTTCTGTTACATGGTAAGTAGCAGCAAGATCCGTTGACTTGATATCTAGTGAAGCTTCTACTATATTCTCACAACCTTTTGAATCGCGTATGGTAATAACAAATGTACCGCCTCCCAAACCAGCAAATGTTGTTGACGACTGATATGTNNTACTATCGCAACTGGTTGGATCGGTTGTACTTTCTACTGTAACCGAAGGTTTATTCGCTTCACAATCCACCACTTCGGTCTCAACATGGTTCGTACAGCGCACGAGAACAATCAACAAAACAATAACATTAACAAACTTTAACCTGCTCGACATATATATACATTATATTACTTATTGATCTTATACTTCAGTGCAAAGAACGTTCCGGCACTTACCAGGTCAATCTTCCCGGCACCAACGCCCGACATAGGCGCTTTCAAAAACGGCTCTGCCTGAATTTGTAATCGCGGACTAACTCTATACTGCAACCCAAACGAGATATTCAGCATGCTGAACCAGTGACGGTTTTCATTCTTATAATCTTCGTAGTAATGGTAATCCTGGTTGTTTGTAGTAACCGTATATACATAATTCTCCTTCAGCATAATGTACGATGATACCCCAACCGTTGCATAGAAGTTAAGACGAGCCTCGGGTAATATATAGTACGTAACATTGATCGGTATATCCAGCACACGGCAATCGCCATCCAGGTAATCTGCTTCGAAGGATGCTCCTCCGTACGAATACGATTTACCGGGATTATTTTTATCGTATAGTTTCTTCGACCATATAGCACCCGTACTGATTCCCCAGTGTTTTGCCGGAGAATACTCAACCGTCAACCCTATATTAAAGCCAGTCTTGCCCGGCTTGCTATATCCGATGGCGCTGAAATCAGGAGACACTAATAATTTTACATACCAATTAGACTCCCGTGACTTCTCTTCTTTCTCGCTTGTATCGTCTGTGGTTTCTTTATTAGCTGCAGTGTGATCAACCGAATCAGCTTTCACGACAGGTTTTGCATTGGTGCTATCGTTCTCAACAATTGCACTGGATTGATTGAGTACTTTTTCCGTACGCTTTGATTCAGATTCATTACGCAGCGAGTCACTCGATAAACCTGATGTTGCTGATGAATTTTGTTTCGTTATAGCTGCATCACGTTCGGCCGAGCTTTTATCAGCTACACCGTTTTTCGTAGTGGATATAGGAACATTTTTATCTTCACCAGAAGTCGCTATAGCAGCATCCTTCGATTTAAGTCCGGTTCCATTATCAGAAACACTGTCTGACTGTTGTGCGACATGATCAGCTCCGGCAGCCTGTTTATTATTGTTATGTAAAGCAACTGCACCTTCGGTTTTAGCAATTTCGGTATTTTTCATATTCGAACCAGCTTTGTTGCTTGCAGCTATAGTATCGTTGACAGATATACTGTTCCCCTTTTCGCGAACAGGAGTTCCATTATCCTGCGATGAAGGTTCTTTCGCATTTAATTTTCCTGCGGATGTTTCATTCGAAAGTATACCGGTAGTATTTTCGGAACCGGTGGATTTCTTTGCAATACCATTTGTATCACCTGCCAGTAAAACGTTGTTCTTTGATTTAAGTGCTGACGACTTCGCAGAAGCACTATCAGCATTTATACTGGTTTGATCTGTGTTGCCAGATTGATCAACAAGAGCATCGGACTGCACTGCATTATGTTGTCTCTCCTGTTCATTCTTTTCTGTTGAGTGCACATCCGCTATAGCGAGCGTATCCGTTTCAGAAATGCTGGATGACTTTGATTTCTGATCTAATGATTTTGATGATGATGTGTTCGTACCAATATTCACCTGATCCTTTTTCGATGACGCATCAGTAGCTGGTATAGTATTGCTTTGTGTTACCGCGTTACCCTTAACACCTGCACCGGTATTGCCTGTCAATGAAGTCTCATTCGATGCTGAAGACTTCTTTTCAGCAGAAGCATTTGTATCGATGATTGATGCCGGAGATGAGCGTTGCGCAGCAGAAGATATATCTGCATCATTTTGTTCTTCAGCATGGGCTGCTTCATTGCTTCCCTCATCGACACCCGATGTAGTCCGAGATCGTGTGGCTCCGTTTTTATCCTGTATTGTTGCAGTTAACGAAGATTTTTTTTCATCACTGGCAGATGCACGCTGATGATCTATAGATGCAGACTGTGATTTTTCACTTACACGATCGTTATTTGAATTACCGGAAGCAGATAGCGAACCCTCATCACGATTCCCCTTCCCTCCTGCAACGGTTCGCTTCGGCTTCTGTGTCTTTGTTTGATTGTTTGATACATCTATGCTTTCAGAAGTACTATTAATCGCGTTTCCGTTTTTATCTTTCTTATGCGTGGTTGACGCTGCCGTGCTTTGCTCAGACACTCCGGCTTTACGCTGGGCGCTCTCTTTCTTCAATGCGTTTTTCTCTTCGGATTGATCACCCGTTGATGAAGCTCCAGACGCTGAACGTTCACCTGCGCCTGCTATATCGTTCGACTCTTTTACATCTAGACTATTTTCAGAAGATGATGATGTTTTATCTGTATTAGAAGATATAGTTTCATCGGACGAAGAACCTGTAGACGTACCGTTATTTACATCAGCATCCTTGTCTGCGTTTTGTGCAGATGCATTAGCGTCAATTTCATCTTCACTATTTTCAGAGCCATCAGCTGTTCCATTTACTATACCATTGTTCGAAGAGCTCCTGGCGTTATCCGATTGCCCCTTATAGTAATTAACTCCCAGCCACGTTGAGAATATAATAAGTAACGCTACTGAAAGGTATATGGCAATTCTCCTGAAGAGATTTATGCGATCACTCCGATCGATGCGCTTTGACAGTTTCTCCCAATCTCCGGGATCAAACTCAGGTTCAACACGCTGCGCAGCATCCTGGAATAACTTATCCAGTTCGTTATCAGAAATATTGCGCATAGTTATTGATATTTATCTTCCGTAATTGATTCTTCAAGTGCTCGCGCGCCTTGAACAGGTTCGACTTCGAAGTGCCCACCACGATTCCCAACTTCTCAGCAATCTCCTCGTGCGTAAAACCATCGATAACATATAAATTAAAAACAGCGCGATATGCATCCGGTAACTTTTGCACCATCCGGATCAACTCCTCGTATGAAATGGTTTCGGTGCCCTGCGTGTTATCGGCTATATTCAAAACCGTTGTATTATCTATGTCCTGGTGATGATAGTGTTTGTTGTGCTTGCGATAATGGTCAATCGCTGTATTGATCATTATTCTTCTCAACCATGATTTTACAGAAGCTCCTTCATCGTGTTGATGTATGTGCGTGAAAAACTTCATAAAACCATCATTCATGATCTCTTTGGCTTCCTCTTTTGTTTTTGAATACCGTAAACAAACACTCATAGCATACCCATAGAAGTGCTCATAAAGCCGCTTCTGTGCTTCACGGCTGCCTTTGAGACAGTCTTGAAGCAGCACTTTTATCTGCTTTGGGTCTTCCAAGTTTTTTCTAGAATCTTCCACCAGACGCGGGGTTAAAAAAAAGGGTTGCCTTCTGATTCATCATTTTTATGAATTTACGTGTTATACATCTATTGATAAGGCGAAACGAGAAATTCCGTAAAGCATTTTGCCTCCGGATAAGCCGGTACAATCATAAACGGTAAGCTTTACTAAAAATAACCCGAACGCACACCCGGCTCGTATAAATGCACGAGGACAAAAACGTTGGCAATAAAAAAGAGGGGTATATGATGCAGAAATGCAACAAAACTCCCCGACTTACATCGGAGAGTTTGCTGTAAATGACTTTATTTTTTTACAATCTTAACAACGGATCGGGCGTTTGCACCCGCTACATGTACCATATATATTCCGGAAGGTGTCTGCGCAAGATCAAATGTTTGCTCCGTTCGCTCAACCTTGCTGCTAAAATGAACTTTGCCTGTGATATCTGTAAACACAATATCACTTCCCTGCATATCTTTCGGGAAGCGAATTGTTACTTTACTTTCCACCGGGTTGGGATATGCCTGAATAAAACCAGATTCTGATGGTACTTCTGTTGTTTCCACTGCAGCAACACGAGCACTGCTGCTACTGAAACTGATATAGCCATTGCAGTTGAGCCACTCGCTGTTTGATCCTCCACAGGTATTGTTCATCCATACACCTGTGTTGGTCGCCTGATTCTCTGCCTGGTATGTTACACCGCCAATCGTTACATAGTCGATTTGTACATCGCGTGAGCCTGAATCATTGGTGAAATGAACAGTAACCGTACCGTTGCCTGACGATGAAAGATTCTGATACGCAGTAGTCAGAGTCCACGTAGCAACCGTAGTGTTATTCACACGAAGATCAATTGTCTCACCGCCCACCACACCGCGGGCACGCACCACGATCGCGCTGTTTCCACTAACGGTGATGGTAAATGCCTGTGTACTTTGACAGCCGCTGGCGTTGGTATAGCGTGCAGTATAGGTACCGGCTTGTGCCGATTGTATATTCGAGATTGTTACCTCGCGTGTAGTTGCCGTAAAGTTATTCGGACCTGTCCAGCTCCACGAGCCTCCGGTGGTTGGCTGCGGACCAATCTTTACCGTTCCTCCTGCTGCCAGTGATGCGGACGCTGTTTGCTGCCAGCTTCCTCCGTTTATCTGCAAATACGGAACGATGGTAGTAGATGTACAACTCGCAGGTTCGCCATATACTATACCGCGACCGGCCGTGCTCATATATACTCTTCCATAGACATTCATATCACCAATAACAAATTCCCCGTTACCAGGTCCGCCATATTCATGGTCATTGTCATTAATGCGTGTCCAGGTAGCGCCTTCGTCAATGGAACGATGTATACCTAACACACCGCTTACTGTTCCCCAGATATATAGTGTCGGATATGTTTTACCGGGCGCTTCTTTACCTAAACCGACTGCACCACAATACGTAACATTCGAAAGTTTTGTAAACGACTGTCCCGAGTTGGTTGATCGCGATAATCCATTACCATAGAGCGGTACCCACAAGTGTCCTTCCTTGCCAGGCGTTGTACGAATAACTTTTGATCCGTTACTGCCGGGTGCTCCCGTTGCTGCGAACGATGAACCTCCATTGGTACTGATCAGCATCGAGCCGCTGCCCGGATCATACGCATAGAACTTACTTGAATTTACAGGGTCTGCAACCGGACGTGCTTCATTTATACTTAATCCGGTTACAGAAGTCCAGGAGCTGCCTCGGTTGGTTGATCGATAGGTTGTAGTTGAAGTCTCGGGGCAATGTAAAAATGTATTTCCATCAGAAGCTATAGCAACCTTACCTTTGTTGCCATTCTTGGTACACTCCGTCCAGGATACGCCCATGTCTGTGGAGTAGTACATATTGTTACCAACACGCACGAGTACATTTGTATTCTGTGCAGCACAAGCCAAGCCTGTTGTTGTACCGGTGCTCGGTGTATGCGCAGGCGTATATTGTGTAATGTTGGTATGTCTGAAACCATCATAATCACCTATAACTGAAACCAGTGGACCGTTATTCGGTATACTTACTATATCCAGCGGCACTGTTTCTTCCAGTCCCTGCACGCGAAACTTCCATATACCCGATGTTGCATCTATATCATCGTTAGAAAATATACCGTTGCCGGATGTTGCCCAAACCTTTTTAGTGTTGTAGGGATCGAACTCCACACAACCTGCCCAGTGAATGGAATGTCCGTTTACCCACGACATACCGTTGGCATCAAGACTAAATCCTCGCGCTATAACATCTGTCCAGCTGGCACCACCGTTGGTACTCAAAAATATTCTATCACCATAGGCGCTGCCTTGCGGAAGATAGGTATTGATGGTTGAAGCTACGAGACGACTGGCATTATTCGGATCTACCGATATACCACCGAATGCACGATTTATACCGGATGGTGATATATTCGTCCATGCACCGGTTGCAGTATTATATTTCCAGATTTGCCCATTGTCCATAGGTTCCGGAACTGCCCAATGTCCGTGTGGTCCGGCTCCGTTTCCATAGGTAATATATAGATTGCCATCGCTCGCCAATACAGCACGGTGTGGCATATAGGATGTGGGCGCCCCTGATACTGCCGCGAAAGTTGTACCGCCATCGGTACTGCGGTATAGATTGGTGCTGCCCGAGCGAGACACACCTACATATATAGTCTTGGTTGCTGTACCGCTTGCACTACTGGATTTATCCAGCACAACAAAACTGATTCCGTTCTCATTGGGTGTGGTGGTAACATTCAGTGATGTCACACGACTCCAGCTTACACCGGCATTAGTACTCTTGAACAATCCGTTCCAGCGGGTACCGCAGAAGAGTATATTTCCGTTGTTGGGGTCTACTACCAGCTTCTCACCGGTTTGTCTTCCCATACCATTGCCGTGTGCTTTAAACTGTGCCGTAACATCGGTAATCGAAAATGTTTTACCATAATCGGTTGAACGAAGTATGGCCGTTTTACCATTATCAAAATATGATATACCGGCAAGCATATATAGTTTGCCCGGTGACTGTGGATCGATTGCCAGGGACTCTACACCCAGATATCCTCTTTCATTTTCAGCAGCCCAGTCGAGTAGCGGAATCCACTTGTTCGCGGTTGCGTCCCACCGGTACGCTCCGCCCACATCGGTTCGTGCATACGCCAGGTTCTGTTGATTTTTACTGAACACCAATCCCGAAACAAAGCCTCCTCCACCAATAGCAACGTTACCCCAGTTGTACGTTGTTTGAGCTTTGAGAATTGTCGTTGAAACGCCTGCGAGAAACAGGCAGAGCATTACCATGGGCAGCCATCGTTCTCTTCCCCACGGAAAGATTCTGAGCCGGCCGGGTTCTTTTGTAGAATAACTCTTCATAAGGTTTACTGGTTAATTTTTAGATGTTTAACCGATCAGCAATCGTTTGATAGATACACTAAATCGTTTGCATAAACCTAAAAAAGAAACACTGGCCAACACCGTATCAAAAGTTAATATGTAGGGTATCAGATGTTCCGCCCAGGGTATAAAACGTACACAATTGGTATATAAATCACGTATATACTTTTTGGATCATGTCGATTTATCAGGATCAGGTGCTCTCGGGAGCGTCCGTGAGTTTTTGGGAATTGATGGTGGCAGAGTCATCAATAAGAAGATAAGAATCTCGCAGGCAGGTGTGATCTCACTTGAGCCTCACAAAAAAAATATGATCGGGCCACAGAAATTTCTGTTTACCGTAGCCGCCTGTTACCGGATGAGACGAATATACAGCTATACTCTTATACGGTTCAACACTAAACACTACCCCACAATGGCCATATGGTATACCTAAATATGAATTCCAGAATTGCACGAAATCGCCCGGCTTCACATCCTCAGGTTGTAAAATCTCAACACCTTTGTTAGCCTGGACTAATGATGTATGAACGCCTTTTATCACAGGCGACTCTTTTACCAACATCGCTGGTATATCTTCATCCGTGATAATTCTGATCTTGTTTTCTTCGGAAGTTATCAGCGGAACAAATTCTTCAATCACCTTGATCACAAATTCGGTGCATACCACTTGCTTGTAATCCGGAGCCAGCGCTTCTCCATTTTCTTCTACAAATTTGATGATCTGTTTATTGCGTGCAGGCATACCTTCGAATTCATGTATAGCATCTGAATTCAGAATCCATACAGGCTGAGTGTTGATCCAGTAACTGGCAAAATATACCCCGCCCCCCGCCAACGGAATAATCAGTACAAGGAGTAACCATCGCTTTATCATGGCAGAGATATACAGCTACATGCTATACTATTTCACAATGGTAAATTCCACGCGCCTGTTCAGCTTTCGGGTGTCTTCCGTAGCATTGCTGGCAACAGGTTTCGTGCCGCCCAGTCCTTTGCCGGTAATACGATCGGCCGCTATACCTTTACTCACCAGGTAATTCTTGATAGTCTCAACACGTTTCTCCGACAGTTCTTTGTTCAGGGCAGGATTGCCTATATTATCGGTATGCCCGGTTAGTTCGATGCGTATCGCTGGATTATCATTCAGAACTTTTACGAGCCGTTCAATTTCCGGGTAACTTTCCGGAAGCAGGTCAGCTTTGCTTCGTACAAAGAACACGTTGTTCAATGTTACCGTTTTACCAACTTCCAGCGGTGTCAGGTACAGATCGCGTTGTACTTCCTGGTATACCTTTACTTCACTCAAATCAAGGTTGCTGCTCTCTGACAAAAATTGTTCTTTCTCCGCCAGAAATCCATAGGCTTTACTGTAGGGCAACACCATCTTATAGCTACCGTCCGCAGGGCTGGACTCGGCACTGCCTATATCTTTACCATTGGTGAGATCGTGATAAGTAATGGTCGCTCCTATCGGCTGGTTCGTTGCCTTATTGTATACCTTACCCTGCACAATTACAACCGGCTCCGGCTGCGCTTCTTTCACAACGCGTATACTATAGATATCGGCACCGCCCAGGCTTTTGTCGTTTGATACGATGTAGGCTATATCTCCGGAAGCCGGCACGCTATAGTATGCATCCCAGTTTATAGTGTTAACGGATGGACCGAGGTTCTGTGGTTCCGACCAGTTCTTCCATGACTCATCCAACCGTCTGCTCACAAATATATCGTTACTGCCATAGCCGGGTTTACCATTGGTTGAATAGTAAAGTGTCTTACCATCGGCTGCTATAGTGGGTGTTATATCTTTACCATAGGTATTCAACACAGATCCCATATTCTCCGGAGCTGTCCACGTGCCATCCGATTGAAGGAACGACACATACAGATCGGTACTGCCATAGGTAATATCGCGCTCGATCGAAGAGATCAACACCTGCTGATCGGGCGAAAGTGCGAACGATACTTCGGCAGAGTAATTATAAAAATTATCGATCACGAGTTTTTCCGGAAGGCTCCAGCCGGAGCGCGTACGATGCGTCATCGATAAACCTTCGTACTTGTTTATGGTTCCATTGCTGCTTACATAATCGCCATTGATAAGCAGTGAATTGTTATCGGGCATGGCATTCACTACGAAGTCTGCTTCGCGTGTATTCAGCGGTGATCCTATATTTTTGCGCGGAGCCCACGTACCATCTGCTTTCCGTGTGGTATACCATATATCTGAACTCTCGGTTCCGCCTGCATTAGACGGATCGTTTTCAACTGCGTAATATAGTGTCTTACCATCGGCACTGATGATCGGCATAATGTCATCGTCTTTTGTATTGACCGCTGATCCTAGATTATCTTTGGTATAATTGACAGCAGCATTGGGCACCAGGTTTAATTTGAAGTTCTGTTTTACCAGTATATAGTCTACTTCAATAGTTCCCTGATCATACACCGCATACCCTACAAAATTTCCCCAGAAGCGCACGTTGGACAATGTAAATATCTTCTGACCATTAAAGTAAAAATTGGTAACACCGCTTTTCTTCTCCACAGCAAATGTATTTCCCGCGGGTGATGGTGCTACTACAGGCGATTCATTCTGATAGTATACATAATCCGTTTTCTCACTGCTGTTCTCACAAAAGATCAGGCGTCCGTCCGGTGCCACCAGGTAGTAATACCATTTGTTGTTTTTCGTTTTGCGTGTATCAGCAAAATATAGCCCGTAGGTAATGTTATTACCTGCGGCCTTTTTAACCTGTGTTTCGATGTAAAAATCTTTATCAGGATCAACAGGATAATCGTGACTTACAAACGCGCTCTCGCTGCTCTTGTTGTCTAACTGAAGTTTGCCGTTGGCTATAGATATCTTTCGCGAAGCATTGTCTTCAAGTCCCCACAGGTTCGCGTTGTTGTTAAAGTCTTCGCGTACCAGTTCCTGTTGTGCATACATCGGTATACCTATAGCTATACAAATAATGACAAAAGCGAAGCGAAGCAGCATGTTGGTTGTATTAAGAGGATTATTAATTATACGAAAAATACACGATGCTGTTGGAGAGATAAAAGTTTTAACAGCGCGCAAGCCACGATCGTTTTTATTTGAGTGATGCCAGCTCTGCCTGTAGTTTTTTGGTGAGACCGGAAACAACCAGTTGATACGAATCGTCAATCCACTGCTTGAGTAATTTATCGGGTATGGAACCATCCATCCGTATGGTGACCCAATGTTTTTTATTCATGTGATAACCGGGCAGCACCGATGGATATTCTTCGCGCAGTTCAGCACCTTTCTCCGGATCAACTTTCAGATTTACACTTTCAAACAACTCCACATCCGTAAGAGCAAAGAGCTTTCCCATCACCTTATATACCAGTGTATTTTCACCGAATGGAAATTCTTCGGTTACGCCTTTCTTTGCCATGCAGTATGCACGATAATTTTCGATGTTCACTTATAAACGCGGTTTAATCACCAGCTTGAATATAAGGTACAGCACACCGATTAAAAAAATGAGAATGGAAATTTTATTCACACCATGCATCATGCGTATGTTGATGTTACTGGGGCGTGCCGGATCTTTTTTGCGAAAGAAATAATTTCCAACTTCTCCCATGCTAAAGAATTCTCTCCATCCTGATTTCTTCGGCTTATTTTCATGCGCAGGTGCTGCGCTGTTTTTAATCTCTTCCATGTTGTGTCGTTGTTTAGAGCAACATCAGTTCATTGTTTCAAGTTCAATCCAGTCACCGTGCTCACGAATCAGGTTTACCAGTTCATCAACCGCCTGTGCTGTCGGTACATTTTTGCGCACCACTTCCTTTCCTTTATACAACGTAATGCGTCCGGGACCTGAACCTACATAGCCATAGTCTGCATCTGCCATTTCACCGGGGCCGTTTACAATACATCCCATAATGCCAATCTTCACGCCCTTCAGGTGACTTGTTCTGGCGCGTATCCGTGCCGTTGTCTCCTGCAGATCAAACAAGGTTCGTCCGCACGAAGGGCAAGATATATACTCTGTTTTCGAGATGCGCGTACGTGTAGCCTGCAGAATGTTGAACGCTGTCTCATTGATCATTTTATCAGATCCACAATTCTCTGCTGCTATAAAAACACCATCTCCCAAACCATCTACCAGCAATCCTCCCAAATCAGTGGCTGCATATAGCTGTAGTTGTTCCGTGGTAAGATCTTTGTACGCTCTGCCAATAATCACAGGTATATCGCATCCTTTGTTAATCAATTCCACAAACAGCCTGCGTTGTTCAGCCATACCGTGTTTGTTATAGGTATCGATAAACAACACCGAAGTCTTATCTTCTTTCAGCTTTGCGATCAGTGTATCGGTAACATCCTGTATCCGGGTATAAATAAAATTAGCCTGGTCGGATAATTCTACACCCGCTATATATTGTTCCGCCCGGATGAACGGGTATGTTCTGTCCTTGTCCTTTTGTGTCAGCCACGTTTTGTGATTGTAGATCAGCCCTAACGTTCCGGGTATTTCAAAATCAATCGTGCGATCACCAAGAAATATATAGTCGCACGCCATGTCCGTAATATTCCATTTGTCCAATGGAACAGAGTACTGATATCCCAGGGCAAAGAATGATGCTGCGGTAATTTTCTCTTTCGAGGAAAAGTCAGCCACCACGCGCGGTATCAGATGTTCAACACCGCCTATATTTAATACTTGTCGGGTAGGTCTGCGATTATACTCAAAAGGTGTAATCGGGTAATGCTCTGCCGCGGGGATCGGATCGTGAGCAGAACGGTCATCATAGCGCTTCGCCAACGTATAGGCTACCGGCACTTCGGCTTCCGGTTCTTCCGTGAGCGATACCCGAATGGTATCACCAAGACCATCTTCCAGCAGTGTACCGATACCTACCGATGATTTTATACGACCATCTTCCCCCTCTCCTGCTTCGGTAACACCGAGGTGCAACGGGTATGGCTTCAATCCTTCTTCATCCAGCTTCTGCACCAGCAACCGGTATGCCTGCACCATTACCTGTGCGTTGCTTGACTTCATCGACAATACAATGTTGAAGAAACCTTCGTCTTCACAAATGCGAAGAAATTCCAATGCCGATTCCACCATGCCCACCGGACTATCCCCATAACGACTCATGATGCGATCGCTTAGCGAACCGTGGTTCGTACCGATGCGCATAGCCGTACCGTATTCTTTACAGATCTTAATCAGCGGCACAAACTTGTCGCGGATGCGTGCAAGCTCCGACTGGTAGGTGGCTTCGGTATATTCTATTGTCTCAAATCTTTTTTTATCGGCATAGTTGCCGGGATTGATGCGCACTTTCTCCACGAGTCGTGCTGCAAGCTCGGCAGCGTTGGGAGTGAAATGTATATCGGCAACCAGCGGAACGTTATAGCCGCGTACGCGCAGTTCTTTTTTAATGGCCTCCAGGTTTTGTGCTTCCTTCATGCTGGGTGCCGTGATGCGCACATATTCACAACCAGCTTCCACCATGCGGATGGTTTGCTCCACCGAACCCTTCGTGTCCATCGTGTCTATAGTAGTCATCGACTGGATGCGGATGGGATTGCTGCCACCCATAGGGACGTCACCGATCTTTACCTCTACCGTGTTTCTGCGACTGTATTGTACGATGCTATTGCAGTATTGCTTGAATGAAGCTATGGATGAATTCACAAAAAATATTTTGGTACAAAATTAACGGTTTATCCGGTATCCGTTAACCCGCTGCCCGTTATTAGTTATTCGAATGGGGAAACACGGATAACGGCCGCTTGGAATATTGTAATCGCCTGAAAAATAATCGGATACAAATTATCAAATGCATAAGCTTTTGAGTAAGTTCGATACACCTTTATAAACCCTCCCGGTATGAAAAGCATTTTACAAAAATTGTTAGCCCGGCTGCAAAATAGCCTTGCGACAGTAACGCTATCGCGCGCCATTGTTATAACCTGCCCCACACCACACCGCACGCACCGTTCGCGAACTCCTCTTTACTAAAAATCATAAATCGAAGTCTGTAGGTTGCTCACGCTTTAATCAACCTTTTAAATTCTCGTTGATTGATATTCCTGGCTATACCCGGCAACGGGCTGGCTTGTACCGGCTGTTTCAATTTGCTTTTTTAACATTCCCTCCCATGACAAACCCACCACATAGCACGGGTGTGTACGCCTGATGCTATAGCTATGTTTTAAAAATCTGATTACCTATTGGATCGCCCTGTCCTAATTACTACCCACCGACAGGCCCGGCCATCCGGAGGCGGATATACTCCGCATCGAACGTTATACTATATTTTCGTTTACCTCTCTCGAAATAAATACATGAAAAAATTATTGAAAGTGATTTCAGCTTTCGGGCTGTGTTGTTTGCTCCATGTTTCTGTATACGCACAGAATTGCATCACTATAACAAAAGTAAATCCTGATGAAATTCCAAACCCTGTTCTGTTTATAGGAGAATTCAGGTATCTCAGTTTCTCTTTTGAAGACAGTGCGCATCACTATATCCCAGGTGTGTCTTTACAAATTACTTCAGGAGCACTGCCTCCAGGCATGTTGCTCTATAGCAACGACAGAAGTATATACGGAACACCTTCGACAGTAGGTACGTACACCTTTACCTTAGGAGCCAGTACAGGTCCGGGATGTCCGTTTTTTGAAGAAGAATATACCTTGGAAGTACACTGGAACAGACCATGCGAACAGTTCCGTATAGACTTTGGAGGAGAACTGGGATTCGGCTTTGTTGGCGAACAGGGAACTGCACAAGCATGTCCGTATTGGTATCCGTGGGATTCTGTCGAATACTCTGTTGTCAGTTTACCAAAGGGTTATCATGTTTATGATTATGAGGTAGGAGACGAATGCTTGAAAGTAGAAGGTGCCGCACAGCAAGATGGATTTCTGCATTTTATAATTGCTGCTCAGACAGCAGATGGATGCACTGATACCGTTGACTATGTACAATCCTTCAGATGCTTAGCTCCTGATTCAATTTACCCTTCCAATACCGTGCTTCGCTATGCTATTAAAGGGCAACCCTATAGTGAAACTTTTAGCATATTCTTACTATATACGGTAGCATCCGTACGATATGAAATTGATAATTCCATACCCGGACTTTCACTGGAAAGAGGAGCGGACAGCATCACGGCTGTTTTATCGGGTATACCTACCACACCGGGAACCTATAAGTTCAGAATGCGTGCTATACTCGGCGACAGTTGTATTGCCGGTGACCAGGTATATACATTGATGGTTGCCAATGATGAACCGGTAAAATCGCTCACTATTTTCCCGTTATGCAATCAAAACTACGAAGTACGCAACTGGCGTATCTATAATCCCAATAACTTTCCTGTAGCAGTGAAGTGGAACATGGTATACTACTTCAGTAACTTCATAAAGACCATTGATGCAATTACAGCTGCTCCGGGCAATACTTATTTTGAAACTCCCAGTATCGAAAATCCCAATACCATAAATATATCGTGGTATGATGGTGTGAGTTCCGTTAAGAATATTGTACGCTCGGCTTCTTCTGAACTTTGCGATCCGCCTGCCTGTGTCTATGCTTCCAACGTTATTAAATATACTGTTGGACTTCAAAAGAACGGGCAAAGTGCTTATTTCTTCGAAAATGATCCCAAGGCCACACGTGGAGAACCCGATGCCAATGATGCGCCTGACGCTTTGGGAAAATACTTTACACTCGGGTATAACGGTTTTATTGTTTTGCAGTTAAGCAGTATTGTAACAGACCAGGCAGGCAATGATCTTACTGTATATGAATATTCAGGCGGTAACCCAACCTTTGGAGTATACCCGGAACGTGCAGAAGTCTTTGTTTCAAAAGATGGCGTGAGCTGGATATCACTCGGACTAACAAGTCCTGCCAGTTGTCAAGGCACATTGGATCATTCATTTGACCTTGCCGGAAAAACGGATTGGTGCCGGTATATTAAAGTGGTTGATAAAACTGACCGTCATGCCAGGGTACTTGATCCGACAACTTGTGCACCAACCTCGGCATTGGCTTTTGACGGAGCTTCCAACGGTTTTGACCTCGATGCAATCACTTGTGGACAATCCACTACATTTGCCCGTCTTGGCACAGACGAAACAGAGGCTATATCCGGTAAAGGTGTTTATATACTATCTCCGAATCCGGCAGACGATCAGGTTACACTCGATCTGTCGAGGGATCAATCTATAGCTATACCGCCGGATGGCCGTGCAGAAATAAACATTCGGGATGTTAGCGGTTCGGATATCTATACCCGTACACTTACCGTTGACGAAAGGGGCTCAATCACACTAAAAATAGCAGATTTTCAAAGCGGTATGTATATACTAAACGTACGCACAGGTATACATACATCGCATTTCTATAAATTTATAAAGCGGTAAATCTTAGCCGTTAACCGGGCTATCTGTTAATCCTTATCCGATGTATTTACACGAATAACGATTCACAGATAACGGTTAACGGCTTACCATCCATCACCGCAACTCAAAATGATAACTTCCGAAAATAAACTTCCCGACAGGAGGTTGCCTATGGCCCAACTTTTGAGTACGTTACGCAAAGCTTTAATCTGTCTGTATGAAAGAAATTTTTACTACCATTTATACTTCCCGGAAGGCGACTTTGTTCGTTTTTACCGGCACAACCCATACTCGAAACGTATTCACCCCTATACCAACCTCTTTCCCGGGCGAACCTCACGCTTACCATGAGGCCATTTTTAATATCAATGTCTAAAAGTTGCTTTGGCTTTAATCAACGGGGGTGTTATATCGTTGATTGATATCCGGCTGTACTGGCAACAGAACAGCTTATGTGAAAACACTTATTCAGTTCCTTTTGAGTTTTCTAATGACCCTTATATGGAAAATCCACCCATGCGCCTATAGCCTGAGGCTATAAACAAAGTTATTTCCCGCTCTATCGCTTATGATGTCAAGTTCCGGTTTTTCCCGGTGGCGGGTATTCCGCATCGAATCTATACTATACGCTATATATAAATATGTCCTGTAAAGACATGAAAAGACTATACAAAATGCTGGCAGCCTTTGCACTGGCTTGCTTGCCTCTGGCTACTATACATGCTCAGACATGCGATGATTTCACAATCCAGCTCAGCAGCAACCTGGGATCGGGATTGGTTGGTGAAATCGGATCAGCGCAGGTGTGCCCGCCCACCGCACCGGGTAGCACCATTCACTATACCGTTGTGAGTTTACCCGATGGCTATACAACAGATAATTATGAAGATGGACATGAATGTATTACAATTCACGGTGCTGCACAGCAGGCCGGTGTCCTTCATTTTATTATCACTGCGAAAACAGACGATGGTTGTCAAAAAACGCTTGACTATACAAAGACATTCCAATGTTTGTCCTCAGGATCAATCACACCCGCCAGCACCATGCTTCCGAATGCAATAAGCGGAAAATTTTATAACCAGGATTTTGGTTTACCATTGTCCTATACCGTTGCCGCTATAAAATATGAAATGGACGGTTCTGTCCCCGGGCTTACGCTTCAAAGTGGTTCAAATGAGACATCCGCTTTTCTATCGGGTATACCTACAACACCGGGCGTCTATAAATTTACCATGCGCGCCATTGTAGGTAACAATTGTATAGCCAGCGAAAAGGAATATACGCTGATGGTTGGTAACAGTGAATCTGTAAAATCACTCATTATATACCAGCTCTGCAACCGGACCAACTATGTACGGAACTGGCAGATTCATAATCCCAATAATTTTGCAGTGCCGATGAAGTGGGAGCTCTTGTTCTATACTGAAAATGCTGTAGCCAGTGTGGGCGCATTTACAGCTGAACCGGGCGATACTTATTTTGAGACACCGAGTACAGCAAATCCTAACACCATTCAGATATCGTGGTACGATGGCGTGAGCGCGCAGCAAACTATCGAGAAATCGTCTTTTGTAGGACTTTGTAATCCACCTACCTGTGTGTTTGCATCGAACGTTGTTAAATATACTCTTGGACTCAAGAAGAATGGCGAAAATTTATCGGTTGCAGAAAATTTTGCTACCGCTACCTTAGGAGAGCCCGATGCCAATGATGCACCCAATGCTGTTGGTAAATATTTAACGCTTGGATATACCGGTTTTGTTATTGTACAATTGAGCAGTGTACTTATCGACCAACCCGGGAATGATCTTATTATATATGAATACTCGGCAGGCAATCCCAGCTTTGCTTCATATCCGGAACGTGCAGAAGTTTTTGTTTCCCAGGATGGCTTAGAGTGGGTATCATTGGGCATTACGAACCCTCCTACCTGCCAGAGTAAATTAGATCATGCCTTCGATATGTCAGGAAAACTAGACTGGTGTCGCTATGTGCGGGTTCTTGATAAAACGGACCGCCATGCAAAAGTACTTGACCCGGTAACTTGTGCGGTTACTTCCGCCTGGGCTTTTGACGATGAGTCGGATGGATTCGATCTCGATGCCATTACCTGTGCACAAGACAATGGCGATCCGGTACTGGGTATTGGTGAAGAGCAAACAGCGTCCGGCAAAAATACCGTAGTATATCCGAACCCGGTGCGCGATCAATTAACTGTGGATCTTTCCAGAGATCAATCTATAGCTATACCGGCTGATCATGCTATAGAAATAAGCATCTCCGATATGCGTGGAAACGATGTTCACCGCACGCTATATGCCCGGCAGGGCGATGGCATTGTAACCCTGGAGGTGTCAGACCTGAATACCGGCATATATATACTCAAGGTACGCACCGGCTCCAATAGCACAGGTTTTTACAAGTTTATGAAACACTAAAGACTGTTATCCGTTATCCCGATTAGCGTTAGCTGTACTATAAATCATTGATATACTCAACAACAGTATAAATCTTTTCAACGAAAGTCGCCCGGAAGGCACAAAGAATCCGCAGCTTTAAATTGCGATCCTTTGTGTCTTCTTCGGGCTTTTATACTTGCGGATTTTTTCAATATTTACTTAACATTTAACCAGAACTATAATGATCCACCTTTAACAATTTAACCTTATGAAAATCCCCCTAACCCAATTGTTCCTCATCGCATGTTGTCTTGTTTGCTTTAATGCATTCGCCCAGCCCAATCCGGATCCTGATCCGGATATACCTTGTACTGATTTCAGTATCGGTGTTATCACCTCCGAAAATACATATGGTGTTGTTGGTATCGCTGAATATTATGACATCTGCAATACGGGAAATAACGAACCGGTTCAGTTCACTCCTATAAGTTTGTTACCGGGCTATACTTTAACCGCGGATGGCGAAGCATGCGCAGACCTGAATGGTTCCGTGATGGAGCCTGGCACATTTACCATGAAGATACTCGGAACCACTCCGTCCGGATGTACCGATACACTTACCATCACCAACACATGGAACTGTCTGAATGGTGATTTCGATCCGTATGAATTTCCAACGTTCCAGGTGGGCCAACCTGTTAACGAAGGACTTCGTTCGGCAGCGCATGCATCGTACGGAGCAACCGTAAATTATGAAGTAACGGCAGGTGCACTTCCTCCCGGACTTTCCCTGCAACCTGCTTTTACGGACTATGACGGTGCCCTGACCGGAACACCCACCACGCCCGGTATATATACCTTTACCATACGAGCGTACCTCGGAATTAACTGTGCAGGTTTTACCCGTACCTATACCGTGCAAGTGCTCGGTGGCCTGGCGCCTCAATCGCTGATACTGACACCACGCTGCGCGGATAGTATAGCCGTAAGAAACTGGGAGATCTATAACCCGAACGAAAACGCCTATATACTGGTGAACTGGGAATTACTCTATGACCCGTCATATACCGGAACGTTGATCGCGCCTCCTGGATATACTACATTTCAAACTCCGAATGTTATGAATCCGAATACCATTCGCATCAGCTGGCAGGATGGTATCACCGGAACGAAGACACTTGTGCGTGGCGCTTCATCCGAACTTTGCAATCCACCGGCATGTGTTATTGGTGCCAGTATAGTTTCCTATCACCAGGGATTTCAGAAAAACGGTCAGGCTATACCAACACAATTCAGTGATCCGATACAGGCACTCGGTGAACCCGATGCCAGCGATAGTCCAAGTGCTCCGCCAAGACATTTCTCGCTTGGGTATAACGGATTTATAGTCGTGGAGCTGAGCAGTAATCTTACTGATCAACCGGGTAATGATCTTACAATACACGAGATGTCATTGGGAGATCCGTCATTCTCCAGTCATCCGGAGCGTGCGGAAGTATTCGTTTCACAAAATGGTACACAATGGATTTCACTGGGCTTGACAGGATCAGCGCAGGATTGCAATGCACCACTCGATAAATCATTTGATCTGGCCGGGAAAATCTCATGGTGCCGGTATATTAAGATCGTAGATAAAACCGACAGACATGCCAGGATACTCACACCCATTACCTGTACACCTACGAGTACATTTGCTTTTGATGGCTTCACGAACGGGTTTGATGTAGATGCTATGACCTGCGGAAGCTATACTTCAACACTGGCATCAGCACGCATCGCAGCCGCGGAGTCATTCACATCCGGTGTAACCGAGCGTATACTATATCCGAACCCGGTAAACGATTGGATAACAATTAACCTTTCACAGGAAAAAGAATTGACATTACCGGAGAACAGACAGATACAAGTAGAGATACGTGATATGAGTGGCCGCTCTGTATATACACAACTCCATACACTCGATCCAGACCTGACAACGAGATGTAATATGATTGATTTTCAATCCGGGTTATTTGTACTGCACGTACGCACACAACACGGGAGTCGCTTCTACAAGCTGATCAAACAATAATCTATTGTCCATACTGTTGTGGCACTATATATATAGTACCACAACAGTATACTTTTATATATCGCCCAGTTGTGGCCTGATAATAATTTCTTCCACAACACTACGTCCCGATAAACTATAGGCACCGTAAACAGCATCGGCTACATCTTCCGCACGCATAAAACGTTCTTCCGGAAGATTTATTCCTTCCCAGCTGGCCGTAAGCGTAGCACCCGGCATAACGGCTGTTACGCGAATGCCAAATGTTTTCAGTTCTTCCCGCAGACATTTACTGAAACCCAGCAAGGCAAATTTACTGATGGCATACGATCCGCCATTCGGATACGCTTTGATGCTCGCGATGGAACACATGTTAAAGATATACCCGTTCTTCCGCTCGCGCATGCCGTGCACCAGTCCGCGTGTAGTATAGTATGCACTGTAAAGATTTGCGTTGATCATGCTTTCAAGCGCTCCCTCCTCTTCAGTCGCAATCTCTCCCGGAATAAAATACCCGGCATTGTTTACCAGTACATCTATAGGTCGGTTGAGACTTAACACGAACTCGATAAACTTTTTCACATCATCTTTCACCGCCATGTCCGTTGGTCTTGTAAAGACTTTGATGGCATGCTGATCTTCAAGCGCAGTCTTGAGCTGCTGCAGGTCGCGTTCATTCCGCGCACACGTAACGACATCAAATCCATGTGCTGCAAATTTTTCAATGATGGCTCTTCCGATGCCTTTGGTTCCGCCGGTAACAACAATCAGTTTATTCATGATGAAAATTCTGTCTCAAATATCGGACACGCACGCGCCTTTCTTTCAGATATTTCAACACCGATAACGATGATTTTCAAATCTTTTGCCGTGCAGTGCTGCAAATCTGAAACTTGAAAGTTAAAAATCCTTATACTGCGGATGTTTTAATTTCAATTATCTTAGCGAGATAATGAGCCCCTATGCTTAACGTATGATAACGGAGATTGGTAAGTACTTTATTTTTTTGGGACATCTTTTCACGAATCGTGAGTCGTTCAGAACCTATTATAACCTGATCCTGGAAGAATGCCTCGCGATCGGTATCGGATCACTTTTCCTCGTAGCACTGGTGTCAACATTTATGGGCGCTGTAACTACGGTGCAAACCGCATTTAACATGGTGAGTGATTTTATACCCGACTATGTTATCTCGCAGGTTGCGCGTGAAATGATCGTGCTCGAACTCGCGCCCACGATCATTGCCGTGATCTATGCCGGAAAGGTTGGCTCCAGTATGGCCAGTGGTCTAGGCACTATGCGCATCACCGAACAGATCGATGCCCTTGAAGTAATGGGTATCAACTCGATCTCGTACCTCGTACTTCCTAAAATCATTGCATCACTGCTCATGTATCCGCTGCTCGTAATCATTGCAGGCTTCTGCGGTATGCTTGGTGGTTATCTGGCCGGTACACTTACCGGTGTTATTACACCTGCTGACTATATTTTAGGTTTACGTTCCGGCTATAATGAATTCACAATCACCTTTGCGCTTATCAAGTCCGTTGTATTTGCGTTTTTGGTTTCGTCTATCTCATCTTATAACGGATATAATACACAAGGCGGTGCACTGGAGGTAGGTGTATCCAGTACGAAGGCCGTTACCAGCAGTGTAATTGCCGTACTGATTGCNNGACAAGCTTGTGCTCAATAATGTGACGGGTACATTTGAGAAAGGGAAACCCAACCTGATCATTGGTGCCAGTGGTACCGGAAAAAGTGTATTACTGAAATGTATAGTTGGACTTGCCAAGCCCGACATGGGACAAGTATTTTTTGATGGTCGTGACTTCTATGCAGGCGATCGCGATCTGAAAATAGAAGTACGCAGAGAGATCGGTATGCTCTTTCAGGGTGGTGCATTGTTCGATTCGAAGACTGTTGAACAAAACGTGATGTTCCCGCTGGATGTGCTTACACGGATGAAACCGGAAGAGAAGATCGAACGCGTTAACTTCTGCCTGAAGCGTGTAGGACTCGAGAATGTAAATAAGAAAATGCCTTCCGAGATAAGCGGTGGTATGAAGAAACGTGTGGGCATTGCCCGCGCTATCGTAAACAATCCGAACTATCTTTTCTGTGATGAGCCTAACTCGGGCCTCGACCCACAGACTTCTGTATTGATCGATGATCTCATCCAGGACATCACACAAGACTATGACATGACCACCGTTGTGGTTACACACGATATGAACTCCGTGATGGGTATAGGAGAAAAGATTATGTTCATCTACAAAGGACAAAATCTTTGGGAAGGCAACAAGAACGACATTACCCACTCCGGTATAAAAGAACTCGATGACTTTGTTTTCGCGAATAAGGTTATGAATAGTCTGCGGGATAAGTAAATTTTTACTTGCTACTTCTTTCCCACCACTTTCAAATCTATCTTCACTGGTTTATCCCGGTCGCAGGATATAACTCCGTCTTTATAGAATAGCTCGGTAACGTGTAGTGTACTTCTGCGTTGTTCGTAGGTGTCAGCGGTTACACCGGGTAATCTGCCGGGGTGTGTGAAGTAAAATATATAGGCACGGTCGCCACTCACGACAACATCGGGATGACCACCGATCACACCATCATCTTCACCGGTACCCGGAGCCTGCAGGATATTATTTTCCTCACGCTTCCAGTTTTTCAGATCGTTGGAAGTATATATACCCAGTCCTTTCCAGTTATCGACAACCATCCAGTAGGTATCTTTCCAGCGAAAGACTTTCGGTCCTTCACCCGCACGATCGCCAATTACTTTAGCACCATCAGTCCAGTGATACAAGTCTTTGCTGTCGGCATAGTATATCGATTTGGAATCGCGTTCATTATTATAATACATCCGCCACGACTGATCGGGCATTCGAAATACACACGCATCAATAACACGATCGGAAGCAAGCTTCAGTGTTGATTCGTATTTCCAGTGTAGCAGATCGGTACTCGTTAAATGTATAATATCGCGCGGATGTTGCCAGTCGCTGAATACACCGGGTACATAGGTGAGGTACATGTGATATATACTGGCATGCTCGATAATCTCCGGAGCCCAATGAGTATAATTACCCACCGGTCTATACTGTATATCGGCTGTATCACGATACGACCAGGTAGCACCACCGTCAATAGACTCCGCTATACCTATCCGCGTGCCATGCACCCAACGTACGCCATCAAGACCTTCAGCCTTCGCTCTGCGATTGGTATAAAACATAAACCACTTCTTTTCCTTCTTATTCCAGATCACCACCGGGTCAGCTGCGCCATCAAATACAGGATCGCGAAAGAGCGGACGTTTTGCTATAGAACCTTGCTGTGCAACTGAACTTAATGGCAATAGCATTACAAGTAAAAGAAATCGTAAAGTCGTTCGTGCCATACAGCAATATACTATTTTCTGCTTACCATTTTCACAACAGGCCTTACAGGCTTCTTCATGCCCTCACCTAAATAGTATCCTACATGTGGTGGCTGGTTATAGGCAACATTCTGCCATACTATACCGAGCCGGTATACCGGGTCCTGCATCAACGTTGTAAAGCGGTATGTTGTTGATATAGTCGTGGTATATATATGAAGTGCTGTATTGTCGTTAGTGCGCCAGATCACTTCTTCTCGCCAGTCGCCCAGGAGGTCTGCGCTTAGCACGGGCGTTGCTTTGGTCCCGTTATTCGATGTACATTCTGCTGCTGTGAGCAGAGGCTGCAGTATACTGTTCTTCCAGTCCCATTTGAAAATTATATTCTTGTCGAGCAGCTCGCGCAGCAAGTCGCCATCCCACCATACGGAAAAGTTACAGGCACCGGGTTCGTTCTCTGCGATCTTCTCTCCTTTTGCATTGAACAAGCCCGAGATGTTTGCACCACGTACCCAGCTTTCATATCCTTTATACCGTGGATCTATATCAAATGAATTACCACGTCCCGGACCCTCACCATCATCACCAGCCTTTACTGAAGGTTTCTTCCAGAGTATCTGGCCTGTCTTTGCATCACGAAAGTGTGCACCGGCATCATCAAACCGTTCCTGGATATCAAACACCTCAAGCCCCGGACGATCAGGATCAAGATCAGAGAAATGAAGTGCATCACCATGACCGAGCGTTGTTGAGTATAGTCCTTTACCCGTATCATCAATCACACAGGCGCCATAGATGATTTCATCTTTGCCATCACCGTCAACATCACCCACACTGAGATTATGATTGCCTTGCCCGCGATACGCACGATTCTCTTCTGATGCATCGCTATCAAATGTCCACACCGAGCTTAATTTACCATCGCGCCAGTTCCACGCAGCCAGTACCGTACGGGTATAGTAACCGCGCGCCATAATCAGCGAAGGACGTTCACCATCAAGATAAGCAACGCATGCCAGGAAACGATCCATGCGATTACCGTAGCCATCGCCCCATACTTCTTTCAATTGTTCTGTCGTAGGATTCTCAGTATCCGGATGACGTGCAGGAATATAGCGCGTAGTCGCCAGTGCGGCTCCCGTCAGACCATCAAATATAGTCAGGTACTCCGGCCCTTTTAATATATAGCCATCTTCATTTACATAGTTTGCGTTGGCATCGACTAAAACAATACCTTTACCGTCTTTTGTGCCATCAGCCGTTTTGCAGGCTACTTCAGCTTTGCCGTCACCATCAAGATCATATACTATAAATTGCGTATAGTGCGCCCCTTCACGAATGTTCCTGCCTAAATTGATCGACCACAACATTGTACCGTCCAGTTTATAAGCATGCAGGATGGGCTCATCCGTTATACCCTTATGTGAATTATCGTGCGCCTTACCCGTCATGTGAATCACCAGTTCATATTCACCGTCACCATCCAGGTCTCCCACCGATCCATCATTAGGCGTATAGCCCTCCGGTGTTTTCAGAGGCACCGTGAGATATTGTCCTATAGCTTTATCCGCTGCCATCGAAAAAGATTTACTCGCAGCCTGCTCTTTTTTATCCGCGATAGCACGAACAAACCATTCATTATCTTTCGAAAGATCGGCAGTCTCATCCACAAAGAACGTTACATCAGCAAGAGGCTTCTTATTCAGCTTCAGAGATTTACCATCCGTCATCCTATATATATTAAACGCTACATCTTCCGGATCATTCACCAGCAACCGCCAACCCACAAAAACCTTCTTCTCGTCCTGCCTCACAGCCACCACCCCTCTCCCAATATCCTCCATATGCCGCTGCCCAAAAACATTGCACCCCATCACAAACAGCACCCCCATAATAATAAACCTATACATATCCGTCTTTATTTTTCAGATCATAAATAAACTATACATCTCCAACATCAACACCTCAACACACCAACACCTCAACACATCTTTACACACGCAAAAACTTCCTCAGCGCAAGTTTCTTCTGCTCCCTGATTCCATCCGCCACCAACGCAGCATTGATCTTCGCTCCCGCTTCCGTAGTATGCGTATGGTCTTCCAGGAAGAGTTTCGACTTAACCTCATCCGGTCCGAGTCGCTCGTAACGTGATGCTACCAGGTCGTTCAGGTCGATATAGTATGCGTCTTCAGCTTTCGCGACAGCAGCAGCCCAGGTTGCATAGCTGTCTGTTGAACGAACAACTTTACCATCTTTCCAGACATTACGTGCTACCAGCGAGCAGACAATAGGTATAGCGCCTTTTGCTTTGGCATCGCGTATATATTTGCGCATATACCAGCCGTACGAATGCACGATCTCGTGTTTATGCGTGATGAGATTATCAATCTCTTCTGTTTCCTCTCCTATACCGCGTATCGATCCGCGGGCACGCAGAGTATCATTGATTGCACCGCCATCGTTATGACCAAACTGCATAATGATATAGTCTCCTGGTTTAACTTTCGAAAGCACATTGTCCCACAAACCTTCTGTCTGGTACGTGCGACTGCTTCGACCACCGCGGGCGTGATTTTCAATGCGTACCTTTGTAGTATCAAACTGGGTATAAAGAAAATCGCCCCATCCCCATAAACCACTTTCTCCTTTACCTCTTCCGTTCTTAACCGTAGAGTCGCCCACCAGGTATATAACCGGCTTTTGTTTCTCCATGGTAAACGATGTTGCCATACCCAGCAACACACATAATACTATATACTTCATAAATCAAACTTTACTTCGGGAACATCAATGCACTATCGTTAATATCAGCCGGATGATTTTTCAAAAGACTATAGATCGATGCACCTGCGAGCAACACCGGTCCGTAGCCATGCGCTGCATATACATTTACCGGGCGGTAATAATAGAACGCAGGATCGAACGCCATACCCGTTCCCACGCACGTACCTTCTACTTGTCCCTGCGCATTTACTTTCGTACTGACAGCGTTCCACGCGAGTAATGCCATGGGTGCATGCGCTTCACGATTGATCCATCCTTTATTGATCGCATGCGCTATACAATGCGCATATATAGCGGTAGCCGATGTTTCGAGATAGGAGTCGTTTTTATCAATGAGCTGGTGCCAGAAACCATCGCCCGACTGATGCTGCGCCAATCCGTGAATATGATCTTTAAGAAGTCCCAATACCATTGATCTTTCCGGATGATCTTCGGGAAGTACGTCAAGTACTTCTACCATCGTCATCAAAGCCCAGCCATTTGCACGTGCCCAATGAAACTGCGGGTGTACATCCATGCTTTCTACCCAGCCATGCATATATAGCTTCTTCTCTTTATTGAACATGCGCTGCGAAAACTGACGGATCTGCTTCACGGCTTCATCGTAGTATTTACGTTCACCGGTAAGTTTACCCATCTGCGCGATAGCCGGCACACTCATATAGAGATCGTCCAGCCACAACGTATTGGGTAGCGGGCGATTTCGCGCGAGGGTACCGTCAGTCAATCTATATTCTTTCGTCTGTATATAGTTGATATAGTTATCAATCAACGGACGGAGGTCAGCTTGAATACCACCACGAAGTCCTTTGATCATCGCGGCACACACGGCACCGGCATCGTCCAGTGCATGCGGCTCGAGTACTTGTCTCAGCGGATTCCGTTCATCGGGAAAAGCTTTACCATAGGCACGAAAATACGGAGCAGTCTCTGCCAAAAATTTGAAACGTGCGGAAGTATAGTCGGTATAGCGTTTATCTCCGGTAACCTCTCCCGCCAGCAACATGGCGCCATAGGTTACACCCCACTCATAACTTGTGAGGCGAAAATCTCCGGGCTTTACAACGACATCCCTAACAGGTTTTTTCAGGTCGGTTATAACAGCACCGGTTTTACGATCAGCCAGCTGAGTCGGGGTAACTTCAGCCAGGTATGTGAGAACGCGATCCATAACCTGTTTCACATCCTGCGTGGTAGTTTTACCGTATGGAATCTTATAGTCCGGTTGCAGCGCGTGCAGCGGAGTATTGCTGTCATTACCTTTCGTATTCTGTGCCTGCACTGTTATACACATCAGGAGTATATATAGCAGGCATCCGTATTTCGCGATACAGTTAATCATATACTAAATCTTAACTGGTTACAAATTGTCTTTTTGTTCCGGGCTTGATGCTAGTGAGGTCTGCGATCTTAACAGGCAAACCGGTTTCACAGCTTTTGCGCGCTGCTATACCTACCAGGATGGACAATGCTCCATCGCGCACGCTGGCCGACTGATGCAATGGATCTTCCGTTACACCGCCAAAAATTTTATCTTTCAGCAAACGATCACCACCACCATGTCCGCTGGTACCATGTGGTACCTGTATAAATTCACGTGTACCAAAATTGTGCGTGATCATAATCTCATCGTACGGTTTTTCCATCAACGGATTACTCTCTTCGATCCACACATCGATTCTCCCTTTTGTACCATTGAATGCAATGCGATAGCCTTCGTATGGCGAGTACGTGGTAAGTGAGTAACTCACCTGCACTCCGTTGGCATACTTGATAGTAGCCGCCATCTTATCATATATATTTATATCCTCTTTCCACACACAACCATCGCGCAGGTAACCGTCATGCTTTTCGTTATTGACATATAGCATGGTATACATCTGGTTCTTCGTAACATCCCAATAGAAATTACACTTGTCTTTGTGCGGACATGGCCTGCAATTGGTATGGCGGAATGAATTGTTCTTTCCGTAAAACTCCAAAGAACCGCTCGCATATACTTCAGCAGGATCGGATTCGATCCACCAGTTAAGCAAATCAAAATGATGCGTTGCTTTATGTACCCAGAGTGTACCACCCTTCTCTTTGAGGCGATGCCATCTTCTGAAATAATCGGAACCGTGACCCGTATCGAGATACCAGTGGAAATCAACGGAAGTGAGATCGCCAATGGTACCACTGCGCAACAACTCATATAGTCTAGCACGATGCGGTGAATAACGGTAATTGAAAGTTACAGTAACTTTTTTACCTGTACGCTTCTCTGTCTGTAGTATAGCTTCACACTTTTGTTCATCGGTGGTCATCGGCTTTTCCGTAATGATATCAGCCCCCATCTCCATACCTTTAATGATATACTCATGATGCGTGGCATCCACGGTGGTCACAATCAGTATATCCGGTTTTACCGTTTTCATCATTTTTTCAAAATCGGTAAAGGTAGGGCAGGTAAATCCGGCTGCCGTTTTGAAAGATTCAAGGCGACCCGGGTTTATATCACATAAGCCAACATATTCTACATTTTCCGGATATGATATCGCTACATCTTTCGACCACATGCCAAGTGCCCGGCTTCCCGTACCCACAATGGCAATCTTCTTCTTTTTAGCCGGTACCCACTCCGTTGCAGCCGCTGCAAACGGACTCATCGCCATAGCTCCTGCTACAGCGGTTCCTGCCGTGGCCATGAATTTTCTCCGGGTTACAATGTTGTCGCTCATACTTCAGGTTGTTAAAGTGATTATTGTTTTAGGATTTGAGTTTGAAAACAAAAGCAGACGAAGTCATATACCTTCCTCCCTGTGCTGCCGTGAACAGATATACCGGCTTATCGTTTTGCATAAGTAATTGCGGGCGCTCCAGTCTGCCGTAGCGTTTCAGGTGAGCCGGTGCCGGTGGTTCATCGGCATACGCTTTCAGTTCTTTATAGGCGATGAGCGGCTCCGACCACTTCATACCATCTTCTGATTGCAGATGCAAACCTGCTTCGTGATTATAGAATCCCATGTCGCGCGCAATCATATTAAACTTGTTATGCTCACGCCATACAAAAGCATCTTCAAATTGCCGGTTGTTACCGAGCGCAGAAAAATCCACGACCGGGTTTGATGCCGATTTAATATAGGGACCTTCGAGTGCATCGGCCGTAGCAAGACCATATTTACGATTGCCGCGTATAGGTTGTCCTGCCGCAGCTATATATTCCTTTGTGTTCCACGATTTATAGTATAGCCAGTACTGACCGTTGGGATGTTTAACAAAAGCCGGGTTGGTAGTACAATGATCGTCCCATGCACCAGCAGGACCGGGTTCCAGTAAAGGTTTATCCGGTCGTGTCCACGGGCCGTACAACGTAGTGGCTACTGCGAGTCCTATACGTTTTGTATCCGTCTTTCCATTGGCGTTGCCCATATAGAAAAGACAGTACTTTCCATCTATATATTGAATGTGCGGATTATGGCACGTGGTGCCATCCCAAAAACCTTCACCGCGTGGCGCGAGTACCGTACTTACATATTGAAAGGGAGCTTCAGCATGATCTGCCACAGCATGCGCAATTTCACTCGCGTTGATCCATCCGCCCATGCCTTTTGCCGCAGGCCAGCGCGAAAAGAAAACATGTACTTTTCCATCGGGTCCGTATAGCGGACTATTGCACCATATATACCATCCCTCCATCTCCAGTCTGCGGCCCACAGGCTTCAGTCTTTTAGCAAAAGGCGACATTTTCGCATCGTCTTCTAAAATATTTTTAAAACCTGCCAGCCCCGGAAGCAGCAATATTCCTTTCAATAAATCTCTTCTCGAAACGGCAGAATCATGCATGGCAGTGAATTTAGCAAGAAATGAGCAATCGATTGCACATTTTCCTAAAACTAGCCGCCTTAAAAATGGGCACTGTCCTGTACTATACCGTTTGAAATGTTGGGAAAAACGATTGTATTTTTTAAACTTTGGTAATACCAAACCAAATCGAATGAGCATGAGAGCACAGGAATTGGAACAAATCCATGAGATCCGGATCGACAGCGAATCGCGCATTCCGAAGTACCACCAGATTGTTAACTCGATCATCGAAGACATTGAAAAAGGACTACTCACCGTAGGGCAGCGTATACCTTCTATCAATGAGATCAGCGAAGAGTACTATCTCTCGCGCGACACGGTTGAAAAAGCATACAATCTGCTGAAGGAAAAACAGATCATCGTATCGGCAAAAGGTAAAGGGTATTATGTTGCCCGCACGATATTGCCCTCCAAAATGAGTGTGTTGTTTCTGATGAACAAACTCAGCTCCTATAAACTTGGTATCTATAATTCATTTGTTAACAGCCTCGGCACACAGGCGCAGGTAGACCTGAATGTATATCACTGCGATCCGAAAATATTTTTAAACGTACTCAACGAAAGTATAGGGCGGTATGATTATTACGTGGTGATGCCGCATTTTAAAGATGAGCACCTCACCCACCAGAGTATAACGGGTGAAGTGATTGATGCGCTGCGTAAAATTCCTGAAGACAAACTGGTGTTACTCGATAACTATTTACCTGAACTGAAACGCGATGTGGCTTCGGTATACCAGGATTTTAAAATGGATATATATGATTCCCTGCGGGAAGGCATTGATCATTTGAGACACTACCGCAAGCTGATATTGGTATATCCGCGTAAAACCGTTTACCCATTCCCGATCGAAATTCAGCAAGGCTTCCAGAAGTTCTGTTCCGATTTTGATTTTGACTTCGAAGTGCTTGAAGAAGTATATAATGATATGGAGTTGCAACCCAAAGATGCCTATATCATCATTGAGGAGACCGACCTGGTAAACCTGATCAAGCAGGTGCGCGACCGCAAGCTTGTGCTCGGTAAAGATATAGGTGTTATATCCTATAATGATACACCGTTGAAAGATCTGCTGGGTATTACCGTGATCTCCACCGACTTCCAGGTGATGGGCGAAACCGCGGCCTATATGATCCTCAAAAAGAAAAAAGAACTTGTGAAGAACGCTTTCCGTTTTATAAACCGGAACTCGATCTGATTTCGCAAAGCCCTTGTGCTTTGCTACGTTATAAAGTATAAATCCCTGTTCGCGTACGGTCGCGGCAGGGATTTGTTATCCATTGTACCGGTGCTGTAAACGCTTCGGTTTTTACCAGACGCATTGTCGTTTCCGGATATGTTACCACCAGGCACTCAATACCCGGAAAAGTTACGGTTTACCTTACAGCACACAGCAGGACAGGCATACCGTTCATCACGAATAGCTTTGACATACTCAGACTTTGTTCAAATCAATGAGTATATTTTATGGAAATCCTTGAAAAAACATTTCAACACGTTGACTATCGTTGGGATAAAGCAAAAGAAGCTGCGCTGAAGAATGATGAAGTAGGTTTGCTGATTTACCGTTCCAACCTGTTAGGCTCTGATCTCCGCATTACCAACTACGGAGGTGGCAATACCAGTTGCAAGACGATCGAAAAAGATCCGCTCACCAAAAAAGAAACGGAGATCATGTGGGTAAAGGGGTCGGGTGGCGATATTGGTACACTGACCAAAAGCGGGTTGGCCGCTTTGTATATGGAAAGACTGCACGCGCTGAAGACTATATATAGGGGCTTGCAATACGAAGATGAAATGGTGGAACTGTTCAATCATTGCATCTATGATCTTAATTCCAAGGCACCTTCTATCGATACACCGCTGCATGCGTTCCTCCCTTTTAAACATATTGATCACTTACACCCCGATGCCGCCATTGCTATTGCGGCTTCGAAAGATGGTGAGCGTATAACCCGGGAGTTGTTTAACGGACAAATTGCTTGGGTGCCCTGGCAACGTCCAGGCTTTGACCTGGCATTGAAACTGGATAAGGCGCTGAAAGATAATCCGGGTATACGCGGTATCATGCTCGGTGGACATGGTTTGTTTACCTGGGGCGATACTTCGTTTGAATGCTATATCAACAGTCTCGAAGTGATTGATAAAGCTTCCGAATTTTTACAGGAAAATTACGGCAAGAAAAGACCGGTATTCGGTGGCAATAAAGTTACCGCTCTGCCAAAGGAGAAACGCCAGAAACAGGCAGCATCACTTGCACCAGTATTGCGCGGATTGGCATCGAGCCACGCCCGCATGGTAGGACATTTTACCGATGATGAACGTGTTCTGGAATTCATCAACAGTAAAGATCTCGACAGACTTGCTCCGCTCGGTACAAGTTGTCCGGATCACTTTCTCCGCACCAAGATAAAGCCGCTTGTACTAACGATACCCGCTGATGCCGATCTCAGCGACAAACAGGTTCTCAAAACAAATCTTGAAAAAGAATTTGAAGAGTATAGAAAGTACTATACCAAATACTATAACGATCATAAACATTCGAACAGTCCGGCAGTGCGCGATCCGAACCCGGTAATTATACTCTGGCCGGGTGTAGGCATGTTCTCATTCTCAAAAGATAAACAGACTACACGCGTGGCAAGCGAGTTCTATATCAACGCCATTAACGTGATGAAAGGTGCCGAGGCCATATCGGAGTATGTAGCCCTGCCGTTGCAGGAAGCTTTTGATATAGAGTACTGGTTGCTCGAAGAAGCGAAACTTCAGCGCATGCCGAAGGAGAAACCCCTTTCACGGAAGATCGCGTTGATTACCGGTGGTGCGGGAGGTATAGGTCTTGCTATAGCAAAAAAATTAGCAGGCGAAGGTGCCTGTGTTTTCTTAACGGATATCAATGAGACATCGCTGCAACAGGCGACCAAACAATTCGGACGCGATGTAGCATCGGGTTCACTCGTTGATGTGACCAATACCGATTCGATACAGGAGGCGTATGAAAAAGCGTCCCTTGATTTTGGCGGTGTCGATATCATTGTGAACTGCGCAGGACTTGCTATATCCAAACCGCTCGAACAAACTACCGAGAAAGACTGGGACTTGCTGAACGATGTTATTGTGAAAGGACAATTCACTGTTTCCAAAGTTGGTGTTGAAGTATTGCGCGCACAAAATCTAGGTGGCGACATCGTAAATATAGCGAGCAAGAATGCTTTGGTTGCCGGCCCGAACAACGTTGGCTATGGAACAGCGAAAGCAGCGCAGACACACATGAGCCGCTTATTGGCAGCAGAATTAGGAAAAGAAAAAATTCGCGTAAATGTAGTGAACCCGGATGCTGTGATTGAAGGCAGCAAGATATGGGAAGGCGAATGGGCNNGCCAAGCGAACCATCATGAACGAGATCATTACCACGGAAGATATAGCCAACGGTGTATTTGTACTCGTAGGCGGACACCTGAGCAAAAGTACGGGCAACATTATCAATGTAGATGGTGGTGTGGCAGCAGCATTTGTTCGGTAATATACAGGTATAGATATAGTGTACAATCACATCGTTGTCCTTTTGGCAATGCTGTAAAATTTTTGAACGTATGAAACTGGAAAAACAACTCCTCGAGGATCATAATAAAAAACTTCAGAACAGCCACCAGTCGGCTTTCAATTTCCTGGCGGAACGGCTTACGCAGGAAGGACACGATGTTGAACGTATACTCGCCAAGATTGCAGCGTTGCAGATTGCTATACCCAGCTGGGCACTCGGCACCGGGGGCACGCGCTTCGGAAGATTTTCAGGTGGTGGTGAACCCAGAAGTCTCGAAGAGAAAATATCAGATGTAGGTTTGCTGCATGCTATTAACCGTTCCAGCGGTGCTATATCATTACATATACCCTGGGATATACCAAAGGATGCACAGGCTATAAAAGCGCTTGCAGCTGAACATGATTTGGCTTTTGATGCTGTAAACTCGAACACCTTTCAGGATCAACCGGATCAGGCACTGTCCTATAAATATGGATCACTGTCGCATAGCGATAAAGCGATACGGAAGCAAGCCGTTGATCACAACATCGAAGTAATCCGTCACGGAGAACAACTCGGTTCTAAAGCGCTAACGGTATGGCTGGCAGACGGCACGTGTTTTCCCGGGCAACAGAATTTCAGAAAGGCATTTCAACGCACACTCGAATCGCTGAAAGAAATATATACGGCACTGCCAAACGACTGGCAAATGTTTATCGAGTATAAACCGTACGAGCCGTATTTTTATTCTACTGTTATCCAGGATTGGGGCACCTCTCACCTGCTGGCAACCAAGCTCGGTAAAAAAGCATATTGTCTCGTAGACCTCGGCCATCATTTACCGAATACAAACATCGAACAGATTGTCGCTACCTTAATGATGGAAGGTAAATTAGGAGGTTTCCATTTCAACGATTCCAAGTATGGTGATGATGATCTCACGGTAGGCAGCATCAAGCCGTATCAATTGTTCCTGATCTTTAATGAACTGGTATATGGTATGGAAGACCCTGCCAGTATAAATCCGTCACCTGCGTGGATGATCGATGCCAGTCACAATGTAAAAGATCCGCTTGAAGATCTGCTGCAATCTGTTGAAGCTATAAAACTTGCCTATACACAGGCGCTGCTGGTAAACAAAGAAGAGCTGGAAGCTGCACGCGAAAACAACGATGCAACACAGGCACAGGAAATTTTACAAAATGCCTATCGCACCGATGTCCGCCCGCTGATAGCAGAAACGAGAAGACGTGAAGGCGCTGCGTTGCACCCTATGACATTCTTCCGAAACCTGAACGTGCGCAAGCAACTGATCCAGGAACGCGGACTTAAAACGGTCTCTACCGGACTCTGACCTATGGCTATACCCGTTACGGCAATTTTTGATATCGGAAAAACGAACAAGAAGTTTTTTCTCTTTGATGAAAACCTGTGCGAACTTCATCACGAATATTTCAAGCTATCGCCTACGCTGGACGATGATGGTTTTGAATGCGATGATATATATATACTGAGCAACTGGATACAGAGTACGGTCAGAAAAATAACATCGTCTGGAGACTACCAGTTGAAGAGACTTAACTTCTCTACATACGGTGCTACCCTGGTTCACCTGGATGAAGAAGGTAAACCGGTAACGCCACTGTATAATTATCTGAAGCCGCTCCCTGAAAATATTCGCAACCAGTTCTATGCGCAGTATCCGCAAGACGAACATAATTTACATACAGCATCGCCGGCACTGGACATGCTCAACTCCGGACTGCAACTATACTGGTTGAAACATAGCAAGCCTGAGGTATTTCAGCGGATACGGTATACGCTGCACTTCCCGCAGTACCTCTCCTATTTATTCACAGGACAGTTGGTGAGTGAACCTACATCCATTGGTTGTCATACCAAGCTTTGGGATTTCTCCAGAAATCAATATCACGACTGGGTATATAACGAAAAGATCGATCATCTTCTGCCCGAGATTGTTCCGGCTTCCAAAACATTTCAAACTATTATCGGGGGCTATGCAGTAGAGGTTGGCGTAGGTATACATGACAGTTCTTCGGCACTGGCTGCCTATATGATGCGAACGCAGGAACCTTTTGCGCTGATCTCAACCGGTACGTGGAGTATCACCCTCAATCCTTTCACCAAAGAAAGCCTGACGCGTGACGAGCTCAATCGCGATTGTCTTAATTTCCTTACCATCGAAGGTAAACCGGTAAAGGCATCACGTTTATTCCTCGGACATGAACTTGATCATCATCTTGCTATACTCAACGGTATATTTCACAAGGAAGCGCGATACTATAAACAGATCAAACTACAGGATTCATTTCTGGACAAAATAAAGAAACGCGAGATCACTTCTACATTTTATCCGGCTACGATAGCAAATCCTTTACTCACACAAGATATATTCTCATCTGATAACTGGAAGCCCGGCAACTTTGAGACATACGAAGACGCATACCATCATCTCATCTGGGGACTTGCCCTATTACAAGTTGCTTCCACCAAACTTGCTCTGGGCAACTCGGATGTTCGAAAGATATATATTGACGGAGGCTTTATCGACAACGATATATTTATCAAACTACTCGAATACTATCTCCCGGAATATACAATAGAAGTCTCGCACATGCCGCTTGGTTCAGCTCACGGGGCAGCTATGATTATGCAGGTTCCGGAGCGAGTGATGGGACAGTTGTCGGTGGCTTTGTAGGGTAAGAAGTAAGAAGCCAGGAGTAAGGAGTAAGAATTAAAAAGTCCGGAAGTCGGGAAGTTGGTGTCTTGTAACCAATGGCTTGAAGCCGGTAGGCCCGCGCGAAGCTCTCGCGGCTCGCAGCTCAAAGCTCGCAGCTAACGCTCAAGGCATTTTACGCAGTCCTTCCCACTTCACGTTCCACTTGCCGTTTTTTGGAAAGCCTGGGTTTTGTTCAGTGTTGGTGTCCCAGCCGGCTGCCATCATTGCGATCGCGGCTAATAGACCACCGTTGCCGGGTAAATATAGTCGCAGGCGTGTATCCTGGTAGTTGTGTCCGTTTACGAGGTATGTATTCTTCTGTACATCTTTTAACAGTATATCTATAGCTTGCTCGGGTTTGTTGAGTCGCGCGGCAGTCATGGCGAGTAACGGGTAGTCCCATCCCCACGTAGTTTCCCATTGCCAGCGATTCATGATTTCATCAAATGTATTGGACATGATGGATGCGTCCACCCGATCATTCTTCGGAAGGAAACCGAATGCACCAACTACTGCGGGGTGATCTCTTCTGAAAAAATCATCGGTATAGGCGGTTGGTGTTGTACTGTTGGGTAGGTATAGTTTTCCCGTTGCATCTTTTGCCAGCGGGGCAAGGTCTTTCACGATAGCGGCCCACGTTTTATTCTCGGGTATACCGAGTCGCTTTCTCCACTCCTGCGCAATGGACAATCCGTAATACCAGTATTGTAACTCATAGGCGGGGTCATCGGTTTCTGCTGCTTTAAAGATTTCCTGTGCGGGTATCAATGGATGGCAAAGGTGATATTTACCGTCACGCAGCTTCACGAACGAAGCCATGAATTCCGCTGTCTCAAAGACTATATCTTTATATTGCTGAAGCGTTGCTTTACCAGGATTTGCTCTGTATAATAATTCTGCAAAATATAGCGGATG
>DJFR01000266.1:2837-36403 GCA_002432545.1 Flammeovirgaceae bacterium UBA5867 | reverse complement strand
TAGACCAGACTGGTAACTATATCTTCTATACACGTTCTGATGACGGCAGCCGCCTGTATCTGGATGGTGTTCTTCAGGTTGACAACGATGGACTCAAGACTGCACCAACAGAGAAAAGTAAAACAGTAAATATTACTACCACTGGTAAACATGCTATACGTATAGAGTACTTCTATGCAAACAGTCTCGCGCAGACTATGACGGTACAGTATGACCCTCCAACTACAGGACAGGGAAAACAAACTATACCAAACGCAAAGCTCTTCCGCACAGGTGCAACACCGGTAACGTACTATTCGAAAGCTACAGGTAACCTGCAAGACCTGGCTACATGGGGAACCAACACCAACGGTACGGGTACTGCTCCGGCAAACTTTACCAACGGATTCCAATACTATAACATTCAGAACCGCACGGGTATGGTACCACTCAATGCAGCATGGGCTGTAACCGGGTCAGGTTCAAAAATTACAGTCGGTACAGGTATAACATTAGACCTGAACGCAGCACTTACCGGAAAACTGGAAGCGAAGGATAATGCAACCATTAACCTGAACAATACTACCATTCCATCATTCGGTGTATTGGCAACTACATCCACTGTAAACTTCAATGTTGATGGTGCTGTGCCAACAGGTTCATACGGTAACCTGAATTTGAATACACCACTTTCAACCAAGTCGCTTCCGTTGAGTTCTATCAAGGTAAAAGGAAATCTTACAGTAGCGGACCAGGTAATTATACAGGGTAATGAACCCAACCGTTCTATCATTTCTGTTGACGGGGACCTGTCGTTCCTCGGAGCGGGAAGTTCGTTAACAAGCAACCAGTTATACTCTTTGATTTTCACAAGTGGTAAAGCGCACACCATTACCATGAACCCGGATGAAGATCTGAGCCTGTATCAACTTACGTTGGATTACGGTGATGCACTAACGATCAACAACAGTACAGACAATGCAGTGAATCTGAGTATAGGAAATGCCAACGGTGGTAATCTTATACTGCAAACCGGTTCAACACTGCAACTCGAAAACAACAACCTGGTGCTGAACGGAAATGTAGCGATCAACCCGAACAGTGAAACCGGTATTATCGCGATGAATGGTGGCGACCTTACGTTGAACACAACATCAACATCATCATCTAATATACTCTTCAGCGAAACCGATAATAAGATTACCAACCTCACACTTTCTTCTACCGGCACCGCGAAGCTAAACCTGTTGAGCCTTATCAAGGCATCTGATCTCGTTACACTTACCAAAGGTGAACTCAATACCTACAACGGAAACCTGGTGCTGATCTCCAACGCCAGCGGTACCTCACGTATAGGTCCACTCCTGGCAGGTGCGAAGATCACGGGTGATATTACTTTCCAGCGCTATATGGAAGGCGAAGGTCGTATGTATCGATATATAGCGTCACCGATCAAAGCGTATAAAGTAGCCGATATTCAGAAATATATACCAGTAACAGGTGTGTTTACAGGCGCAAGCACGGGAACAGGTCTGCTAACCAATGCATCGATGTTCAGTCACAACGAACCAACCGGTGGATATGCAAACTTCCCTCCGAACAACGGAACAAACCAGGACACCTTACGCATTGGTGATGGTTACTCAATCTTTGTTCGTGAAGCTACCAACGCTACCATATGGGAAGCAACCGGAGCTCCATACCAGGGATCATTTATATTCCCGTTAACCGGTGGTACATTAGGACAAGACAATGGCTGGAATCTCTTGGGCAATCCATACCCGGCTCCTATACAATGGACCGGAAGCACGACCGATGGCAAATGGTCTACCATGACTGATGTAAGCGCAACGGTAAGCGTACGCGAAAACTTTGGTTCGCAATACAGATGGCGCGTATGGAACGGAACAACCGGAAACCTTGACAACGGTATCATTGCTCCAGGCCAGGCATTCTGGGTACAAACTACATCAGCAACACCTGCTCTTGTTATTACAGAGAATGCTAAATTTACTTCAGACGGTGCTTTCTATCGCGAAGGAAAAACTTCAGAGGCTATCGAAATTACCATGACCAATGGTACACTGGTAGATGAAACCTATATTGTAGCGAAGTCAACCGGTGTTAATATCTTTAGCAAGAACGAAGATGCATTGAAGCAAGCCAATACATACTTCAATTTCTCTTCGAAATCAGAAGATGGAAAATCACTGGTGATTAACACGATATCAAGTAACGCGTGCCAGCAAACTGTTCCATTGAACATCGAGAATGCTGCCAAAGGAAATTACTCACTCAAGTTTGGCGACATCAATCCGGATGTATCCAAGGTATATCTGAAAGATTCATTCACAGGAACAGAGACCGAGATAACCGGTGGCCACGTATATAGCTTTGCTATAACTGATAACTCACTGTCAAAAGGCACACGTTTCTCATTGGTGTTGGTGAAGCCGGCAATCCAGGCGATCCAGCCACAGGCTATAACTGCTGCAAGTGTTTGTGAAGGAACACCGTTAGTGACCATTGAAAATACAATAGCGGATGTTGAGTACCAGGCATTCATCGGTACAACCGAAGTTTCAGAGAAAGTACTTTCAACTGGTGGCACATTGCAGTTGGCACTCGGTAAAGAATCACTTGGTGCTGGTACGTTCGAGGTAGATATACAGGCCGGTTATGGATATACGAATTGTTCTACAGCAAAAGTTGCCGAAGCTATTCGTGTAACGGTTGATGAACTTGCACAGCCGGTTATTACGCCTGCCGCGAACAAGCTTTCTACTGCATACAAAACAGACTATACTTACCAATGGTACCTGGATGGTGCGGCATTGGAAGGACAGACGCAATTCGAAATATACCCTTCTTCGTATGGTGTATATACCGTTTCGGTTACAAACGGAAGCTGCGCACGATTCGCTGACGGTGTCAACGTATCCCCTACCGGAAACGAGGCATCATCGCAAAACGGCCTCTCTGCTTCACCGAATCCATTTACAGACAAACTGGTAGTGAACCTGAAAGGAAGCAAGGCTGCCAGCGTGAAAGTTACCAATGTAGTAGGTGAAACAGTAATAGAGCGTGCTGTGTCGGCTTCCGATGAAAGTATAACACTGGATCTTGCCGGACTTCCACAAGGAGCGTATGTTGTTATTGTCGGAGCAACTAAACTCAAGGTGATCAAGAAGGCATAATATAAATTAAAGTTACCCTCTACCCTCTCTATGAAAAAGACCCTGTTAGCAATTTTTATTAGTGGGATAGTACTTTTAGTACTATCCTATTTTATTATATCCCTGTTCCAGGAGACAAAACGTTTAACGAACGAAGACCGTGCATCTGCTCCCGGTAAATTTATAAAACTCGATCATGGTATAGTACATTATGAGTTGCAGGGAAGCGACTCAGCCGAGTTGATCGTCTTCATACACGGTGGTGGCATTACCGGACAGGAAGTATGGGCGAATAATATACCTTACTTCCAGGAGAAAGGATACCAGACACTCTCGTATGATCTGTATGGTCGCGGATATACTGATCGTCCGTCAGTTGATTATACTCCCAAGCTGATGGTGGATCAACTCGCTCAGCTATTGGACACGCTGAAGATCACCAAACCTTTCACGATCATTTCCATGTCGATGGGTGCGATGATTGCACTGGAATATAGCAACCTATATCCGGAGCGTGTAAACAAGATTGTATTTCTTGATCCTGCTACAACCGGAGACTATAAACCAAATATGCTATTGAAATTACCAGTGGTATCAAACCTGCTGATGACATTTTACTGGTATCCGCGTGCTGTTGAAAACCAGCGTAAGGAATTTGTGGATCAGAAGCTCTTCGAGAGATATAGCAAACGCCTCGAGTATTTCATGGACTTCAAAGGGTATAAACGTGTGAATCATTCTACCTGGATGCACACGCTGAACAAACGAAATACGGAACTGCTAAAAAATCTCAAACAAAAAGTATTACTGGTATATGGCGATCGTGACCCTTATTTTCCGGAGGGAAATGTCGCGATCTACCAGTCATTCGCTTCATCCCTGCAACATCGTGCTATCAAAGATGCCGGCCACATGCCACACTTTGAAAGACCGGAAGAAGTGAACCAGATACTTTATACGTTCGCGACAGATTCTTTACCGGGTGAGTGATTCCGGTAGAAGTCTTCAATCAGCCAGAGCATAGCCGGTATAAAGATCAATGCCTGCGGTACTAAGAAAAGTCTTGATTCCATAGCTGTACTCTTTACGAGGTGAATCACAAACCAGAAGGGAACGATAAGCAGACACCAGCTCTTCAACGGAGTGGGTAGACGCCTGAAACCAAAGATGGTGATGAATGGAATCAAACCCAGTGTACCAATCAGCTGAGGATACATTCTGAAGAACGTGAGATTGAACTTCAGGTAGACCAGCGGACTGCGCATACCATGTATACCTTCTGCTTCCTGGAAACCGAAATATAAACGTATCGCTATAAATACAACGGCAAACAACGCGAGTGAAGCAATGGAGATGATCCATTTTTCTTTGGTAAGCAGTTGTCGGTTGGCAAGCAGAAAAGGTACTACAACCATGAACGGAATAAAACCACTTGTCTCACGGTTCAGTGCTGCCAGAAACGTGATGGGAATAATCCAGTAAAATCGTTCGTGCAGAATTACCAGGGCTGCGAGCAAATAGAAAATAATATCGAAGTATGTATTGAAAGAAAGATCAGATTGAAAAACACTGTTGCTGATGGTATAGCATAAGAGCATCAGACCGGCAAAGATTACAATCGGATTTTTAATTTGCAGTGCGCGGTAGTAGTAGAAACTGATATAAAAAATCAGCATGTTTTGTATAAATCTTAAAAACAGATACGGCAGTATTTCGTATTTACCAGGCAGTACTTTGTTGTATACCTGTATAATCGATTCAAGCAAGTACGGAGACAGTATCCGGTATTGCCAGGGATTATAAAACTCGGAATTGCCCGCGATAATATTTTTATGACGTGTGATCTGCGTGGCCAGATCGATCGCGAGACAACTTGTTGCGTGTTCATACAATACGTATAAACTCATAATGAAAAAGAAAAAGAACCAGATCAATTTGTCGAGTCGAGGGCTTACAAGATTCATGACGGGAGTTAAATTGTTACCTTGCAATTTATTGAAATTCTTAAGCTATTTTAACACTTTACAAACATGTTGCTATGCATTATAATTTAATACTCGCTGGCACCGGGTTCGCATCTTCTTTTTTTCTGAAGAAGTATCTTGAAAAGTCTTCGAAAGATATACGTGTACTTGTATTGGAACGCGGTGAGTTCATTCCTCATCAGCAAAGACTTCAGGATGCACGTAGCAAGCCGCTGGGAAAAGTGAGCTATGTAAGCGGTGGTAACGGAGGCAATACATTTAAAAATAATACGCCCGAGAAATCGTGGATCTTTGATCCAAGCTTCGGAGGAAGTTCCAATTGCTGGACAGGCTGTACACCTCGCTTCATGCCCAATGATTTTGAAATGAAATCAAAATACAACGTGGGTGAAGACTGGCCCGTAACGTATCAGGATATAGAGTCATACTATTGTGATGTAGAAGATATCATGTCTACTTCGGGCCCGGATATAACGCCCTACCCAATGTCAAAGAAATATCCGCAGCCTGCACATGAGCTAAGTACCGTGGATAAAGTTTTGCAACGTGCCTATGGCGATCAGTATATCAGTCAGCCAACCGCGCGCAGCAGTATATCCAACAAACGAAACAAATGCTGCACGAGTGCCATCTGTCACTTATGCCCTGTAGAAGCGAAGTTTACTATTGAGAATGGTTTAAAGAGCGTAGTTTATAGCGACCCGCGCGTAGAGATTATATACCAGGCGCAGGTTATACAAGTGGACACTAAAAATAATATAGCAACGGGTGTTCTGTACAGGCATGCAAACCAGGATAAGAAAGCAACGGCAGATGTAATTGCTTTGGGCGCAAACGCAATCTTCAATGCACATATACTCCTGAACTCAGGCGACACCAATGTGCATACCGGTCGTAACTTATCGGAACAGGTTGGATACTACGGGTACTTTGATCTGAAAGATTTTCAGAATGTAGGCGGCAGCTCGATCATTACAGCCAACGGATTTATGCTATACGATGGTGCTTTCCGTTCAGAGCGTGCTGCGTGTATCATCGAAAGTCATAACGATGTTTTCATTCGTCATGAAGCGGGCAAGTGGCGAAACATTGCCAAGTTCAAATTTGTATTTGAAGACATTCCGCAGGCCGACAACCGGGTGGAACGTTCCGCTGATCCGTTGATTCCGGTAGTAACCTATAAGGCGCATAGCGACTACGTTGTAAAGGGCTATGATTATCTGAAGAACAACATTGGCAAGATCTTCGGATCACTCCCCATCGAGAATATATACCTTGATGACAAATACCAGCCTTCGGAAGCGCACATTCTCGGAACCGCGCGCATGAGCAACGATGCGGCTACCGGTGTGGTTGATAAAGATCTGCGTCACCATCAATACAGAAACCTGCTGGTATTGGGAGGAAGCGCCTTCCCTACCATTACACCATCAAACCCAACGATAACCCTTGCCGCATTGTCTTTACGGGCTGCGGATAAACTTATATAATCATGAACAGACGATCCTTTATTCGATTTTCTGCATTAACCGTTGTAGCGGCTATAGCTGCTTACTTTTTGTTAAAGTTCGATCGCGTTGTAAGAAGAATGATCACCGTTGATACCGATGGACTCAAACTCAACGGAGAGGCTATTGATCGGTTTATGGCGGATGCTAAAAAGGAATTCTTCTGGGACAGATTTTCGTTTTCAAAGAAGATGTTCATCTGTGTGCAACACTTTCTTTCTTCACTTGGCATTAAAGTAGCCTATCATCACAAGTATGTACAGAACCGAAGTGTTATCACCGGGCAGTTTTTACTCTCAACCGATTTCTTCCTGAATAAAATGGATACTTCGCAGCCGGTAACCTATATCGGTTTCTTCAACCAGTATAAAACGGGGTGCTCCAATCCTTTCTCCAGTATTCGCTTCACTGCCTGAAAGGTTTATAATGTGAATGTGTACCGAGGGCGAGCATCGGCCGGTCGCCTTTGGTATCGCCATAAGTATAGATCAATGTATACTCTTTGGGATCGAGGTATTTTTTTATACGAAGTACTTTCTCTTCACCGTGGCAATTCATGCCTTCGAACATGCCGGTAATTTTACCGTCTGCTACTTCCATGCGCGTAGCAATGCATTCGATCTGCAGACTCTCTGCCCAGGGCTTTACCCAATTCTCCGGTGATGCCGAAACTATAATTACAGTATGACCTTTGGCTTTGTGTTGTCTTATCTCCTCCAATGCTTTCGGGCGAATGAGTGATGGCACACGTTCATTGGCAAACGCTAAACAATCGTTGTTGAACTTCTCAACAGATACACCTTTGAAGAAATGCGCGAGTACAATTTGCTTGGCGCGCGAATTGGAAATAACACCCGCTTTGAAAAGCACCAGCGCAGGCGACAGAAATAAAAAGCCGGAAAAGAAACGACTGCTTCCTTTGCTATAGCGAATAAATTCAAACAGCGTATCGCGTGTGGTAATGGTGCCGTCAAAATCAAATAAAGCGAGTGCTGGTTTATTACTCATAAATTGTACTGTAAGCGGATAGTATGTTTTTTAGTATGAGTACCCTGATTATATATAGATAATTACCAGGAACGTAATGATAAAACCGACAATGGTACATTGAATGAAACGATCCGTCAGAAGTATTTTCGTAGGAGAACCGCTGTCATTATTCACCAGGGTGATCTGGAGATACCGCAAAAGACCTGCGAATACAAACAACGCAGTAATGTAGAGGTAGTCTCTGCCAATGCGATCTACCACTTCTTCCGAAATGGTATACATGATATACGATACCATAATGATACCGGAGATCAAAGCCAGACATGTATTAATGAATTCGATATTATACTGTCTCACAGAAGCACGCAAAGCCGTGCCAGACGTTTGCGCCAGTACAAGATCATCTCTGCGCTTGGCAAATGCCAGGAATATAGACAAGAGAAACACCATGATGATAAGCCATTGAGAAATGATTACTCCGATCAACACACCTCCTGCTACTGCACGGATCAAAAAGCCTGAGGACACCAGGAATATATCAATCAGCGATAGATTCTTCAAGCCGAGTGAGTATCCTATATTAATCACGCCATATACCAATACAAGTATTGCAAACGTTGAAGTATCGGACAGGCTATACGACCAACCCAATGAGACAATGAATAGGACAGCCATAATTACCAGGGCCAACGCTGGTGATACTTTACCAGAAGCCAGCGGACGTTTTTTCTTAACGGGGTGTACTTTATCTGCCTCTATATCCCGATAGTCGTTGAGGATATAAATAGCAGACGCCATGAGACTGAAACATAAGAATCCTTGAGCCAACAACTCGAGGATTTCTATTTCCAATAAACGCCCTGCAAAAAAAGCAGGTATGAAGACGAAAGAATTCTTAATCCAGTGATGGATTCGAAGTAGGTAGAAGAAGCGCATTATACTAACTTTTGATTGTGTAAAATTATTATTATTACTCTCCCCAGCAAATGGTTAAAACATTATCTTTGGATGGTTTTAATCTTAAAAAATTGTGCAAAAAAGACTCCCCCGGTTCGTTGATCTAGCGATCTGCGTTCCATTCCTCGTCCTCCCTCTATTCATTAAACTTCCTTACAGAGTTAACATCTTTTTATCGTGGGAAGGTGCTTACAGGCTTTCCATCGGACAAGTTCCTTATGAAGATTTTGGACTACCGATGGGAATTTGTTACTGGCTTATACCAGCATTATTCTTCAAGTTGTTTGGCCCTACATTTTTATCATTGGTAAAAGCGCAGGTGTTCATCAACCTCATCAGTATGCTTTCGCTACGAGGTATACTATATAATCTGAAGCTGAAGCCCTATGCTGTAACACTCAGCATACTGGTATTCTGCCTGACCTATATAGTATATAATTTCTGGCCCTGGTATAATCACTCGGTTGTTGTCTATGAGTTGGTTGCTATTTTCTTTTTAACTCAATCATTCAATGCAGAAAGCATACGGTCAAAAACCATTTGGGTTACATTGGCTGCTCTTTTCTCCGTAGTAACATTCTTCACCAAGCAGGATGTTGGGGCGATCTGTATTTTGCTCTGTCTCTTCATGCTGGGGTACCGGGCTATTATGGTAAAAGAAAAATTACCGACCGTTGTTTACCTGGCGGCTGTTGCAACGGTAAGCCTACTGGCCGTTATACCATTTTTGAATTTTGACTTTTTCTACTGGTTTAATTACGGACAACCACCCCATAGCTCACGCCTCGATATTATTCTGCTACTGAATACATTCCTGGAAGGCTCGATTGTAGAAAAGATTTACCTCTCTCTTATTCTGATTCTGCTGATTTCGACTTTCAAATCATTCAAGCAATTTTTTGAAGATACCAATCAGTTCACCTTTGCTGTGATCAGTGTTTGTCTCATTCTGCAGTCGATCGTTACCAAAATGACGAGCCCCCTGCCTACTGACCACATGACGTATTATCATGTTTTCGGTTTTGCATGCATTATGAGTTTCTTCCCGTGGCAACGCTGGAGTTCTGAACTCAAACCGGCTGCTGCTATATTACTATTCATTATGGTGATCTACTCTTCCGGCTATTGGAAATATGTAGCAGATATATTTCACCTGCACAGCAAAAAACAAATTGCTGCGGGCACGGCACCTCAGCATTCTACTCCGTGGAAGACAACGCCAAACTATAAATCACTCAAGCACATTATGCTACCGGAAGGTACCATTGCCGGAGTTGATAGTCTCGCGAAGCTTCCGTTCATCCGCAATAAAGATCTGAAAGTACTCAACATGTCAGAGATCACTTTCCTGGCAGAGGAGTTCGGGTATCAACCGTTAACACAACATCCGTTGTGGTTCCATGTAAACATCGGTATGTTCCAGAAGGAGATCGATCAGATCAACGAGCGTGTGCGCAACGGTTATTACGATGTAGTTCTTTTCGAAGACATTCCGAGTCTTACAGAATTCTATCCGTATAAAGTACGCGATGAGCTAAGAAAGTACTATATACGCAATAATACGTTTTTGGCTCCCCGAAAACTGGAGGACTCAACGATTGAAGTATATATCAATCCGAAGCTGGCAAGACAATACCTGTCTCAATCGGAAAGTGATCAGACAAAGTAATTTCGTAATGCGTTCGGTAATTCACGAACGAAATCGCAGGGTCTGCAAAAATGTGATCGATCCTCACCGGCATTCCTATAAAGCGATAGGAATACGAATACCCGAGGCCGGCTTCTTCATAAGCATTGTTTAACGATTGGGACAATGTCTGGTAAACATAACTGTGCGGAGTCTCATTGAAATCTCCGCACAGTATTACCTTATAGTGCGACCGCTCTATAAACTTGCGAATCAGTTTGGCATGATAACTCCGTGCGATCAATGCCGATCGTATACTCCTGAGCTTGTTGAAACGTGAAGCCTTATAAAAATTATAGGACTTCAAATGGACATTGATGATCTTAACCGTATCGGTGTTGATAACAACATCGGCCCATATCAGGCGGTTAAAGGAGTTAAAGGCAAATTCCAGTTTCCCGGAAGCTACAATCGGAAACTTCGAAATGATGAAGAGTCCTAAACTGTCTTTTTCCCGTGTCTCCTTCCCGGAGAAATAGCGGCTATACGAAGGTAGTACCCGGCTGAAATGTGTAGGCACTGTTTCCTGGAGACAGACTATATCCGGCTGCTCGCGCTCGAGCCAGGCCGAAAGCGCGGCAAAATTCTCCTTGTAGTTCCCTCCTTTGCTATAGTAGCCCAGTGCTTTTACATTATAGGATATAATCCGGGCGGCAGATGCCTGTCCAATTTTGTTCTTCCAGGCTCCTATGGAAAATATTCCATGCACCAATATAAAAAAGGACAGTAGTACACCTGCTGGCAGCCATGCCCAGCGACTTGGCTTTACCTGGAAGTATACCAGTGCTATACCGCAACACGCTATGAAGAACGGCACCGCAACACTTATGATCCCAGCCGCCAGAAATTCATCTACCGGTATATATATAGATGCGATCACAGGTATAGTAAGGAACGTAAGTGCAAGGAGAAGTCTTCGTAACATCATTATGTGATAATTTTTCCAGGCTATATATCAGAATATATCAAACGTTTTCTGTACATTCATTTCACCAATACTTCCCCTAAGTAAGGCATGTTGCGAGGGAAAAGCTAATGCACCTGAGTGCGTTTTGAATAAAAATCCTAATAAAACCCTACCTCTATGAAATTCATTAACATGACCATTGAAGAGCTCCATGAGCTCGCCAAAAACAAAAGCGAAGTATACCAGACTGCCGCTCCGTTTCCCAACATCTACTTTGACAATTTTTTTAATCCCGACCGATTGTCTGAAATCCTGGAAGAGTTTCCGGATATGAGCAAGAAACCTGATCTCAAATTTGATGATTACAACCAGGTAAAGCTCGCATCCAAAGGTGAGTATCGTTTCGGTGAAGAGACGAAAGAATTCATGCACTTCCTGAACTCGCAACCTTTCCTCGAATTTCTATCCGTGCTTACCGGTATTGAAGCGTTGATTCCCGACCCTTACTTTGATGGCGGTGGTTGTCACCAGATCATGCCGGGTGGTTTATTGAAGATCCATGCCGACTTCAACAAGAACAAACTTACTAACCTTGACCGAAGGCTGAATGTATTGGTATATCTCAACAAAGACTGGCATGAAGAATGGGGCGGTCATTTTGAACTGTGGGACACTGACATGAAACATAGTGTAAAAAAAATACTACCTGTATTCAATCGCATGGCGATCTTTACCACTACCGATTTTTCATATCACGGCCATCCCGATGCATTGAGATGTCCTCAGGACAGAAGTCGCAAGTCGCTTGCGCTGTATTACTATACCAACGGTCGCCCGGCTTACGAAATCAACAGTGGTCTTGAAAAACACTCAACAATCTTTAAAGCCAGACCTCAGGTAGATCAATCGAAGATCTCGGTAAAAGAGATTGTCAAACAGATAACGCCTCCAATTTTATACAACGCTGCCAAACGAATATCGGGCTAGCGAAGTATATATATCCCTATACCTTTTCATTGCCGGACGATTCATACGGATCCCCACCGTTGTAACCAAATCTCAATACCGTTTTACAGCTTTACTGCTGCAATAAAAAGCGTGTTGGGCTTAAGCTCTCGTCTGCATGTGTTGCCTGTATTTACACAGTGCAATACAGTTATCCTTTTGCTTTAAAATACGCGTATAGCCGTTTGCTATACTATACGAAGTAATCCTAACCCTCCATTACCATGAATTTCCACTATGGAAAGACGCAATACATTTGCAGTGAGCGAATGAGAAAATCTCCTTTTATATCCAAGATGGTTAACAACATTTTTGGCTATACCAACATTGGCAACTATGCACGATCACGTGTCTTCATCAAATTATTAAATATGCTTCCGCTGGCATCGTTTAAAAATATAGCAGACCTCGGTGCCGGGCTGGGTGAATTTACATTCATGATGGCTGAATCTCTACCCGAGACACACTTTACAGCGATTGAAATATTACCCGAACGCGTTGAGAAGCTAAACCAGGTTGTCGATACACTACAACTGAATAACGTAACTATATTTCCGGAGAAGATTGAGAAGCTACAGGCGCAGGAGAAGTTCGACTTCATTTTTGCAGTCGATGTATTTGAACATATACCAAAAGATGAAATGCCGTTTAAAGAATGCTACGATCGGCTGAAACCCGGTGGCTACCTGCTGGTAAAGATTCCGAACCTGAAACAGAATACCATTTTGCCCGATTCACTTTTTGAAGACCACCTGCAATGGGTGGATGACGAGCACGTGGGCCAGGTATATGATCTGAAAGGATTGAAGAACCGCTTTCGCGAAGAAGGTTTTGATGCTGTATATAGTTCCGCAACGGATGGGCTACTGTCGCGGGCGGGCTGGGAGATCGGATTCCTCAGTAAAAAAGGAGGCTCTGCAGTTCAGCTCATGTGTTTGCCGCTCTGCAAAGCCTTTGTGTTAATGGATTCAATGCTTTATTTCCCGAAGAACACCGGAAATGCAATTCAGGTGATAGGCAGAAAACCGGCTTAGTAATTTACTAAGCCTCTTCTCTGCGGGTTACGGCAAAACGTTCCTGTATACCTTTCCACAAGCGCTGAGGCCAGTCTTTATACATNNGGTGCAATGAGTATAAACTGGAACAGGTAGTTTATAGTAAAGGAACTTGATACCTGGATGTTTTTGGTTACCCGGATCAGGAACTCGATAAAAGGCAAGTGCAGCAAATATATACTATAGCACATCCCTCCTATCGCGGTGATCCACGGCAAGGTAATAAGTCGGTTTACCCACGTAGCTTTGAACACGGAATAGAAAAGAACAAAGAGACACACGGTAAAGCCGATGCGGTTCAGTAACTCCTGGTTCCAGCTCCATACAATAATCATCAGCACGAAGCTTAGTATGGCGGTGTAGTTATAGATTGTATGCTTGCGTATACCTTCTTTCCATTCGTTCAGGTATAGATCAGCAAAGATAAAGCCGAGCAGGAAGAACTGAAGGTGTCCTAAAATAGTAAGCTTGGTAAACTGGTGCAGTATCTGGTAATGTTGTTGCAGCAGCATAATGACTGCTATAAATCCGATAAGACACGCTCTGCGTACTATAGCAGACTTAGGTTTGAATAAAAGCAATGCCAGGAACGGTGCCAGTATATAAAACTGAACTTCAATTTCCAATGTCCATACGGGCGGGTTAATAAACGTCCAGCCTTTGTACAGAATGTTGTGCAGGTAAAATATACTCGCAAAGTAGTGCGGTATAATATCCTGAAATGTATAGAAGCCCATCAGTACCACCGCTACGGCAAAGATGGTCATGACAATAATATACGGAGGTTCGAGGCGCGTAATCCTGCGCCAGAAATAACTTTTGAGGTCAACCTTCTTTCCCTGGTGTAAACTATGGGCGGCAAACGGAAGCCCGAGTATAAATCCACTGATGGCAAAGAATATATATACACCTATAAAACCGCGGTTGGTTACATAGTGTGTGAACTGGTATTCGCTTCCGGGCGTAAACTGAATAGCAGTATAGCGCTCGAAGCGTTCGCTCAGGTGCTGAACCACTACCGGAAATATAGCCAGGAATCTTAACCCGTCAATTTCTTTGATCACCCGGCCGCCAGAAGTTACCCGCGTTAGCCTCGCAGGAAGGTTTTTTAAAAATTGAAACATACCTTATCCCTTATCCTCTCCATTCATCCTTTATTAAAAATCCTGTTTGGATTCTTCGTCCAGTTTGGCCAGGAAGTTGGAGTATCCTTCCACGTCCTCTAGCTTTATACCGATGATTGCCTCCAGGTTGATCTTCTCCTGGTTAAACGTTGACTGCGCTGTAATGAGATCCTCTGAACGGCTATAGTATTCTTGCAGCGATGCACGCAGGCGCTCCAGGTTTACTTCGTTCGTCTGAAATTTCTTCTCGGCTTCTTTGTACATCTGGTAAAACTCCTCTTTCACAAACTGGCGAAGCTTGATGATCTTATAGGCTTCCTTCAGTTTTTCCAGGCTTACCAGTACTTCTTCACGAATCACCAGCTTCTGCTGATTTACCATGTGCACAGCGTTAACGCTTTTATCATTGGCGATCTTTGTCTCCAGCGGAGTTTGCACGAATGTTCCAAGACTTAATCTGACACCGAAGTTATAGCGCGGATAGAAGGTTGAACGTTCATTGCTGTTCGGCTCAATCGTAAACTCATTCAAGTTACCCACAGCATATATATTGTCGAGCCACGACCAGCGGGCTAAATTTCTTTCCTTCTTGGCGATCTCTACGTTCTGTTGCACAATTTTGTTTGAAGGGTGGTTCCTCCATGCCAGTTGCACCAAACGTTCATCGAAAGTAACCGCGGTTATACGATCGGGTATAACAATTTTATTATAGTCTACTGTCTGCGCGGTGGCAATCAATGGCACAAGAATAAAGAGCACCGTTTTAAAAATTTTCATATGGGTTATTCTGTTGTATAGTAGTTACTTTGTCGAGTTCACGAAGGCGTACAATCATCGCCATGATCGCATAGAAGACCAAAACGTTAGGTACCTGTATCAATACCTGCTGCGGGTAATTTCCGATTACGATACTGAATACAACCGCCAGCAGTGCCGCCAGGTAGGCCTTCAGTTCTGGCGATCGCATCCTGTAATAATTTCGTATTCCTACAATCAGTATAGTAGCAAAGAAGGTGCAGTAGAGCAAGAGTCCTACCCAGCCCAACTCTACAGCTACACGCACAAAACCACTGTCTGGAGCAAAACTGGAAAGCGGTGATCCGGGGTTGAATCGTTGTCCCCATATACCGATACTTCCAAGCCCTGCACCAAATGGATGTGAATGAAGGTATGGTTTAATAAACTCCTGGCTTCGTTCGCGCACCTGGAACGATGGATCTTCGCTGGGTTTAAATGCCGAACGGATACGCTCGAGACTATTCGTGCTCAAAAACGGACCAACGCTACGGATATCCGAAAAGATAATGAACGCACCTACTGCTAATCCGAAAGCAGCAAAGGTCAGTGTCCTGGTTTGAAATGTGAGCAGCGCATAGAATATAAATCCTGCGGGCAACATTGCGTAAGCAGTACGGGTACCGGCATATACCATGGCCAGCAACATCACCAGGGCGCTGAAGCCGAGGAAGATCTTATAAAGAAATTTAAAAGGCCCCGTGAGTAAAGTGATACAGAGTAAACCGGAGAAGGACATCAATACACCAAACACCGTAGGGTCGTTGAGGAACGAGAAGATCCGATAGCGCCCCCAGTTGAAGATCAATTTATAGCGGAACTCATCGGAAGCCACCCAGCTTTTCTCGAAGGGTAGCAGACCGTGAAACTCCTGGAACAATCCATATAGTCCGCAGATGAGTGATAACACGATCCACATGTTCAGCAACACTTTGAAATAGGACACACCATCAATCGCATCGAGAATGATGAAATAGAAAATCATCAGAATGGCTATACCACGGATAACAAATATCCACGCCTGTGTATTGGCTACCGGGTTGAAAAATTCGAGTACGTTATAAACGATCCATGCCCATACCACATAGCTGATAGGTCCTTTCGCAAGTGTATAGTCATTCGCCTGCCATTTACGGATAAGAAGCCCGATGAGCATTACCACCAGGAACACATCGAGTACGATACCGAGCGGTACACCTGATGAGACACGGTTTAATCCCTGCAGGAAATAGGATATGATGAGCAATACTATAATTCCGAATTTCAGGTTTACCAGTGAGTATAGCACGGTAGGTATACCAATGGTCATACCGATTACCAGGAAGCCGAATACCGGCCCGAACATGGAGAATGAAAAACCGATCCCAACCGAAACGATCAACAACAGTATATATATCCAGGGCGACTGCAGTATCCCTTTTGACGGGCGGCTGGCAACAGCAGCTCTGCGCTCCTTCAGTGTAGGATCAGCCGTAAAATCCAATATATAGTCTTTCTTCTCCTGCACGTCAGAATATAATGATTGAAAAGAAAATAATATTCACGGCAATGCTCATAATAATCAGCAGCCATTCCATAATGCGGTGGTGAATCGGAATCTCGATCTCGTTATTGTCGGTGTTATCCTCCTTCGCGTTATCCATATACCTTTTTATTTTCTATTAACGGTGTTACAATCTCCCAGAATTTTTCAACACGTGCCTCCCATGTGTTGTGGCTTGCCATTTCCATGCGCAGCTTTCGTTTCGGTTCAGCATCGGTGGCAATCTCCTCGCCTACTGTTCTTACAAAACCATCGATCGTATTTTCAACCCGTATGGTATTACCAAAGTCTTCGAGATCCGGAGAGAACCCTGTAGTAACAATAGGTTTCCCTGCTGCCAGGTATTCGTTCAGTTTCAATGGATATATACTGGCCGTCAGATCATTTCTCAGAAACGGTATAATAGCGCAATCTATATACTTGAGGTATGCCGGCAAGTCGCTGAATGATTTCTTCCCGGTAGAGATTACATTCGGGAGTCGCTCCAGTTTATCCTTGTCTGCTTCATGCTCCGGCCCTACCATCAGAATAATTTTATCGGCATGCGTACGCGACAACGTGTTCAGCAATTCGTAATCAATACGAAAGTCCACATGTCCAATATAGCCAATTATTTTTTTAGACTCCAGCCCTTTCAGTTCAACGGGGCGTAAAAGGGGTTCATGCACCGCTTTTTGGAAATGATTGAAATCTGCTGCATTCGGCAGACAATATACGTTGCTTGCATGGCGCAAGGCCATTTCATGAAGCTTCTTGGATGTTGTAATGGTTACATCATACTCACGCATGATATCCGCTTCCAATACTTTACCGTGCTTCCCTATATATTTGGACTCCGCTATATTATCTACACAATGATATACTGTTAACTCCGGGTTAAATTCCGTTACATCCTGCAGGTAAAACGGATTGAAGGAGTTGATGAAAATGAAGCGTGATATATCGTATCGTTTGATAGCAGAACGAAGCGCCTGATTCACCACGTGATTGTTTACGCGTGAAAGCGAGCTATAAAGTTTTCCGTAGGGTATAAAGTTGATCGGTATAACTGCTTTGGTGCGCAGGTTGATGAGGTTGGGATTATGATCATAAATCTGCTTGCCTATATGCTGCCCGGTAAACAGCGGTGTGAGGCGCGATTGTATCTGTGGCTTATGAAGATTCGTAGCGACATCCTTCAGGGTAAACGGATTGTCTATATAAAATACACGGTTGTTCTTGGATAACTCCTGAGCCAGTGAGAACGCTGTTGAAGCATAAGGTCCGTCCCACCGCGCCAGTGCCAGCATGACTATATCTGTTCCCTCGTTCATCGTCCTTGTAATTTCGTTCTTAATTTCTTCTGAATAAAATCGAAGCCTACACCGTAATAATAGAACATGTAGTAGAATACCTGCTGCAACTCGATCTTGAATATTCTGCGCAGCATAATATTACCCACTGCAAACATAACGATGTTGGCGAACAGTGTTCCGAATGCTGCTCCCAGCATACCATACTGCTGAATAAAGAAGTAGTTGGCGCCTATATTTATAAATACACTTGAAAAGTTCAGAATAAAATTCAGATTCGGTCGACCCGAAGAATCCATCACCGTACCAAACTGCCGGCTGAACGGAGTAAAGATTCCATACAGAATGGTGACGCGTAATATAGCGGCAGCCTCATGATACTCCGGGCCTGCAATAATAAAGATGATATAGTCTGCCAGGATAACCGTGCCGATAACTACGGGCAACGTTAGTGCCAACGTAAGGCCTACTGATTTTTCATACAGTGTCTTCGCGGCATGGTCACCTTCACTGCTGGTGCGAAAAGCACTCTGCGGATATACCACTTCGGCCACCGATGTGCTTGGATATTCAATAAGATTGGAAACCCGTATGGCGGAGTTATAGAGTGCAACGATGTTTGTATTGAGGAAGTACCCGACTGAAAACTGGTCAACGGTTTTGAACACCAGTGAACTGATGTTTGTACCCATTACATATTTACCAAAGCCCAGTACCTTCTTAATGATCGTTCCATCCAGCTCGTAGGTAATCTGGATAAACTTGCGTGCTGAAAAATAGGCGCAGATCAATCCTAAAAATGTACAGCCCGATTGGATCAACACGAGATCAATCAACGATATCCTGATGTTGAGTATGCAGATGGTTAACACGGCAAGAAAGAAACTCCCCTGACGAAATACAGTGCTCCAGAAAATTCCGCTGAAACTAAACTTGGATTGCTGTATATAGTTGAACTGCGAAAACGGAATCAACAACAATATCGTGATGCCGTAGTAAACGAACATGGGCCCTATATCCGGGATGTGAAACATATTACTGATCACACCGGAGAACCCAGCCAGCACACCATAGATAAGTGCTGAATAGGTTATGTTGATAATAAAGGAAGACAGAACGATCTTGCCGACTTCATCCGGATGACTGTTGTGAATGAGTTTGATCACTGCGTTCTGGATTAATCCATTCCGCGACATCTCAATGATGGTAGTGATGCTGATAAAGAGTGCCCATGCGCCAAACTCGGCTTTGGTGAAATACCGGATCAGAAAATAAAAACTCCCGAATCCAAAGATCAGCACAGCCAGCCTGTAACCCATGGAGTAAAAACCAGATTTAAGCCAATACGAGTTTTTGCCCATAGTAATTGCCTGCGCTACTAAACTGACAGATCTTTAAGTTGTACTTTATTCAGAACGGAGCCGAGGTATTTCTCTTTGATAGACTTCAGGTAATTGATAGACTCTTTATCGAGTGGATTGAGATTAGTATTGGCATCAAATACAGCAATAACTTTATCTACATAGTCGATCAGTTCCTTGGAATCTGAATACTCGTTGATTGAAGGACCTTCAAGAAATATATAGTCATACTGCTCCGACAGGTTGGTGATCATTTCTTTAAAGTCACGACCTGCCAATATCTCTGAAGGTGAATCCGTGCCCCCTATATTTCCGATGATATCAACACCTTTGAATTCCGTTTTATAAATTATGTTGTGATTGTCCTCTGTTGAAGCCTCACCGTTGGTGCTCGTAGTGTCCTGCGCTTCTCCATTTTTTCCATTGAGCAGCAAAGCCCTTTCATCAACACCACGCTTCAGCAGCTTACGACTATCCGGTGCCGGCAACAACAGTTTGGTAAGTGAGTTGCGTTTGAAGTTGGTATCAATGATCAAGATCTTTTTGTTCACCAGGCTAAGCGTATATGAAAGGCAAATGATGATAAATGATTTACCTACATACGGCTGTGTACTGGACACAAGAAATACTTTCTTATCGGACTTCTGAATTTCGTAACGAAGCTTTCGAAGGAAGTGTACAAATGTAGTTGACTCGCGGTCGGTTGCCTTGGCTGCAAATGTTTTGCGCAGATCAAATCCTTTGATCTTGATCTGGTTGAGTGAACCTATTGTTGAAAGTCCGGTGAGACGCTCCAGTCGTATCGGTATACGAATGCTCATGTCTGCAAACTCGATGAGCAACAACACTACAACACAAATTACGAATGAACCTATACCGGCTAACGCTACAATAAGTATACCTTTTGATGGCTCCGGTTCAAGACTTGGTTGTGCCTCGAGTATCTGGCGCAACGAGCTGCCTACTACCAATGCTTTATTGCGTGATGAGTTCAGTTTATCCTGTGCATCGAGATATTCATCGGAAGCAACCTGTACATCGCGTTGCAGTTCTGATATCTTCGCTTCTTTCGTAGCAAAACCGGATACATCGTATTTCAATCTGCGAAGTGCCAGATCGGCTGATGCGAGATTCGACTGTGCTATCTCGAGATCGAGTTTTACTTTGTCGCGTTCCTTGATAAGATCTGCACCCTGATCCTGTTGCTTTGCCTGGTTCAGAAAATCAAGACGACTGGCCTCGAGCTGCAGTTCATCTCGGAGTCTGCCGAGTGTTGCTTTCTCCTGTTCTGTTCCGGTGTTGGTTATATCGGTTATACGTCTGCGCAGGTCAATGATGCGCTGGTTGATCTGTATAACTTCCTGCTGGTTAAGACTTGAACCGCTTTGTATTTTTTCGTTGAGCTGTGCGAGTGAAAGTCTCAGAGCATTGATGTTTTTCTCTTCGCGTTCTTTACTCAATTCGTATTCCGTTATCTGCGAGATCTTGCTTTCGCTTTCTGCACCGTAGTTGAATACGTTGTTATTTACTTTGTAATCGTTGAGTAATGCTTCGCGTTCATCGAGTATACGCTTCTTGTCTCTTACCAGGTTTTCGAGGAAATCGATAGACTCGGAAGAGCGATCGCCTTTCAATACTTTGTTATAGCGGATAAATTCCTGGCAGAGTGTATTTACTGCCATAGCGGAGAGAAACGGATTCTCTGAACTGAAATCTACGGAGATGAAATCAGATGTTGTAAGACGCTTGATGTTAAAATCTTCTGACAGTGATTCGTAGTCATAACCATACGCCTTTAAAAGTTCGTAGAGCTGGTAGCCGAACGGATCAGCTGTATTAACAGGCTTTGCCTCTTCTGCATGTTTCTTCAGTGCTTCTTTTGCTTTGGTAAGAAACGATGCTGTAAGCGTAAAGTCCAACGCGTTTTTGTCTTCGATCTTTCTGAACGGTGATTCATTTTCAAGATCGTGAAGCATCAGCTGATAGGAAACCAGGCTCAACACCGGCATGGAATGCATGGACTCAATTACGTTCGTAAAACGTGTATTGACTTCAAAGGAATTAGATGATTGATCGTTTAATCTTACAGCGTCATCTGCCGTAAAACCAGTAGCAAGATGTGCATAGGAACTATAAATTTTCTCCATCTGCAGCACAAAAAAAACAGCACAGGCAACGGCAATGAGAGGAAACACAATTAACACCCAAAGTCTGCGCTGAAGAGTTCTTAAAATAAGATAAAAATCCATCTGTCCGTGATTAGATCAAAAATACTAAAATTAATACGGTTAATCTCATATTCGGTTATCTGTAGAAAAGAATATCTACCTGCCCTTCTTCCGAAATCGATGTCGCGTCATTCTGGTCAATACCGAATGTAATTCTTGCTCCAGCGATGCCGCCCCGCTTCAATTGATCGAGTATAGTAAACAATCTTTTCTGATAAATTTCCAGCGATGTCGATTCTTTGGATTTATGAGCGATCAAGTGAAGTTTAATCTCGCTCTTTGGTGCAAACGCCTGGGCTAACTGCATGAGTTGTTGATTTTGTTTCTCAGAAAGTGTTGATGATGCCAACGTAAAATTATATATCGTTGTTACTGTGCCGCCTAATGTTTGTACTTCTGTTCTGCTCAAGTAGTTACGTGAATCTGTTATAACTTCACGAACCGGTTTTATGCGTTTAACGCTATAAATATCTGCTGACGAACCACTGCGGTTACTCACAAAGTAAGCTACGCTATCGCCATAGTATGAGAAGTATCCATCGAAATTTTTTGAATTGATCTTCTCTACATTTTTTGGAACAGACCATGCTTCCCACGAATCGAACAAGCGATCGGAAACAAAAATATCTGCATCACCTAAACCTCCATGTCCGTTGCTTGAAAAGTATAATTGCTTCTTATCCTGTGAGAGGTACGGAGAGATTTCAAACCCGGAAGTATTGATGGTTGGTCCTAAATTTTTTGGAAGCGACCACTCCCCTTTGTTGTTCTTGACACTCACATATAGATCCTCTTCACCTATACTGTCTTCACCACGCATCGAAATAAAAATCACATCAGCATCCGGTGAAACAAAGATGCCCAGGAACTGCTGCGAGTCTAAACCTTGTATTGGTATGAGCTCCGGTTTACTCCACATCGCACCTTGCTTTCTGGAAAAGAAAATTCCATTTGTCTTTTTTGTGGCTGATGTACTGAGCAGATAGAGTACATCTCCTTTTGTATTGATACCGATTACCGCTTCGGTATTGTTTGTGTTTATCTTCAGTGTATTATCTCCTTTACTCCACTGTGCTTTAGCAGCATCGTAACGACTGAACCATGCATCTGAACCTGCATACTGCCCACCGGTGTTAAGCGATGAAAGTACACGCGTGAAATATAGCGTTGTTCCATCAGGCGACAGCAAGGGCATCAGGTCTTCGCTCTCGGTATTTATACCCGATGGCAATTTGCTTGCTTCACCAAATTCAGGATTCTGTGCTGCCGCTGGTATAAGCGAAAAAATACCCAGCAGAAAAATGCAATACTTTACCATGTGTATGACCGCAGACCTTTAAAGTTGTTTAATCGTAACGCCAGCACGAGGTCGTGACTGCCATCGTTGAACTTGCTGAAATTTCCCATGGACATTTCGTATGAATAACCAACGGTTAACGTTTTTGTAAAGTCAAAACCTAACAACACAACCGCTGCTTTAATATCCCGGTAGGTTAGTCCGAACCACGCGCGGTTCTTCAGATATCCTTTCACGCTATAGTCAAGCAGAATATGATTATCCGCCTGAACAATGGCAAGTATACTTGGCTTGAGTACGAGATCGGTATTGAGCGGAAGTACAAATCCGGTTTGGACAGATCCCTGGTAAAACGGATCGGAGAAATTTACATCGGAGTTGGTAATAACTTTTGTGGTAATTGGGAAATATGAAAACCCGAAATAAAAGTTCTTGCTATAGAGTAATATACCTCCGCGCAAACTGAGTTCTGAATGTTTTGTGCCACCCTGCATGAGGTGATCATAGAACGGATCCTGATCAGGATTTTCTCCGAGATATATACCGTTCACATCCAGCTGTGTATTCTCCAGGAAAGCAGTGAGCCCTGCGGAGAGTCTCAGCTTTCGCGTAAGCGGATAATGGAATGCGTACGACAATCCTCCTCCGAGGCGATCAATCAAACCAACCTTTTCGCTAAATATAGTAGCACCTATACCGTGTATGATCCGCTTCTTTGCAGGCACTGCAGAAGCGAGTGCATTTCCCTTTGACGGACGAAGCGAATTGGTAACAAGATCGGCTGGTTGTTTAAGCCTGTAATTGAAAACTACGTTGGCAAATTTAGGAGCGTTGGATCCGTAGCCTGCCATCTGGTATCGATAACCGAGACGAAGATCGGCAAACTCATCCACGCCTGTAAATGCTGCATTGTAGGCAGATGCAAACTGAAACGCCTGACCGCTGTTGGGTATATACTGGCAAAACGCTGGTATGGCAGGCAATAAAATAAATGCTATCGTAAAGAGTCTCATCATTCGGATACTCGCTATCGTAAAATCGTAACTATACCTTTATACAATATTTTGTTATACTTCAGATCAATGGTATAGTAATATGTATCGGCTGGCAACACTTCGCCATTGTACATGCCATCCCAGGCTTTTTCAAAGCCTACCATCTGGTACAGCAGCAGGCCGCGTTTACTATATATCTTGATCTCAGCTTCGTTATACTGGTCCACACCTTTGGATGCCGATATACGCCATACATCATTGGCATGATCGCCATTGGGTGTAAATGCGTTGGGTATATCAATGCCTTCAAAGGTATAAATGAGTTCAATGTAGCGGTCGCGTGGCGTGCTTAAACTTTCGCCATCGCTCAGGGCAATGGAAACCCGTTTCGTTCCCAGTTCGATATCTTCCAGGTCTACATAATTATACTGAATGGTGCGCAGGGCCTGTATATATTCCTGTATCGGTGCTTTACCGGTAAGCAACAATTCTCCGGTGGTTTCGCTATATATACCGGTAATGGTTGGTGTTGATGTAAAGAGCAGCCGGTCATGATCAGGTTCAAAATCATCCGGACGGAACCGCACTTCAGCACGGGTAAGGCTGTCGGAGTCAACATCATTCACTTCGATCAAAGCGGTTAGTATCTGGGCATCTTCACTTCCCAAATCATAATCCAGCGAATCAGTTTCCAGATATGTAATCACAGGCGGATCGTCTACAGGAGCTATAGTATAGTTGATTGACGCACTGACTTTGCTATAGCTGAATCCATCGCTCGCTTTCCAGTAAATGGTATCGTAGCCTGTGTAATCCTGAGCAGGCTGGTATATAACATTGGAAACAGAAGCAAATGGAATCGTGGCATCCAGGGTCAGTGTTGTGTTGTTCAACACTAAATTTCCGTGCCTGGGAAGTCCCGTAATCTGTATACCGGCAATCGGATTTCCATCGGGATCGCTATAGGAATTGATAATGTCTTGCGATACCAGCGGTGTCGCTATATCTTCATTTATAGCCAGGTTGTACGAACTTGCCAAAGGCCTGCGGTTGACGATGAGTGTGAACTGCTGTTCATCCAGCACCGTTGTGCCATCTTTGATCTGTAATCGTATCACGCTGCTGGCCGGTGCACCTGCAGGCGGAGTTCCTTTCAGTACAGCGGCATTCTTTCCGGTAGGCGAAGCCGTTAACGTAGTCCACGAAGGTCTTTGAACAGCAACAACCGTCAGGTTGTCTACTACATCGGTTATTGTGATATTATACTGGTAAGGCTCTGCTTCTACCGCTACCGTTACAGGCTCGGAAGTAAATTTCACTTCCACTACTTCCACGGTAAAGGTTCGGGTAAATTCCTTGAATCCGGGATCGAGTAATTTTACCGTGATCTCAGCAGAGCCCGATTGATTGGCTACCGGTTGATATTTTAATGTCGCGGTGGCACCGGTTCCATTATACGTAACAACCGGGTTTGGTATCAGTGTCGTATTACCGGATGTAGCGGTGAGTAACAATTGCTCGGTCTCTCCCGGTCCTGCAGATATACCCGTGATGGTTATCGTCTTCTGTGCACCATTGCGAAGTATACGTTGTGGATTCGGTAGTATCTCATCGAACACCGGCTCATCATTAACAGCTTGCACGGTTACGGTAATGATTGCTGTGCCCGAAGTAGCACCTGCATCGTCATTTACACGATATCCTACGGTAGCCGTTCCATAGTAATTCGCGGTTGGTGTAAACGTAACTTCACCGTTGGCACTGGCCGTAAATGTGCCGCCTGTTACGGTGTTGCTGCTTTGTATACCAGGTACACCTGTATTCAGATCAATCGTGGCATCATCAATTGTGCCGTCTGTATCAGTATCATTGGCCGTTACATCAAATTTAACGGCAGTGTCTTCTGTCGTGGTCGCTGCATCATTCACAGCTACCGGTACATCGTTGGAAGCCGATACAACAATGGTAATGGTAGCACTGTTGGATGTGAGTCCGCCATTGTCGTTCACCGTATAGGTTACTGTTGCTGTGCCGGTAAAGTTTGCTACCGGAGTATATATAACTATACCGGGCGATGCCGTGCTGGCTGTAAATGTACCCGAAGCATTGGTAATTGTATTTTGTATTCCTGGTGATGAAGGATTGAGGTCGATTGTAGAACCATTTATACTTCCATCCGGATCGGTATCATTGGCAATGACATTTATATTCAACACGTTGTCTTCTGATGAAGTACCGGCATCGTTGTTCGCTACCGGAGGATCGTTTACAGCCGACACTACTACCGAGATGGTTCCTGAATTTGAGGTAGCCCCCCCGTTGTCGTTAACGCGGTATAATAGTGTAGCCGTAGCATTAAAGTTGGCAACCGAAGTAAACGTTACTATACCGGATGTGTTCACCGTCCATGTACCCTGACTGGAAACAGTCTTCGTGGATTGTATACCAGAAGCCGCTACATCGAGGTCAACCGTTGCCGGATTAATAGTGCCATCTATATCTGTATCATTGGCAACTACATCGATGGTGACCGCTACTCCGTCCGAAGCACTACCCGCATCGTTGTTTGCCACCGGAGCATCGTTTACACTGTTTACAGTAATGGTGATCGTGGCCTGGTTAGAGGTTGCACCTACGTTATCATTAACGGTATAGGTTATCGAAGCAGTACCATTGAAGTTATCAATCGGATCGAAGGTAAGTACGCCCGAACCACTGACGGAGAAAACTCCGTGTGATGGAAGTGTATATGAATTTTGTATACCGGCCAATGAAGTATTCAAATCAACGGTGGCAGCATTGATGGTTCCATCCGGATCGCTGTCGTTACCCACCAGCGAGAGCGTTGCAATAGCATCTTCGTTGATTGTGATGGCATCGTTGTTCGCTACCGGTAAACTATTCACCGAGTTAACCAGGATACTGAATGTGCCGGTGTTGGAGGTTGCTCCTGTATTGTCGTTTACACGATACTGAATCATGGCTGTACCATTAAAGTTCAGCGAAGGTGTATAGGTTACATCGCCTGTTGCATTTACTGCGAATGTTCCTCCGGTGCCGGTACCTGAATTCTGAATGCCAGCTTGCGCGACATTCAAATCAACGGTGGCCGGGTTAACAGTGCCGTCAATATCAATATCATTCGCGACTACATTGAAGGTAACGGTTTCATTTTCATCTGCATTCGACAGGTCGTTGCTGGCAATGGGTGCATCGTTGATCGGATTTACAGTAATGGTTATTGTAGCTACATTAGACGTAGCGCCTGTATTATCATTAACCGTATAGCTTGCAGTAGCGGTTCCGTAGAAGTTAACAGTCGGGGTATACGAAATTATACCGGAAGCATTTACCGTTACCGTTCCTCCGCTTATAGACATCGTGGTTTGAATGCCTGCCGTGGCAGGATCAAGATCAACCGTACCTTTGGCAATCGTTGCATTACCATCGGCATCCGTATCGTTAATCACTATATCTTTGCTTGCCGGTGTATCTTCATTGGTAGTAACCACATCGTTTACGGCTACCGGTGCATCGTTGATAGCGTTTACACCAATGCTTATGGTGGCCGCATTGGAAACCGCCCCGCTGTTATCGCTAACCTGGTATTGCAGTGTAGCCGTACCGTTGAAATTCGCAGCGGGTGTAAATGATACTACACCTGCAGTATTCACCGTCCATGAACCAACACCGGAAACATTGTTCAAATTCTGGATACCGGGTGTTGTTGTGTTCAGATCAACCGAGGCAGCGTTAATGGTTGCATTTCCGTCTGGGTCTGTATCGTTCGTCAAAACGGTTACCGTTACTAAAGTTTCTTCACTGGTTGAGGCTGCATCATTTACAGCTACGGGTGCATCATTCACTGCGTTTACCGTCACTGTAATCGTAGCGGCATTGGAAGTTGCCCCGTCATTATCATTTACAGTGTAGGTACGTGTAGCCGTACCGTTGAAATTCGCAGCCGGTGTAAAACTTACGATGCCCAGTGTACTAACGGTATAGCTGTTATTATTTCCATCTGTATAAGCGCTTTGTATACCTCCTGTTCCCGGATCCAGGTCAACAGTATTGGCAGCAATTGTTCCGTCACCATCTGTATCGTTGGTTAATATCTGGATCGTTACAGCCGCATCTTCATTGGTAGCGACTATATCATTCACGGCTACCGGTGCATCATTTATATCCACTACCGCGATGGATATAGTCGCCTGGTTGGAAGTAGCACCACCATTATCATTTACAGTATATACTCGTGTGGCTGAACCCTGGAAGTTGGCAACCGGTGTAAATATTACATCGCCTGTTGTATTAACACTCCACGCGCCCACGTTATCAACATTGATTGTATTTTGAATGCCTGGAGTAGTCACATCCAGGTCCACCGTATTCGCTGCGATCGTGCCATCTATATCGGTATCATTGGTCGTTACATTAACCGATACTGCAGTTTCTTCATTGGTAGTTGCATTATCACCGTTCGCTACCGGGGCATCGTTCATCGGTGTAACCGTAACGGATATCGTAGCAATGTTGGACGTGCCCCCGCTGTTATCCTGCACCGTATAGGTGAGCGATGTTGCTCCGTTAAAATTTGCTTTCGGTGTAAACGTAACAACACCCGATGTATTAACACTCCAGTTACCATCATTGGTAATGTGTGCATTGTCAATTTCAGACGTGGTCGGATCCAGGTCAACAGTATTCGCAGCTATCGTTCCGTCAGGATCAGAATCATTGGCCAGAACTGTAATAACGAGCGCAGTCTCTTCAGCTGTAGTCAGATCAGTATCATTGCCCGCTATCGGAAGATCATTGGTATTGGTAACGGTAATCGTGATTGTAGCCTGGTTTGATGTAGCGCTGCTGTTATCCTGTACGGTATATGGCAGTGTAGCCGTACCGTTGAAATTCGCAGCCGGTGTATACGTAACAACTCCGGCAGTACTTACAATCCATGAACCGAACTCATTTGTATAGTTTGATTGTATACCATCGTCAGTCATATTCAGGTCAACCGTTGAAGGAACAACGGGCCCTTCAACATCGGTGTCGTTGTTAATTACATTCAATGATATCGGTGTGTCTTCGGGAGTCGTAACAGTTGTGCCCCCATCATTAACAGCTACAGGAAGATCATTTACAGAATTAACCGTAATGCTAATAAGCGTTGGCAGTGAAGATATACCCAGGCTATTTTTAACTGTATAGGAGTTGGTAATTGTACCGTTATAGTCAGCAGCTGAGGTAAAGGTTACTACTCCTGCAGCATTTGCACTGAGTGTACATCCTGATATAGTAATGGACGATTGAACACCATCGGTTGATTGATCGAGATCGAGTGTAGCCGGATCAAGACCCAGCAAATCGATATCATTTGCAAGCACAGAAATAGTAATGGGAGCCCCGTCTTCATCCATGGAAGCGAGGTCTGGCAAGGTAACAGGCACCTGTGCAAAGGCTAGCCCGACTTGGGTCAGTAAAACACAAAGTAATATTTGGCGTAAAAAACGCATATTTCAACTATAGACCGACAAAAATAATTAAATTAATAATATCTCTATCCTCTCTGAATTTTAATTGTAACTCTTAGTTTCGTGGTTTAATTAGTTAAAAACAATGGTTGATATCATTTCGGTGATCTTTTGGATCGGGATACTTGTAGTTGGGTATACTTATGTAGGATATGGCATAATTATTTACATTTTCTCCAAGCTCAAGAAAAGAACAAACGTTTTAGATTCAGCGCCAGACGAACAATTGCCTTCTGTAACGTTACTTGTAGCCGCCTACAATGAAGCCGATATCATCCGCGAAAAAATCAAGAATACCCTCGAACTGGACTACCCTGAAAATAAATTAGAGATTTTTTTTGTAACGGATGGTTCCACCGACCGGACTCCTGAAATTGTAAAAGAATATCCGGCCATCCAGTTATTTCACTCATTCGAGCGAAAAGGGAAAATACATGCCGTTAACAGGGTGATGAAATCTGTAAAGACGCCCATCGTAATTTTCTGCGATGCCAATACGGATCTGAACCGCGAAGCCATCAAGTATATCGTACGACATTACCAGGATCCGACCATTGGCGGTGTTGCCGGTGAGAAAAGAATTCTGAGCAAAGATAAAGACAATGCATCCGGGTCAGGCGAAGGTCTGTACTGGAAATATGAATCGTTCCTGAAGAAGAAAGATGCTGAGGTATATTCTATTGTAGGTGCTGCCGGTGAATTATTTTCTGTACGCACCGAGTTGTTCGAAGAGCCTGCAGAGAATATGATCATCGAAGATTTTTATCTCTCTATGCGCATCACGGCTAAAGGATATCGCTTCGCGTATGAACCCGATGCCTTTGCGATGGAGACTGCCTCTGCTTCTGTAAAAGAAGAATGGAAAAGAAAGGTGCGTATATCGGCAGGAGGTTTTCAGGCTATGGCCAAACTCTCCTACTTGTTGAATCCGTTTCGGTATGGTATGCTCAGCTTCCAGTATATATCGCATCGCGTGCTGCGCTGGACGCTCGCTCCGCTTTTCCTGCCAATTATTTTCTTAGCCAATGCGTGGCTCGCGTTTTCCGGAATTCCTTTTTATCAATTGATCATGATATTGCAAGTATTCTTCTACGGCCTCGCCTTCCTGGGGTATTTGCTGCGCGATAAGAAGATTGGTATCAAAGGGTTCTTCGTGCCATACTATTTTGCTGTAATGAACCTGTCGGTATACTTCGGACTGAACCGTTACCTGCGCGGCAAGCAGTCGGTGGTGTGGGAAAAAGCAAAACGCGCTACTGCTTAACATACAAGCTGTTAACTATATATTTTTTCATCAAGAGCACGATTATACCATCGTTGGATTTGACTAATTCCTGATCTGGTATAATTTTGCCAACCTTTAAAAGCTGAACCCATGGGCCGCATATTTGAAAAACGAAAGCACAAGATGTTTGCGCGCTTTGACCGGATGGCCAAAGCCTTTACCCGTATAGGAAAAGATATTGCTATTGCTGTAAAGCATGGTGGTCCTAGTCCGGAAAACAATCCGAAGCTCCGTATGGCAATCCAGAATGCCAAAGGTGTTAACATGCCGAAGGATAAAGTGGAAGCCGCCATCAAGCGTGCCTCTTCAAAAGAAGAAAAAGATTTCCAGGAAGTTACGTACGAAGGCTATGCACCTCATGGTGTACCGCTGATGATCGAGTGTGCTACCGATAACCCTACACGCACGGTTGCCAATGTGCGTCTTCATTTTTCGAAGAACGGTGGTGCTATGGGTAACTCCGGGTCGGTTGCCTTCCTGTTCGAACGTAAAGGCGTTTTTAAATTCGAACCGTCCAAATTAAATCTGGATGACCTGGAGCTCGACCTGATCGATGCCGGTGCTGAAGATATAGAACGCAACGAGGAAGAAATCATAGTTTATACCAAGTTCACAGAATTTGGTCACATGCTGAAGTTCCTCGAGTCCAAACACCTCGAGCCAAAAAGTTCTGAACTGCAATATATACCAAATACTACCAAAGAACTGAGCGAAGAGCAAACAGACGAAGTACTGAAACTGGTAGAAACCCTGGAAGGTGATGATGACGTTCAGGCCGTCTATCATAACCTTGCCTAAGTCGGGTATCAACTAAACTATAGCGATTGAATCTATAGTTTTAATTTCTTGAATATACCTTCCGGTATGTTGCGGATGATTAACATGATCAGTCTCCATACCGGAAGTACATATATCACATCTTTCTTTTTCTTAACCGCTTTAAGTATAGCTTTACTCAGATGCTCCGGCTCCGCTGTTAACGGCTTGGGTAATTTCAAACCTTCCGTCATGCGGGTGTTAATGAAGCCCGGCTTTACCGTTACAACGTGAACATTACTTTTGGTGAGTCTGTTTCGGAGCCCCGACAGATACGCTGTAAAACCAGCCTTAGCACTGCCATATATATAGTTACTCTGCCTGCCTCGTTCGCCCGCTACAGAGCTCACGCCTACAATTACACCGCTCTTATTCGCTTCATAGTGATTGGCAACAGCATTCAGTACAGAGACTGCCCCGGTATAATTGGAGTGTATAACTTTTTCACAGTCTGTCCAATTGTGCTCCGAGCGTTGCTGATCTCCCAGTAAACCGAACACGCAGATAGTCACATCCGGTTTTGGATTCAGTGATTCATAAAATGATTGATGCGTATCGGATTGCAGGGCATCGAACTTCAATGCTTTTGCTTCGACCCGGTGACGGATGTTTGCATCACTGGCCAGGATGTTTAGCGTACCGGTATCGCGACCGGCCAGGTAAAGATTATATCCATTTGCAGCAAACTCATGCGCACAGGCAACGGCTACATCGCTGGTAGCTCCCAAGATTAAAACGTATGACACTTTAGTATTTGTTAGGTCTTTTACGATGAAAACGATTCCATATACCTTGCTGTCATCGCTGCAGCAAGATCTTTCAAACATACTAAATATCCTGTATCCCGCATACGCACCGCTTCAATGACTTCACATTTTAACAACACTTGCTTTTTATTCAGCTTCGTTACTAGCAGATATACCGGCACAGAACCTCACAGCGATCAAACTGTGTGGGTCTGCACGGGAGTAAACGGCAAAGCAGAACTCGACCGATGCCATATCCCCTATGCCATCATTCAGGCAAGTATATAATTACCGCGTATCAAAGCCAAAAGAAAGTTTTCTGGATGCAGGAAGCCGACCATCGCAGCTTAAGTATTTTTATGTATTGGCTATTGAGTAACTATATTTGATGAGTAGCCGTTATTCGTTTATTTATTCTCACAAGGGAGCTTATGTTGGCATTGCCCTCATTCAAGTCAGGCGTTATATTGCAACGTGAGCAGGAAAGTATTCTTCTGTTATCCGTATGTAATTAAAAGCACGTGCATCTTAAATCTCAACGCAACGACTATGGCTAAATCCAATTATAATGAACATGCGCAAATGCTATGCAAGGCAATAGATATTGCAATTGAGTCTGTAAAAAAATTCCCTCCGAAAGGATTTGATAATAATCATCTTGATCACTTTGTGAAGACTTACTTGGAGTTTAGACATGGCGTGCTAAATCCGGCCCCACAGTATAAAAATGGCAAAAGTTTATCCTATAAAAAAAATGATGTTCTTACTTATTTTCAGGAAGGAACGGGAGACGCTGTACATTACTTCTGGAAACAGGTAAATGAACTTAATCTCGGATATAAGAGAGAGAACAAATTGGCTAAAATTCTAAAAAGGCAAAAAATTAAAGATCAAATAGAATATGACTTTGTTATCGATGTATTAGTACCCTATCAACAAGAAGGCCTGATCAGTGAATCTGATGCTAAGGCGATAAGCGAGATGATTTTAGAGTTTGAAAAAAACATTAGTAAAGGCGTATAACTGATTAAATCAACTGACATCACCAAAGTTGTAAATTCATCGCCTTATTTCTTCACCGTAAACCGGTCTTCCACCAGACGATTATTATATTGCTGAACAATCGCCTTAATCTTTTCCTCCATCCTGCCCGTCACATCAGACTGCGTATCTTTAACATCCTGCGTCAACATCTTATCAGCTTTGAAGTTATATAGCGCCAGTGTTTTGGTGCCGTCAAACTGAATCAAGTAGTCACCTTCCATAAGCTGGTATACATTGTCTTTGTAATTGAATGCTAT
>DJFR01000266.1:0-2821 GCA_002432545.1 Flammeovirgaceae bacterium UBA5867 | reverse complement strand
AACTGATCCGAATATCCTTTCAGACTGTTGTCGGGCTTGAAAAAAATTACCGGCACAGAATACAACCCCCAGGCTGTACGCGATTCATCAAACTGAATCTCGGATGAAGTATGATCGGCCGTGATAACAAAAAGTGTATTCTTATACCACGGCATCTTCGAAGCTTTTTCAAAAAACTTCTTCAGGGAGTAATCGGTATACTCAATGCATTTGTGAATCACGAGCGGACCACCTTTAAATTTACCGTCAAACTCCTGCGGTACTTTAAACGGATGGTGTGATGATACTGAAAAGACAGAGCTCATGAACGGTTGCTGAAACTCATTCAGCTTATCGGCATAGAAGTTAAAAAACTTATCGTCCCATATACCCCACATGCCATCGGAATCAGTATCGTTGCCATACTCCGTCATACCATAATACTGATCAACACCAGCCAGGTTCATAAACGCCTGGAAGCCCATCGAGCCATTGGGTGCACCATGAAAGAATGATGTGTGATAGCCTTGTGGCTTTAGCAATGAAGCGAGACTGTTTATTTTATTTCCGGAGTAAGGCGACAAGAAATACGGAAGTCCCAATGAAGGTATACTGCTGATCACCGAAGGCAAACCATCAATGGATTTACGTCCGTTGGCAAACGAGTATTGAAACGTAAGACTGTGCTGCGTGAGTGAATCCAGGAAAGGTGTATAGCCTTTATAGGCTCCGTTCTCTTTCTCTTTGTTGAATACACCGAAGAACTCTTTCGAAAAACTTTCGAGTATAATTACCACAACGTTGTCTGGTCTGAAAGCAACGGTATCAACCGGTATATGCACCGGTGTATATACTTTCGACAGATTTTGTTCATCTGTAAAATAATTTGCTTTCTGTATTTTGGTTTTACCAAGTGTACGAAGCAATGCAAACGGGGTGTTGAGTACAAGACTGATTGCTTTCGGATCTTTTACATATTCACCGGCATTGCTGAGCGTAATCGGTCGCGTGCTATGCGCAAAGCCTCCGCGTAATCCTCCTATCACCAGGTAAACGATGAGTGCCATCATGGCGAGTCCTCCGAGATAAAAAACAATTTTGTTCTTTACCATGGGGCCTTGCAGTTTGATCAGCCGGTATAACCAAACCATCAGCACGATCAATACAATCCAGAACACAACGGCATACCAGTAGTCTGCCAGAAAGCTCAACCACAGACTGCCCATGTTCTGTTCGTTTTCAAATTGCTTGAAGACATCGGCTGTAGTGCGTCTGCCGGTAAACCGGAAGTATATAAAATCAGAAACGTTAGCCGCCAGTGCTATGCCGTTGAAAATATAAAACAACCACCTGACTACACGCTCATACACCGCATGGAAGCGAATCTCCAACGGAATAATGCTAAGCAGGATAACCAACGCATTGGTATATAGAACAGCCGAGAGATCGAAACGAAGTCCGCCCATGAAAATGCGAAACAGATCGTCTGTAGTAACATCCGTAAAATAACTTTTATTGAACAGGTAGAAACCAAGTCGGCAAAGTGTGTATAACAGCATGGCCAGCGCCAGTCTGAGCAACAAAACAACATAGATATTTCCCTGAAGTTTCAGGCCTTGAAAGTAGTTCCGCATATTCCTTCGTGTAACAAGGATTTACGGAGTGCGATTTAATACAATTTTGACATAATTATCACATGGCCCTGCTTAAAATTAAACCGACCTGTGCGCTGCTGCATTAATTGATTATTTTGCTGCCTGTAGCTAAACCGTGAAAGATTGTAATGACTCGGCTTTCTGTTTTTATTCTCGCTTTGTTTTCTGTTTTATTTAGTCAAGCACAAACGCGCACACTTTCTTTAGGTATTGGCACGGGTATAACATCAAGCTATACGTGGGATGATGGAATCACGAAAGACTCACGCTATAAAGACCGGTATGATATCAAGTTCGCTCCGATCTCATTGAACTATGGATTGGACTTTGAAGGCTACGGATTTTTCATTAACCCGGGCATTGTAAATATAGGGCAGAACTTTTATGTAACGAATACCGTGGGTGGACAGCAAGGTGTGCGCAAGATCAGTTTGAGTTACATTAACATGCCTGTTGCGTTCAAGCTTCACATTATTGATCTCGCATTCTTCAAATTAAGTCTTACGGCAGGCGGAAGTTTTGCATACCTGATGAAGGGTAAAGAAACCGTTAGCCACGATGAAACCAAACTTGTTTTTCCTACACAGGTATATCCTATACTTCCCTCCGACTATACCATTGTTTATGATGGTGTGGTGAGTCCTGAGGTAACGAAATATACTATAGCCGATAAAAAAGACTTCAAGTCATACCAGGTGTTTGCCTTGCTGGGATTTCGTTCGGATTGGGAAATCTCTGATGACTGGATGATGTCGCTCGATTTCCGTATGAACTATGGAATTTTTGATCCGCGTACGGATGACTACCTGCAACGTGTAAATGCCTATCAGACTTTGTACGATATACCGGGCAAGCGCAGAGATATGTTCGCGCAAATCAACGTAACGGTTTCGCGATTTATTGAATTAAAGAAAGAGAATCGCTCTCCGAAAAAACGTTCATCATATCGTTCGCGTAAACCACGAAGCAAATCGCGCGGATAAAAAATTGATTCTATCTTTGTTAACACGCGCCCCATGCTGAAGATAGATTCTCATACGCATATTATACCGGAGCACCTCCCCGACTGGACTTCAAAATTCGGTTATGGAGATTTCATTCACCTGCAGCATCACCGAAAAGGTTTTGCCAACATGATGCGTGGCAGCCAGTTCTTCCGTGAGATTGAAGAGAATGCCTGGAATGCT
>DJFR01000036.1:34829-39796 GCA_002432545.1 Flammeovirgaceae bacterium UBA5867 | reverse complement strand
TTTGTTTTGTTCTTCAAGCTGTTTCTGCAGTTTGTCGATAGTAGCCTGTTGCTCTTTTACAGCATTGATAAGTATATAAGTAACAGCATTGGCATTATAATTCAGATATTCGGTTTTGGTTTCATTATCCAGAAAGGTTTCGATGGTGTAGGGAGCAACCTCCTGCATATCCTGCGCAATTATACCTATATATTTCTTACCATCATTCGGCAATCCGGCCGTTCCGTTATAGCGGAATGATACCGGTTTTATCTTCGCGAGTACATTCAGACCATCGGTAAAATCGGAAATATCTTTTTTGAGCCTGCGATCAGATGGAGAACTCCAGGTTCCACCACCTGGTTTAACAGCATCGTTTGTTCCCAGGTGCAGCAAGTGCGCGGGATTAGTCGTGCCTATACCTACAAAGCCTGCGGAAGTGACGCGTATGCGCTCCTGACCATTGGCTGTGTTGGTTCCCAATACACCGCCTGTCGGATTGGTGAATAATACCAAGTCTCTTCCCGGTGTGCCGTTGCCAATCTTAAGATCGTTGGCGTTGGCATACAGGTATGCTACGTTTGCACCATTGAGTATATTACTGTTACCATTGTTATACCCGGCACTGTTTATACCCATGTCTATATATACTGAGTTCTCTGTACCGTTATTGGCAGTAGCTACAATGTCTGAACTAGCCAGTGCGCCATTTGAAAAATTCTGAACATTAATCTCCAGAAAATCATCCAATGTACCTACAGCGCTGATGGCCGTTTGTGTTGTAGTACCTGCTTCAACGAGTAACTTTTCATCGGTTACTGTATTGGTGCCAATGCCTACATTACCGGTGTTGGTAATGCGCATTCGTTCGATGTTATTCGTGATAAAGGGCAAATCAAAATTAGATGTTGTGCCAATAGAACGTGCAGCCGCAACGTTGTTTCCATCCAGTATCCATGTCGCAGAACCAGCAACTGCGCTAGGTGCGACCCAGCTTGGAGCAGTACCCGTACCGTTGGATTGCAAAATAAACCCTGATGTTCCCGCGCTGCCCGCGGGTAGCAGTGCCCCGGTAAACCGAACATTACCGGTTACATCCAGTACTTCTGCAGGGCTTGTGTTTCCAATACCTACTCTTCCGCTTCCATCAATGCGAAGGCGTTCATTAGCAGCTGTGAAGCCACCGGTAAAAAAGCGGAGCGGACGGGTAGCCGTTCCGTTGCCTATCACAAAGTCGGCACCGGTAGCATACAGGTACGCTGTATTGGCGCCACCCAGTACAGGCAGCGATGTGTTGCTATACCCGCCGGAATTTATACCCATATCAATATAGTTAACAGATTCAGAGCCGTTGTTGGAAGTTGCCACGATATCAGAACTTGCACTTCCGCCACCAGAGTTATTCTTTACATTTATCTGCAGGTAATTATCAATACTGCCGCGGCCTGTCATTAAATTATAGGAAGTTGTAGTGCCCGCATCAACCAGTAATTTTTCGGGGTTTGTTCCATCGAACGCGCTTGATCCTATACCTAGATTTCCAGTAGTCGTGAGTCGCATGCGCTCTACGTTATTGGTAATGAAGGGAAGGGCAAAGTTCGAGGTAGTACCGATGGATTGCTGCGAAGTTACTGCATTACCATTCTGTAGCCAGCTGGTAGTCTGTGCAACCGATGTTGGTGTTACCCATGTAGGTGCANNGGCATCAATGCTCCGCTGAAACGAACATTGCCGGTTACATCCAGCGCCTGCGTAGGACTTGTATTGCGAATCCCCACGTTGCCATTCGTTGAAGATGCTACCAATAGTACCCATGCACTGCCGTTCCAGAAGTAATATCCCGGAATTACATTGTTAGGAGAAGTTCCTGCTGTAGCTGTATTATATACCAGTAAGCTTGTAACCGGTGATGTTACCGGAGTGGCAGCATTGGTAGCTGTTAAAGCTATACGTGGTATTAATAGTCCTGAGTTGGTTGAAGAAACATCCAGCATAGCAGATGAAGCAGGAGCAGCACCCGTGGAATTGATACCGATACTTTGTGCCAGCGTGGTATGTATTGCTACGATGCACAATATGAGAATGAGTAATGAGCTTTTCATGGTAATGGGATTTGATCGTGTGTCTGATAACGAACTTGAAATGGGTTTATCAAATCAAAAATGCATCGCAGTCTTCTTTGATCAATCAGGGAAAAGCTGATTTTTATATAGTTAAAATTGTGTATGATTGGCCACAGAAATGAAAAACTAAATCTTGAACGATTGTTAAAATATAGTGCAGGAAGGAGTGTTTAAACATTTTTTGCAATGGAAATAATATTCAGACATATACTATCTGTAATTTTTTTTGAAATCATAAAGTAGTAATTTCGATATAGCCTACCACGTATTCGATCGTTCGTTTTTCTGAATGATCTTTTGCGATATCGTCCCTTGTTGATTAGTAATATATATAGCATGAGGCTATATACTTAAAGGATGCTTATTATAAATAGAAACTTGAAAAGTTATGCGACATACCTACGTGAATTCTGTTTTTTCATTAATGATGTTGTTGCTGATCAATATATCGGATCTGCATGCACAGGCACGTCTCATTCTCGATGGTGCTAACATTGTCATCGCGCAAGGCGCAAATCTTGTGGTCGAGAATTCAAACGCCAACGCGATTACACGTAACAGTGGGTATATTGTCAGTGAAGGCGAAAATAATGTTATCAAGTGGTATATCGGTACAGCTACCGGAACCTATACTGTACCCTGGGGATATAGCAGCGAGTATATTCCGGTAACCTTTACACCAACCGCAGCGGCAGGCAGCGGTTATTTCCTTTTCTCCACCTATCACACAACCAATTGGAATAATGCCGCAGAATTGCCAACTGGCATAACAAACTTTAACGGCTCTGCCGGTAGTGATCATTCTGCATTTGCCATCGACCGGTTCTGGCAGATAAATGCACTATCTTATACTACAAAACCAACGCTTACTTCATTAACGTTTACATATCGCGATAGTGAACACAGCGCTACCGGTAACACGATTGAGGAGAATGCGCTTCGCCCGGAACGCTGGAATAATACATTAAGTACATGGACTGATTTCTCATCATCGCCCACTATTAATACAACCACCAATACTGTAACGATCAGCTCGCTCAGCAATGCAGACCTGTTTGCCTGGTGGACACTTTCTACTTCTCCGGTAAATCGGTACTGGGTAGCAGCGGCATTGTCCAATTGGAGTAATCGCGCAAGCTGGTCTGTCTCTCCCGGTGGCCAGGGTGGCGCATCTGTTCCGGCCAGTAGTGATGCCGTTGTATTTGACGGTGCCAACGATGGCCCGTGTACAATTGATGCTACCGTAAATATAGCTTCCCTTACGGTGAACCCCACCTATACCGGAACCATTACACAAGGAGCGCAGCGCATCACGGTAAATGAAGAAGCAACCTTTGCAGGCGGAGCATTTATAGGAGGATCAGTTCCAATTCATGTGAACGGAGATTTGCTGATCGATGGTGCTGCGTTTCTGTCCAGCAGCGATACCCTTGATCTTAAAAGTAATTTTACATTAGATGACGGGTCATTCGAACATAATAGCGGCATTGTAAAATTTTCAGGTACTACCGCAGGCTCACCACAACTGATTAGCGGAAGTTCTTCTATTGGTTTCAATAATATACATATTACCAATACCGCGCTCAATGGTGGGGTAAGCGTAGAGACAGCGCATCAGCTTCATGGTATAGCAACACTGGCTTCCAATGCTATACTGGACGCTGATGGTTCACAAAACACCGGTATATTTACCATGATATCGTCCGGTGATGAACCGGTGATTGATGCCGCGATAGCAACCTTGCCAGCCGGTGCACAAGTACAAGGCGATATTACCGTGCAGCGCTATATGTCCATTGAAGGATCCAACAGTACCCGCATATACCGATATATAGCATCGCCTGTACAGGATGGAACGGTAGCCGATATTCAGCAGGAGATTCCGGTAACCGGTTCTTTTATAGGCGCCACCATCTGCAAAGGCTGTTTAACAAACCAATCGATGTTTGCCTATGACGAATCCGTTATTACCGATGTAAACGGAAGCGGCTCTGCAGATTTCAATGATGGCTATATTGATTTTCCAGCCAATGTTAATACGGAAATATTGCAGCCCGGCAGAGGATATAGTTTATATGTGCGCGGTAATTACTTATTGACGCCCGTATGGGATATACGCGGAGTGGCTACGCAGGGGAATGTCTCATTCCCGGTTTCCTTTACTTCATCAGGAGTGCTCGGTAATGATGGATGGAATATTGTTGGTAATCCATACCCTTCTGTTATTGACTGGAATGCTGCAGCGGGCTGGACCAAGACAAACATCAGCGGAACCATCTATATACCTGACAATGGTGGCGCGGCATTGCAATACGCTGTATGGAATGGAACTACCGGCATTAACGGAGGATCGCGATATATACCAATCGGACAAGCTTTCTGGATAAAGGCAACAGCAACAGGCCCGGCATTAAGTGCTACGGAGTCTATAAAAGCCCCGGGACAGTCACCAACGTTCTTTCGTACAGCATCCACTGAAAACCTGTTGCATATAAAATTATCTAATGGTGTATTTGAAGATGAAGCTGCTATACATTTTAGAAATGATGCTACCAAACAGTTTGATGATCATGCGGACGCCTGGAAATTGAAAAACGGATTGTTCAATCTTTCATCGCTGACACCGGGCAACGAACGACTTGCCATCAACTCCATGCCATCGCTGTTGTGTAACACGCGCGTTAACCTCGATGTGGCCGATGTAAAACCCGGTGCCTATCAGTTGAAGTTTAGTAACATGAGTTCGTTTGATGGCGATGCTTCTGTGATCCTGGAAGATCATTTTCTCAATCAGAACATTTTTGTCTCAGAACAAGATACCTATCTATTCAGTGTAACGGATGCCCCGGGCTCCAAAGGCGATCA
>DJFR01000036.1:28787-34772 GCA_002432545.1 Flammeovirgaceae bacterium UBA5867 | reverse complement strand
GATAGAAGGAGCAACAACTTCTACGTATGTTCCGGTAGAGTCAGGTATATATTCGGTTACCGTTCAGCAGGGCGATTGTTCGCTGGCCGGTATGCGCGAGGTGCATATTACCGGACTGGAAGAAGTAGATCGCGGCGTACGTATATACCCTGTGCCCATTGCTGATAAGCTATATATAGAAGTTGCAGCTTCGCGTAAGCTGACTTCTGCGTCTGTTGTAGATGTGTTCGGGCATGAAGTTGCCAAGGCAGATTTACAGCGTGAATCCAACGGTGTCTATACAGCCGCTATACCTATGAAAGATTTTCCCGCAGGTGCCTATGTCGTTCAGTTGAAAGGAAAGGATAGCGTTGTTTCCGTAAAGGTTGTCAAGAAATAACGCTACCGGTATAATTTTTACTCCGGAGATAATATGACGGGTTTGAGGTCGTATAGTAATGAAGGTGTGCTATACGATATAGCGGTAGAATATTTTTGCAGCGCTTTTGATTAATGTATTCCCCCACAAACAAAGACTTTGATTTTTTAATCTGATAGTAATTGAACAGAATTAAAAAGCAGGTCGCGATACGACCTGCTCATTTTTTATCTATACTATATGGTGTCTGGTAGATCTGTTAGCGGCAACAGAAGCCTCTGTAAACGTTAGTGTATAACCAGTTTCCGGTTAGTAGACCAGGATGCCGATGTGATTCTGACTATATATACTCCGCTTAACAATGTGTGTAATGGCAGAGTTGCAGAGCCTGATGATTGGGACAGGCGAAATTGCGTTTGTGCTACCTGGATACCCTGTGGGTCGTGAATGGCTATGGTATATTCACCATTCGGAACATCAATCAGATCAACTGTAACATCTTCTCCCCGGAGTACAGGATTCGGATATACCGACACAAAAGGTTGGGATGATCCACCGAGTTCAATTCGTATAATTTTAAAATGAACGGTGGTGCCGTCCAGATCAGTTTGTGAGAGTCGGTAGTAGTATACTCCTGTCTTGACAGCGTCATCGGTAAATTGATATTTATTCGAGAGTTGTGAAGTTCCGTTTCCTTTTACATTGCCGATGGTTGCAAATTCTTCGCCATTCGCAGAGCGTTCAATGGTAAAGTAATCGTTATTACTTTCGGAGGCTGTGGCCCAACGCAGTTCTACTGTTTGCAATTGTTCATTATATAATCCTTTAAAATATAGCAATGAGACTGGCAAAGGCGTATTGCCTGCATTACTCAATACACCTGCATTAACTGTGCCGCTAGCGGTAGCTGCTTGTGTAGCACACGAGCTGCTATTACAGCCACCTATGCCGCTGGTTGTAGTGGTTGTTATATTGGTGGCAGGTTGTGCTGAGGGGTATATTACTACTCCCTGACCACCACCGCCACCGCCACCGTGTGACAGGGCATCGGTTACAGCACCACCATTGCCACCGTTAGCTGATACTGCCAATGTGCAACCCGCTGCTACGTTAAAACTTTTAACAGCCAGTACTATACTTCCCCCGGCTCCTCCTCCTCCGGCTCCATCATTGCCAGAAGTATTATTGCCACCGCCACCATTAGCGGATATGGTAACGGTTCCACACGAGCCAGAGGTAACTATCTGCTTAGCCGTTATAAGAATAATTCCACCACCATCTGCACCAGCACTGGCAGCACCGTTGTTTTGCTGGCCTCCTCCGCCACCTCCTCCTAAGAAGATGCGACTGGCACTTATACTTGTGTTGAGGGATATACCTCCTTGACCGCCAACCGGTGTTGAGGAACATAAATAACCCGGACCACCTTCTCCACCTGTTGTATAGTTACCACCGCCACCACCTCCAGCATTGTGTAGATTACCACCACCACCACCGTTTAGAACTTTGGCGCGGCCGTATACATAGGCCGTTGTTGTTAGCTTATATATACTTTCTCCTTTTCTGCCGGATGCAGCGTTGTTACTGGTAATCCATGTGGATGCATCGCATACTACACTGCTACCTACTCCTGAACGTGTACCACCAATAAATCCAGCTTCATTAGCGGTAAGGTTGTGTGCCAGCGTAAGTATGCCCGATACTTCTATGGCGAGCACGCCACCCACGCTTCCATTCCAATCCATTGCTGTCATGTTAGCAGTTGTTGTATAATTCGGGTTGCCGTACTTTCTGAATGATATAATTTGTACAGTTGAATTTGTACCTATATCAAAAGTATTGGTGAGACTCGTGTTAACGGTTATTGTGTTGGGAAGTCCGGAGCTTTCGGTGTGTGATGCTATAGTAGCCACTTCGTATAGACCAGCAGACTTAATAGAACCAAGTGAGCCGAAGGTAGATGCATTGGTTACATCGCCAATAACATTGTCCTGCATCTGCATGATGATTATCTTCTCTCCATCTTCAAAAGTGTGGTAGGTTTCTGTAACATTGGAGAGCGTAAGTACTCTTCCGGAAATGGCGGTAACTTTTGCATAGGCGTTTACCTGCGACAGCGACCTAATGGCTGTAAAATGTATTAAACAAAATAACAGTAAAAGAACCCGGTACTCACTTTTCATACTTCTCAACAATTAAAGATTAATGCTTCTATAGGTATATACAGACTTTAAAATTATTTATAAATCTTCAGGGCAATTGTTGGATGTATGTATACTAAAGGTTTTTATACAACCCTGTATTAAGTAAATAATTCGGTAGTATTTAACGCTTTTATAAATACCATTAATTGGGTGTTTAATCTGATTTTAAGGCGTCAATAAGCAAACCATTTGCCTTATAGAAGCGGTCCGCAATAGCCCATTGTTGGGTAGCATATTGCCGGTTAATCGAATTGGCCTCTGCTTCTTACTTCTTCCTCCTCACCTCTGATCCCTTACTTCCCACGTTCTTCCAAGTTCCGGTTATTCTATCTATATTAAGCTAGGCAACCACAGCTTCATGAAGTATCCTGTAGAAATAGGATTGGGCGACTTCCGCATCAGCGCCCATTTTGTATTAGAGACATTGGCCTTTGTTATCGGGTTTCGATACTTTCTATACTTAAAACGTAAACAATCTGATCCTATCCCGGAATCGAATCGTATATGGATCATTATCGGTGCGGCCTTCGGTGCATTTTTGTTTTCGCGTGTGCTCGGTTCACTGGAGAACCCGCAGGCATGGGTAACGTCAGAAAATCCATGGCTATATTTCTATGCAAACAAAACCATCGTAGGCGGACTGCTCGGTGGCTTATTGTGCGTAGAGATTACGAAATCGTTTTTAAAGGAAAAATCATCTTCGGGCGATCTGTTTACATATCCGCTTATATTGGCAATGATCATCGGGCGTATAGGATGTTTCTCGGCCGGTATATATGAGCCAACGTTTGGTGTAGAGTCTTCTCTTCCGTGGGCGATGGATTTAGGAGATGGCATGGCACGTCATCCCGTTGCATTGTATGAAATTGTATTTCTGATGATGTTCTGGTTTTCGCTTCACAGCCTGGAGAAATATACCCGCCTGGATATGGGTGTGCGATTTAAATTATTCATGATAGCATACCTGACATTTCGCTTCGTACTTGAATTTATTAAGCCTGCTCATCCGCTAATCTTTTCACTAACCGCTATACAGCTGGCGTGTGCAACAGGACTGATATACTACTATCGCACCATTACACTTTTATTTTACAACCCCGGTAAACTTGCAGCGCATGAACAATAACCGAAATTATATTTACTATGATTATACCGTTAGCCTCTGTACGGTATGTCATCGGCAGATCGATGCTAAAATCATTTTCGAAGAAGATAAAGTCTTTCTTACCAAGCGATGTCGCGAACATGGCTTTCAAAAAGTATTGATCGCAGATGATATTCAATATTACAAGCAGATACGAAACTATAACAAGGCATCCGAGTATCCGTTGCGCCCGCATACAGCAACACATTACGGTTGTCCGTATGATTGTGGCATTTGTCCTGATCATGAACAGCACTCTTGTCTTACACTTATTGAAGTAACAGACCGGTGTAACCTTACGTGCCCTACATGCTATGCGAGTTCATCGCCTACACATGGCCGACATCGCACACTGGGAGAGATTGAATTTATGCTTGATGCTATTGTGAAGAGTGAAGGCGAACCGGATGTTGTACAGATCAGCGGTGGTGAACCCACTATACATCCTGACTTCTTTACTATACTTGATATGGCAAAGGCCCGGCCGATCAAACACCTGATGGTGAATACGAATGGAATCCGTATAGCATCAGATCCTGCGTTTGCAGAGCGGCTTGCATCCTATATGCCCGACTTCGAGATATACCTGCAGTTCGATTCCTTTGAAGAACATGCATTGCAGCAATTGCGTGGTAAAGATATGCGGGCCGTTCGTGAGAAGGCTATAGCAACGTTGAATGCCTTGAACCTGTCCACTACATTGGTGGTTACATTACAGAAAGGATTAAACGATCACGAGATTGGCAAGATCATCGACTATGCACTGGAGCAACGTTGTGTACGCGGTGTTACCTTTCAACCTACACAGGTAAGCGGAAGGTTGCAGCATTTTGATCCGGCTGTAAATCGCTTAACCAATACGGAGATAAGACGAAAGATTCTGGAGCAAACTACTGTGTTTCAATCGAACGATCTTATACCGGTGCCATGTAATCCTGATGCGCTTGTAATGGGTTATGCATTAAAAACGGATGCTGGTGTACACGGTCTTACCCGACTCATCGATCCGGAATTCTTATTGAACAACTCGCGCAACACGATTGTATACGAACAGGATGAGAAATTACACAGCCACGTTATGAAGATGTTCAGTACAGCGAACTCGATCGACTCACTCGAAAATGACTTTCATCATCTACTCTGTTGTCTGCCTGACATTATAGCGCCTGAGTTCTCGTATAATAATCTTTTCAGAATAATTATAATGAACTTTATGGACGCGTATGATTTTGATGTACGCGCTATCAAAAAATCTTGTGTTCATATTGTTGATACATCGGGTAAAATAATACCATTTGAAACCATGAATTTGTTTTACAGACCTGAGTTTAAAGAGAAACTGAATTTACTTCGCGAAGAAATACTATAACTATGAAAGACATCCGCAAGATTGCCGGTATTAATCTTCTTGTCATGCTGGCGTACATGGTTCTGATCAATGTTACGTCAACAGGTCAGGAGCGTGAACTCGCTGTGCTGCTGCTATCCGCTTTTGCTGTTGGTATTCATGTAGCTATCAGTGTATTGATCGCTGTTATCTTCTTTATTCAGAAGAACCCGATGGCGAAGGCATTTTTGCTAAGCGCAGGTCTCGTGTTGGTGATCGGCTTTTCATCATGCCTGGGGAGTGTAGCGATATAAATGTAGCATGTAGCCAGGTTCATGATCTATAGGTTTTGCGGAAATATAGGGTATAGCAGTTTTATGAATTAAAACGAGCCCGTACGAATGTTTAATCATTAGTAGAGGTTTCTGAGATATACTGCTACCTTAGTAGAAGCTAAACCAAGACGCGATCATGATAGAGGGAATATGGCAGGGCGAATATGTTTATGATGAATACTGTAAAGGTCCGTTCCAGCAAGTTACTATACCTTTCACGTTGAGTATCAGACAGTCGGGTGTGATGGGAATGAGCGGTGGACTTGAAGGTGTGTGGCAGGACGATTCGGCTATCAGCAATATAACCATGCCAGCGAATGTATATGGACTGATAAAAGACAATGAGTTGTTCTTTGTAAAGCTGTATCCGAAAACATTTGGCTACGATGAAGCCGGAAATCTTTTTGTAGGCGATGAAGCGCACCCTGAAATTTTTTATACCGGTATGCAGTGGAAGGATAACATCTTTCATGGAACATGGCGCATCGAGCGTACCTTTCGCAAAGTAAACGGAAGGTTGTATGAGATACTGGCTGGCTCAGGCCAGTGGTGGATCAAAAAGATATAGCGTTTCAATATTGTCAGCTATAGAGGATTCATCCTAAGTCATATTAAAG
>DJFR01000036.1:25003-28733 GCA_002432545.1 Flammeovirgaceae bacterium UBA5867 | reverse complement strand
AAAAATAAACGTAACGATGAACGCGAACAACAACTCAAAAGCGAGACTCTGCCTGGTGGCAGCTTTACTGCTAACCACTGCGCTCTGTGCAGCACAGGGAAAAACTAACTACGATCAGAAAACGAAAACAACAAATACCATGTCATCCATTCAGAAAAACAAAGAAGTGATCCGTAAGATATATGAAGAGGCACTGAACAAACGAAATATAGCGCAGCTTCACGAACTGATATCCGATGAATACATTGGATTAAACGGTTTGAAAGGAATCGAAGGATTTCAAGGACCTACGATGTCGCTGATCAAATCATTTCCGGATGCACAATGGCACATTGAAGAACTTCTTGGTGAAGAAGATCGCGTAGTTGTTAAGTGGAGAGTGGAGGGAACACATAAAGAATCTTTTCAAAATATACCCGCTAATGGTAATAGAATGTCAGTTACCGGCATGGGCATTTACGAACTGAAGGGCGGTAAGGTAACAGCGGCTCAGGTGCAAACCGATCGCTTTGCGTTTATGCAGCAACTCCATGTAATACCAGCGGACGTAACGGTACTGCAACGCAAGCAATCGAAAGATCGTGTAAGCTTCATTGATAAATTCCTGGTACCCGCGGCAGCCCGACAGGAGTTTTACGAACGCATGACTATAAACCGAAACTTTATTAAAAATCTCCCAGGCTTTATTGAAGATGCAGCGTATGAATATACCGATACCAATGGCAACCTGACCTGTGTAACGGTAGCCCTATGGGAAAGTCGTGAAGCACTGGCTAAGGCAAAAGAAGCTGTGCAGGCAGAGTATACAAAGCAAGGCTTTGACGCAGCTGAAATGTTGAAGCGACTAAATATTGTTGCCGACCGCGGTATCTATATACCGGTTGAAAATGAATAATGTGTATTGAATGACAGATATACAAAAAATCCTCCGACTCTTTAGCCGGAGGATTTTTTTGCATAGCTGATTTATAGATATAGCGGAATCTTAAACTTTTACTTTTGCTTTCATGAGACACTCCTGGAAAGCTCCAACCTTTTCATTTTGAAGTTTAAGAATATGCTGCAGTATATCGGTCGAATATCCTCCGCTTCCTTTATTACGATTGTGTTCTTCACCATGTGCATACGCTTCTTCAGCCAGTTTCTTATGCGGCATGCGGAAACTTTTTAATATAGTACACAAGTCCAGTACAGCTTGTGCCGCCTTGTAATTGTCTTCGGAAGGTTGCACTGCTATATTCTGCTCGATCACTGAAAGGAGCGAAGGCTTACCTTTAAAGCGATTATATATATCGCGAATAAAATGCATGTTATAAGGTAAATATCCTTCTTTAAAAGAAGTATACTCTGCGTCTGTAGAGTCACTGCTCCACAGCAAATGATCGAATACAAACATGGGCATTTCTACAGCACCAGGGCCGATGTAATCCTTGTTGTAATCAACTTTGATAGGATCGTAATAGAAGCGCAGTTCGTTGGCAAATATAGCAGGCGATACGTTACGCTTGGCATGAACGATTCCTTTCACCATGGCTTCCATTTTTTCGCGCACTTCGTTGCAGATACGCACGAATGATGCAATGTCGAGCTCACGGTTGTGAAGTACTTCCATCAGTGTAATTGCTTCCATGAGTTGAGGCATGGCAATCTTTACACTTTCAATCAGGCATTTTTCATCGCGCAGTCCGGTATAAGTACGCATCCGATCGCCATCCGGATTCCACACCGTATAGTGAAGTAATGTATCGCGTGGTGGCAGATCGGTTTTTACCATCAGCACCAGCAGTACATATTCCAGTTCCGGTATAACAGCTACTGGTTCTATACCATGCTTCTTCAAAATACCAATGAATATACCGAGGTCGCGCATTACTGCAATAGATTCCTCGTACGAATAACGATCCAGTGTATCCGGTACCGGCAATGAACGATATAGGAACTGAATGATTTCGTTCGTGTTGGCAGTGCGGTTAAGTTCGTGTAACAACGGAAGCTTCTCGTCAAAATTCAGTGGATCGAGTGAGAGAATACTTTCGCTGTTTTTAAGCCATTGTTGTACTATAAGACCAGCGTGGTACATGTGACTTTAGTTAAGAATCCACTTAACACATTCCGTTTCAGAATTGAACATGTTAATGCTCAGGTTCCCTACTTGTCCTTCCTTATTTACTTTGTTTACCGTGGCAGCAGCAAAAACATCTTCAGCAACCACAGCACCTACCTTGCGCAAACCAACTTTTTCAACTTCCGGAAACCACTGACGTGTGAGGTAATCCTGCACTTCTTTTGAAAGTACTTTTAACTGGCGGTGATCGCTCAGGTGACCAGTGATGCCGTTCTCCTTAATATACTTGGTCATGTAAGAACAACCACTGCGTACATCCTCCGGCTTCAGAAAGCCGATCCATTTTGCTACGAGAATATTATTCGATTTATTCAAATAAATTTCTACATAGGGTTGCTTTAATAAACTTAGCGTGCTCATAATAATTAAAAGGGTTTGAGTGCAGCAAAAGTGCATTTCTCTGCTAAAAAATAAAAGTGCCGGCAGTAAATGTTATAACGCGGTAGAAGAATGATCTGACTATAATATGCACGACAACCGGTAATAATGATCGTCCGGAAGATTTATCAGCTGAAGTAAAATGTAACCGGTACTGGTATAAAAGTACTACTTTCGGGTAGCCCTAGCGTTGTATTTGCTTACTCGACAGTGAGTTGTGAAATAGATGTTTGCTCACGTATTATGGAGCTTCAGGAAAAACATACGAAGCTTACATCTGTACTTATTCAATGGATTTTGTTACGAGGTTATGAGATGTAAAACGTAAAATCGTTGTAATGCGGTAATCGCGAATTAACAAAAGTTTAACGGACCAACGTTCATTTCAGCCGGGCCAGTAGCTATCCCGTTGTATGGTGTGCCTGAAAGAATTGTGTATTGAGGAATTCATTTTTTTTTCGATGAAAGAATAAGGCTATAAATTATCGAGCACTTTTTTATCCAGAGAAGCTACATAGACCGCAACGGTAAAAATGATATTTTTTAATGCGTTGGAGCTATTGTGCAACCCCCACGATAACAAAAACTGATTGTCGGCTTTTATGATGAGGCGGTCAACCGTCATAAAGAGAAAGAGGTTAATGCCAAAATAAATAAAGACGGCCGTGTTTACCCAAAACATGTGCATGCGCTCAATATAGGGCTCGGGAAGTTCGCGGATGAGCCTGTAAAAATAAATGACAGAATAGATGATGAATATAATACTGGAGATAGTAAAGGAATTCGTATTGAATCCATCAACGCCCTGTATAAAAAACATATTGACGACTGCAAAAATTGTAAACAATATGCCTATAACCGATATAACCTTTTTATAGGATGGCAGCGTGAATGACCTATAGTAGATGCCGCTTAACAGCATGAATTGTATCCACAGGTATATACTTACGATGGTATTGGGATTTACCCCGAACTGAGTATACAGAGCCAGGCATAGCATGTCTGACAACCCGGATGCGAGTAACAGCGCTCCGAGCAGCCACACCGTATCGGGTAATTTTTTTCTGCTTCGCGCGAATATAAATACAGCCAACGGTATTAATATCGAGTATACCGATATATCGCGCAGTAATCGAAACGTTTCTAAATCCATTTATAGAGAATCTTTTTTTGGTGTTATCAATTTGTAGGACAATACGGAGGGCAAGGGCTGGACGCATCAGCTAT
>DJFR01000036.1:0-24997 GCA_002432545.1 Flammeovirgaceae bacterium UBA5867 | reverse complement strand
TCGTGCTGCGAAAGAATTTCATCTATTATATTAAGGCCAAAGAAGCGCGCCCGTATACCATCTTTATGCGGATGTTTTTCATGGTAATTTTTAATCCAGCGGTTAGCCGTTTCTTTTGAAATTGCTTTTCCTACGGTTGGACTCAGTTTGTAACTCATGGTATTTAAAATTTAGGTTTAAGTGTCAGGTTGATATTATTTGTCATCATTTCATGATGTCGTATTTCAGAGTTCAAGTATATAGCAGGCCCGGAATAAAAAATGGAGAAGTTTAGGAAATACACTACAGCAAGCCGCCTAGTAAAAAAGTACTATGACAATTAGTATGAATGTACTATGACAGACCGTTGGTGCAGCCGCTTTCGGTGTTTTGTCAGTGGATGTGTATGTATAAAACGACTGTATGCAAGTTGTACCTTACATGCCGGCATCAAAAAAGATGCTCTATACCTGGTAATGACAACCAATATTTAAGAGGAGAACTACGTATTTATACGGAGTTTGTCAGCAGTAGTTGTGAAATATAGCACATCGCCCGCTCATAAAAAAAGCCTTCGGGGTCAGAAGGCTTCTTTTGAAATTTTGAGCGTATCGTTCGCTTAAGTTTATCGTTCCACCAGACTTTCCTGGTATATATTCTTGGGCTTGTGATCCGTCTGTGCAAATTCCTCAGGCTTCGGTCTGATGATCAGTCGCAGGGTCGGATCGTCCGTGAGGAACGACCATGTCCAGTTGAACGTGAGCTTCAGTTTATTCCGGAACCCGGCAATCGGTATCAGGTGTATAAATAGCCAGATGATCCAGGCGATAAATCCTTTTACAAATGCCTTCGGTAAATCTACCACAGCTTTATACTTCGCGATAATCGCCATGCTTCCTTTGTCATTATACCGGAAAGGTTTCATTGCACGGTTCTCGTATACTCTTTTAAAATTATCGGCCAGTAATTTTCCCTGTTGTATGGCCACCTGTGCCAGCTGCGGATGACCATTCGGAAATTTAGCTTCATGTGTAGAGAGCCCTATATCACCAATCGCATATATACCCTCGATATCTTTTGCCTGGCAATATTCATCGGTGAGAACTCTGCGGCCCCGTCCGAATTTTTCAGGAGGCAGTCCGCGTACTTCACGACCAATCACGCCTGATGTCCAGATCAACGCATTGGTTTGGATCACCTCACCATTGCTCAGAATTACTTTACCATCTACATAATCCTTAACAGCGGTGTTGAGTTTTATAGTAATGCCGAGTTTTTGTAAAACAGCATGAGCTTCCTGCTGTGCTTTGGTACTCATCGGCCCCAGTAATACTTTGCCGGCTTCGATCAGATATATAGGTAAATTTCCTCCCGGAATCTCAGGATATTCTACCGGGCCTATCTTGTGCGCCATCTCTGCAAGCATACCGGCAACTTCTACACCGGTAGGGCCACCGCCCGCTATAACTATATTGAGTAATCTTTTACGTTCGGCAATATCTACTGTCTTCACGGCTTTCTCCATGTTTAACAGCAAGTGGTTGCGCAGGTTTGTGGCATCATTTATACTCTTCAGTGCCCACGAATTCTTTCTTACGTTTTCCATTCCGAAATAATTCGTTTCTGTGCCGAGTGCCAGTACCAGGTAATCGTATGAAAGTATATCTGTTTCGGTCTCGATCGTTTTGTCTTCCCAGTTAACACGAATGAGACAACCTAAATGAAAACGCAGGTTCTTCTTTTTCTGGAACATCTTCCGGAACGGATAGCTGATGTTAGAGGGTTCAATGAATGCCATGCCTACCTGGTAAAGCAGAGGCGGAAAGAAATGGTAATTGTTATTATCAACCAGCGTGATTTGAAAACGCATGTCGTTAGCCATACGTTTAATAAAGTTAAGACCGGCAAATCCACCGCCTACAACTATAATTTTTTTGGGTGCAGTGTTCATACGTAAAACCGTTATACTGTTATTTCGAATTACCCGCGCGAACGCTTGCAGAGATTATACTGCTTTAAAGAAAGATGTAGTAAACTATTATGCCGTACCGGGTTTTGTACAGTATACACACTCCGTTATACGTTGTTGCATGGTTCGTGAATATATACGTATCGCTAAGCGATATCGATGTTAAAATCGTAGAAAAGAATTTACAAATTATGCCATGCAGGCACTGCTTTTTAACCTGTATATAGTACACAACATACCGAACACGATTGCCCAAGCAGCATCACGATATTGAGATACTTTCTGCACCTTCCATTTTAGGATTGAGACCTTCAGGTGTCGAAAAACTGGCGGATGCACTACTGGCCTGTGGACTCGCTGATGAACTACAGGTATATCATCCGGTTAAGTCAATGCCAACATTCAATCATCTTTATAGTACGAAGCGCGATGCTGTAACGCAGTGTCTGAACAGTGATGCACTCCGGCAGTTCTCTGTAGCGCTGGGCCGTGAAGTAAAGCAAACGGTGCAGCAGAAAAGATTTGCTCTTGTGCTGGGCGGTGATTGCAGTATATTAATTGGCGTTTGTGCAGGATTGCGATCTATACATAGCCATTACGGACTTATCTTTTTAGATGCGCATGCAGACTTCTATGCATCTTCACAATCTGTTACCGGTGAAGTTGCCGATATGGATCTGGCAATTGTAACGGGTAACGGCCCGGTGCTGCTTACCGATATACATGGACAACGGCCGTATATAAATATAGATAACGTTATTCACCTCGGGCAACGTGACTGGAAGGAAACGCAATACTATGGATCGAATGATATACGCGCAACGCCTATGCACCGGTTTAACTACGCTGTTATAAAAAACAACGGAGTGGATACTGTTGTAAAGAAAGTTGTAACAATAATGAAAAGATCAAAAGCAAAGCGCTGGTGGGTGCACTTTGATACCGATGTATTAAATGATACCATCAATCCCGCAGTAGATTATCGTTTGAAAGGAGGTCTGTCGTTCCGGCAAACCGGTAACATTTTAAAACGTATTATCGGTACTGGTAAAGTTGATGGAATGACCGTTACTATTTTAAATCCCGCATTGGACCGCAGCGGGAAGATTGCGCGCAATATTGTGAGAACGATATCACAGGCTTTTATATAGTCTCAAAGCTATATATACCGGGTGTCCGCTTTTGGAAAAAGGTTCCGGGCCGGTCGGCAAAATGCACGGTAGGGCTACCGTTGTAGGATATTATCAGATAAAGTTGTCCGGGTAATCTTTCGATTTTTTAGTAATGATTTGATAACCAGTGTCCTAAATCAGTAGGCCTACCGTTGGATTTTTGAAAGCCGGAATTTTTGCATGTATGTTCTGCGTGGATTTATTCCCGAACGGTTGTCGGATGTTGACTATTACCTAATAACCAATGTGTTGTGCGTCTGCTGATATACCGCGGTTAGTGTCGAACTATAGGCTTTTGGGTATACTTACATTCCCAAATTTTTAACACTATCGAAAATGCTATTACCCTTTAAAAAACTGCTGAATGCCAGTATGGCTTTCGCGTTGTTTGCTTCGCTTGTCTTATTTAGTTCGTGTGGTGACGATGATGATGTTACCCCGGATACAACCGCTCCAGAGGTTACGATCGATGGACTTACTAACGATGCTGTTGTAAATGGTTCTGTAACTGTATCGCTGGATGCAGAAGAGAGTGATCTTGACAAAGTCGAGATATACGTTGATGGTACATTAGTGACTACATTGACAGGAAGTCCTTTTCAATATACATGGGACTCCAACACGGCACAGGATGGTGCGCACACTATTAAGGTAATTGCTTACGATAAAGCAGGAAACAAAACTGAACAACAGGTTTCTGTTCAGGTAACGAATACATTGGTAAGCTTTAGTATTGAAGCCAACCAGCTTGAAACAGATGAAGGGTATAAGGAGCGTGGCTTTGTATTTCTTTCTGACGAAAATGGAAAAGTAATTGCTTCTACCGAATATGAGAATGGCAAGAGCTATACATTGAAGAACGCTGAGTTTAAAGGTGAGAAATTCTATCTGTCTGAAGTAGTGGTAAGAACAGGTACTGAATCAAGCCGCAGTCGCGTCTTTACCTTCGCGCAAGTCGAGCGTGGCAAAACCTGGAAGCTAATGTACGAGCATGACAGGGATGAGACATTTGTAGGTGAAGCCACACTGAACTTTACAGATTTTGCGAACGGATACGGCTACTATGGTGAAACGAATGGCGACCAGGCATTCCCGGATATTTATAATCAGAGTCAGGTTGTAGGCTTGCGTAAAAATCCCAGCAGCCTGTACGTTGAGCGCCAGGACGAATACGCCACGCAAACCGCTACGTATCGTTTGTTCACAAATATTACTACGGGAGCAAGTCATACAATCGACCTGAGCAAAGTAAATATACCCGTGACGGAGACAACGGTTGACTTACCTGAAAGCGCGTATTATGCCGAAGTAGAAATCAGTGCCTTCACCGAGGCGGGGGTTTATGAGAATGCTTTCCGACTTGGATCATTTGGTTCTTCTGGATCACAAATTACATATCACTATCCCGGAACGGCATTCCCAACGTACTATTCACAGATAGAGCTTGAGGAAGACCAGTTTTACTATAGCCGCGGAAGCAGTGAAAAATTGTTTGAGGTTAAGTACCTGGAAAATGAAGTTACATTTGATTATAGCAGTAATAAATTGAATAGTAGCGCTGTTGGTGATTTTGATTTGCTTGCTGTTATTCTGGGATATGAGGAAAATACGTGGACTCTCGTTCTGCCAGAAGGTACTAACCAGGTTCCGGTTTTAGAGTTGCCTGCATCTTTAAGCGGATTCCAATTTCCGGAGTGGGGACTTCCTGCACAATATTCTATTGTTGATTTTGGTGAAGTTGACAGCTACGATGGTCTGAAGGATTTCATTCGCAACTCTGAATATAGTGTTGATGACTTATTCGAAGATGGCAAGAATTATATAGAGATGAATTATGAAGGTCCGTCTTCTGGTGGGAGAAAGGCTAAAAAACAAAATCACTTCAGCGCATTGAACTTGGGTAGTAAATAGTGAAAATATACCTATGCTGATAAAAGGAGATCGCAAGATCTCCTTTTTCGTTTTGTAAAGTGTTAGTATATTTTACTGCGGCACTATTCTACCAGGGTAAATATTCTTTTGCTCTATTTATATAATGCCTGATCTTTTAGATAATCAATATTATGTTGCTTCAGGTAATCGATGCCCCATGTGCTGAGAAAATCAAACAACGGTGCGAGTGTTTTACCTTGTTCCGTTAAAAAATATTCTACGCGATAGGGCTTTTGAGACAACACATCTTTATCGATCAGGTTATCACGTTGCAGTTCTTTCAGTTGCTGCATCAGCATTTTTTCGGATACTCCTGGTAAGTTATTGCGGATATCGCTAAAGCCTTTACGATTGAATTGATGCAGGTGCGACAGGATGAGTATCTTCCACTTGCCGCCTACCAGTCCGAGTGTTACATCTACCGGGCACGTATAGGTCTTGTCGTGTAGTTGAATCATAGGGGCTTACTTATTGGTAAGTTATTGACTTCTGTATACGAATGCTTCACTTTTACCAAAAAACAAAACTATGAAAATATTATATGCACTCGTATGGAGTATAGCAAGTTGCACCGCGTTCGCACAATCACCTTCTACTATGAATAAAGATCAATCCTATTCCACAGAAATTATCCGGTATAAGATCAGCACCGAACAACAGGCAGATTTTGAGGCTGCGTATACCAAAGCTGGAGAATTTCTAAAGGCTTCTCCATATTGTCTCAGTTATGATATTGTGCATGGTGTAGAAGAACCCCAGCACTATATTATCCGTATTCACTGGACATCGGTTGACGACCATTTGCAAAAGTTCAGGAGCAGCGCTGAATTCAAATCATTCTTTGCGTTGGTACGACCGTTCTATACGAATATTGAAGAGATGAAACATTATACAAACACCGGTATAGCATGGAAGAAAAACTGAACAAACCTGTTCCTACACTTTTTCACTGGGCGGGCGGACAACCTGCCTTTGAAAAACTATTTACGAGATTCTATCAACGCGTAGCAGACGATGCTATACTGTCGCCTGTGTTTCGCCATATGTCGCCAGAGCATGCAGATCATGTTGCCAAATTTGTAGCTGAAGTTTTTGGTGGTCCTAAAGTATATACAGGCAATAACGGCAGTCATGCTACCATGGTGGAACATCACATCGGTAAGCATCTTACAGACACACAACGCAAGCGCTGGATAGCGCTATTGCTTGAGACTGCAGACGAAGTTGGCCTGGCTGATGACCCCGAGTTTCGTTCTGCACTTGTGGGTTATCTTGAGTGGGGAAGTCGTATAGCCGTTATTAACTCCAATGCTGCTGAAAATCCGATCCAGCCGGATGCACCGATGCCGGTGTGGGGTTGGGGCGAAGTGAAAGGACCTTACCAGGGATAACGAGTATATATACTATAGATCAGTTTTTTGCAACGTGCCGAAGAGGCGGTCCCACAACGTAGTGTAAAAACCAAAATTATAGTGTACATCCTGGTGGTGCTGATGATGAAAGGTAGAGGTACCCAGGTATTTCAGCACTGTATTGTTGCGCATCTTTTCAGGCAAGGGTTCAATGCCTAAATGTCCCAGCATACCGAAGATCACATTCACCGTAAGGTAAAGTATGATGGCGTATATATTGAACGGATATACCAGAAGTAATATTAACCACAGGCCACCGAAGCAAAGCGTTTCTACCGGGTGAAGCACGAAGAGATCAATCGGTTTTGGATCAACCGCTTGGTGGTGCAGACCATGCATGGCCTTGTATAAAAAAGTTTTGTGAATGATGTAATGAAATATATACATCAGCAGGTCCATGGCCAGGAATAGGAGTAGAAAGTCCAGTATAATAAAGAGTGAGACGGACATGTCCATAACGAGGTAGCTACTCCTCCACAGCCGGAAGCCGGCATAGGTAACAACTGTATTCAGCAGGTTGGTGACGGCACAGATAAACCACTCACGCGAAGTATAGCGGTACGTTGTAAACGGAACGGGTGCAAACTTTTGTTGTAGCAGTCTGCCGATCAACAATACCGAGATGGTAATAAGTATATTTTCAGCCAGAAATAATATCCATAATGCATATTCCGGCAGTTGAAGCAACTGGTCCAGTAACGATTGCATGATGGATGTTTCCATTGTGATTGGTTATTGAATAGCCTTACGCGTCAGTGTAGCCTGATCCAGCAAAACCTTCTCTTCAAACTTTTCTATTTTCTGCGATAGCGAATCCTGCAGCGCCTGCTTCAGTTCCGTCTCTTTAATAAAGCTATACGTTATACTGTTTTGAATGTACTGTTTTATTTCTGTGTACGATATCTGCGGGTATCGCTTGGCGAGCAGAACATACTGGTGCACCAGGTTACTTCGCAGTATACCGGCATCATCGGTCGAGATTACAATCGGCACCTGGTACTTTCGATACAGCGAAACAGGATGCCGGTCTTCTTTTACCTGCAGAATAAACTCGTTGCTAAAGAGATTTATTTCAATGGCGATCTTCTGGCCGGCCATGTAACGCAGCAGGCTGGAATTGTCGCTTTCATAAGCCATGTCCACACCATGCCCGATGCGACTGGCACCTGCTATATATACAGCGTCCTGTATGTGAAAGGTCAGGTCTTCCGGCTTTACGAGTCCTAACGTAAGCTCACCGGCATGCATCGAATATTTTACCGTGTTGTATAACCGGCTGCAATAGCGAAACATATACATGTGCAGTTTATAGTCGCGCATGGATACATCACCATGCTCAGGCGAAAGAATATTGACACCCGTTACCAGCGTGTTGGTTTGTGCCGCTTCAAATGCTGTCAGCAAATCGCGAAAGAATTTAACCGGCTCATTCCTGCGGTTTACATAAGTCTGGTAGCGTATAGTCACCGCGTTGTTATCGGGTACATACTGGTTATGAATGGCCAGAAGTTTTTCATTGAACGCCTTTACATCCGCAGAAAGATCAATGCTTCGGAACGCAGCCGTTAAAGAATCAAGCACGGCATGCAGACGAACGGTATCAGAATAGTCAACAAGCTTTAGGGATGCTGCATATCGTTCTTCACCTGTTATCATTCTATCGGACGGAACACTTCGTAACATCAACTCGAGGTATTGTACATTTTCGCGTGCTGCCCGATTCTGTAATTCCTTTAATCCAACGCCTGTCTCTTTCCATCCACCCGAAGGTAATTTTCCAAACGTATCAAAGAAGTGTTTGTGTGACGGTATGCCCAGGTCAACATAATCTTTTACTGACCACGCCTGCAGGATGCGCTGTTTGATGTCGCCAAGTTTGTTCGCAGCGATTAACTGCGTTGCTGATCGATACCTTCTGTAATCTCCTTTCTTGTTGGTCAGCTTAACACTGTCGTACTCAAAAGCCAGTGTAACCGTGTCGAACCACGGTCTTAAACGCAGCAGGTAGTTCCAGTATGTTTCGGCATATACCGAACCTGAAAAATGATTGTGCAGATCACCACCCTTGGGCATCTCGGAAAAGAAAGCGGTGAGCAGAGCTTCATTGTTCCGGATCGACTCAAAATAATTGTGAAGCCGTTGGGAGGACTTTTCATTTTCAGATATGCAACCGTGTACAATAAGGGTTGTTGAAACGATCAGAACGGTAACGATCTTTCGGACAGGCAATGCAAACGGGATCAAAGCAGTTAAGGTTAATGTAGGATGAGTACCCAAAGGTACAATTTTCTTTTCAACGTGTATTGTCCAATTCCGGAATCAGGCGGTCAAAGTATTTCTGCAAGTATGCTGCGCCCATAGTCCAAACGTTGCGAATAAACCACACATGTGTGGAAGAATCCCTCACTGTATATTTATAAGGATCATAGTCTTTTGAATGCTATAACATTCAAAAAAACAGTTTGTAATAATTGTTTTAGAGCTTTTTGGGATGTATAGCATAGAATATATGCCTCGATCTCCGGTACATGGTACTATGCTTTATAGTTGCACCGGTAAAAAGTAAAGCTAGAAGGCGTATGAATAAAATTTTTTACTGTGTTGTGCTATGTCTCCTATTGATAGCGCAAGGAAAAGCTCAGACTATATCTGCGGATAGTAGTGGTCTTCAGGTGAAAGGGCTTGTTGCTTCTGCAAACGATACACTTCCGCTACCGGGAGTAAAGGTGCTGATCCAGAATACCGACAAAAGTACTACTACTGATTCCACCGGACGTTATCAACTGGCACTGGCATCCTCCAGTGATACTCTCGTCTTTTCCAAGGATGGTTTCGTAGGTGTTATTGCTTCTGTAAACAACCGCGAGTCTGTTAATATATTGTTAAGACCGGATACAACGTCATCCAAACCCGATAGTACGCAAACCGATAGTACGGCCGTTGCAACCGACAGCACAGCTTTACGAAGTGATAGTACGGCTGTAGCATCAGACACAACGGGCGCTCAATTTAAAGTGAGCGGTATAGTAACCGGAGATGACAGCACAGCTTTACCGGGCGTAAGTGTACTGGTAAAGAATACAACCATTGGTACCGTTACCGATGCACAGGGTAAATATACCCTGGGCGTAAGTTCTCCGAATGATATACTGGTATTTTCATTTGTTGGTCTTAAAACGCAGGAAGTACCCGTAAACAACCAGCAGGCGCTGAACGTTACGTTGCGCGAAGAAGGCGGCCAGGTGTTGAAGGAAGTTGTGGTGATTGGTTATGGTACAATAGATCGTGCAACACTTACGAGTTCGGTCTCCACGATCGGTTCGGAGATGCTTGATAAAGATCCGTTGCCGAGTATAACACAGGCTATACAAGGTAAAGCGGGTGGGGTACAGGTAACACAACGCTCCGGTAGTCCGGGGGGTGGTGTGAATATTCGCGTGCGCGGTACAACCTCCATCAACGCAAGTTCCGATCCGCTCTATGTGGTAGATGGTATACCGGTAAACAGCAACACAAACTTTGTAGGTGGAAGTGATTTTAACTTCGGTGGTGGTACGCAGGGTATAAATATACTCTCGTCTATCAACCCAAGCGATATTGAATCGGTGGAGATCTTGAAAGATGCAGCGTCATCGGCTATATATGGTGCGCGTGCAGCGAACGGTGTGGTGTTGATTACTACCAAACGAGGAAGACCCAACGAAACCAACATTAGCCTGAATGCCTATGCCGGTGTTTCTGAAATGCCGCGCGAACGTAAATATGATATGATGAATACCAATGAGTATATATCCTACATGCAGGACTTTTATAAATATAAAGGAACGGCTGTACCCGAAAGTATTCTACGCACCGATGTAAATACAGACTGGCAGGATGAAATTTTCCGTACAGCACCGATGCAGAATTATGAACTTGCTGCATCCGGAGGATCGGACAAGACTCAATATTATACTTCCATCGGGTACTACAACCAGGATGGTATCATTCTCAATTCAGACTTTAGTCGTCTCAGCGGTCGTGTAAACCTCGACTATAAACAAAGCGAGCGTCTTAAACTTTCAACGAATATAAATCTCACGCGAGCCGTCAATCACCGTATACAGGAAGAGAATTCGAAAGAAGGTGCTACCAAGAATGGAATCGTAACACCACCCAACGTGCCGGTATATAATGCCGATGGAACATTTGCCTATGACCCGGTAAACAGTGCACGCGAAAACCCGGTGGCTATGCTTACACTGCCGGTAAATGAAGCGGAGACATTCCGTATACTCGCTAATTTTTCTGCCGATTATCAGATTGTGAAAGGCTTGCTCTTCAAGACCACTTGGGGTGTTGACATGAGCTATATAGACGAAAATTTCTTTATGCCGCCAAAAGGAATAAAGTCGTTTGTAAGTCAGGGGGGTATAGGCGCAACCCGCAGCACCAAAGATCAACTCTGGATAAATGAAAATACACTGACATATGACAAAACGTTTGGTGAGCACTCGCTGAACTTACTCGGTGGTATATCTTTCCAGGAATCCAAGTATTCATTTGTAGAAGCACGCAGAAGTAATTTTGCCAGCAATGATATACCGTTGATCTCTGCCGGAGGAACGTTGTCCGGTGCAGGTGCAACCGTGCAGGAGTGGGCCATCGCCTCTTACTTTGCACGTGTAAACTATGGCTATAAAAATCGTTATCTGCTCACAGCTAATTTGCGTATCGATGGTTCGTCACGCTTTGGTGCCGACAACCGCTACGGTACATTTCCTTCGGTAGCTGCTGCGTGGCGTATTTCAGAAGAATCGTTTCTGAAAGATTCCAAACAAGTAAGCAACCTGAAGCTGCGTGCAAGCTGGGGAATTACCGGTAACCAGAACATTCCGAACTATGCCAGCTATACCTTATACTCAGCCGGCAGTAACTATCTGAATACTCCGGGTTTTTATCCTACATCCTTGGGAGATCCGAACCTCGGTTGGGAAACTACCGAGCAGGTAGATATAGGTGCCGATATAGGTTTGTTTGATGATCGCATTACGATTCTTGCCGACTACTATATAAAGAATACAAGTGATCTGCTGATTAGCGTGCAAGTACCGCGTTCGTCCGGTTTCCAGAGTGCATTCCGAAATATAGGCGAGATACAGAATAAAGGATTTGAATTCGAGTTGATCACACGCAATATTGTTGGTGATGATTTCCGCTGGACAACTTCGTTGAACATGACCTTTAACCGTAACAAAGTTGTGTCGTTGCCCGAAGGCGATATATATGGTGGTTTGGGTAACCTGAATATAGCACGCGAAGGTCTACCGATCGGTTCGTTCTACGGATGGGAGATGGTGGGTGTAAATCCGGAAACCGGTATGATCGACTTTACACGTGCAGATGGTACGGTTGGTCCTCCTGATTTTGCGTCTGATAAAAAGATCATCGGTAATCCGAATCCCGATTTCTTCGGTGGTATAACCAATACATTTTCATACAAAGGTTTTGATCTCAGCATTATGGGACAATACTCGTATGGCAATGATATCTTCAACTATAATCTCTTCACCATCTTATCCGGAAGTGGCGACAGTAACAATGGGTCTGCCGACTGGAACAGGCGCTGGAGAAACCCGGGTGATGTAACGGATGTACCGCGCCCCACACCGGCTGATCTTGACAATGGTACGGTATCCAATCGCTTTGTTGAAGACGGATCTTTCTTCCGCATCCGGAATATAACACTGGGCTATACCTTGCCCACCACCGTGCTTGAAAAAATGAAACTGAAGAGCCTGCGTATATATGCTACGGTACAGAATGCATATGTGTTTACCAACTATCGCGGATACGATCCGGAAGTAAGTTCTTCTCCGGGTGGTGCCAACACAGGTTTGGTATATGGATTTGATTACGGAAGCTATCCACAGCCAAGAATCTTTACCGGTGGTGTTAACCTTACTTTTTAAGAATCATTCAGCAGTATATTTATGAAAACGATCATACACTATATAGTTATCATAGCCGTTGCCGCATCGGTATTCTCATGCAACGACTTTCTCGACAAAACGCCCATCGACCAGATTGCAGCCGATGAATACTTTACAGACGAAGCCAGTGCAGAGTCTGCGGTGCGTGCGATATACCGTTCAATCGAATCCTCTACATACTATGGGCAGTCGATGATCATTATACCGGAGTTTGCAGCCGGACACGTTCAGAATGTATATAATTACCCGGAGTTTGTGAACTTCGAACAAAACGATATACGTATCGACAATCCATGGGTGCTTAATATCTGGACAGCTTCTTACTCAAGCATCAATGCCGCTAATAATGTTATAGAGAAAGTGCCGAACATGACGGGTCTCATCAGCGATGAAAAGAAACAGCAGTTTGTGAATGAGGCCAAGTTTATTCGTGCGCTATTATATTTCAATCTCGTTCGCAGCTGGGGCGATGTACCGCTCATTACAACGCCAACCAATGCTTCCACATCGTTGGGCGAGTTGGAGGTTTCGCGTACACCCGCCAGCCAGGTATATACACAAATTATTGCCGACCTGACCGATGCTGCTAACTTGCCGGTTTCCTATACTTCGCTCGACCAAACCAAAGGGCGCGCAACACAGTATGCTGCCAAAGCGCTGTTGGCGAAAGTATATCTATACCAGGGCGATTATACACAGTCTGCTGCATTTGCCAGGGAAGTGATTGATAAAGGTGATACGCTCACAGCCGATTACCCTTCTATCTGGCTGACCGAGAACAGCGGTGAATCTATATTTGAATTGCAGTTTGATGCCCAGGCAACCAATCCGCTGGCAACCGTAAGTAATCCTACCGGTTCAGCGTTATTCTTTGCCAAGGACACGGTATATAAATTCTACGAAGAAGGCGACAAGCGCAGAGACTTTACACTCAACTTTCAGAATGGCCGGTACTATATAGGTAAGTATCGTAACTATAATCCGGCAACACAAAATGTACCGGTGCTTCGGTTGTCAGAAATATACCTGATCTATGCTGAGGCGCAGGCACGAGCTACCAACTCGCATACAGGCGAACCCTATCAATACTATAAAGCGATTCGCGATCGTGCCGGCCTGGAGACACCGGAGGAAGGTACATTTGATCTGAACAGTTTTATACTCGCTGTGCAACGAGAAAAACGACTGGAACTTATGTTTGAAGGCGAGGCATGGTATGACTATGTGCGCACGGATTTAGCATTGACCGAAATGATGATGGTGCAGGATGAAAAGCGTTACCTGTTCCCGATTCCGCAAACCGAGCGCGAGATCAACGGTAATCTCGGGCAGAACGATGCCTATCAATAGCCGCTAGATACTTAAGTATATACGTAAGCCGAAGTTGCGCTGATACACGAACGGAGTATGCCGGGTATAACTGGCAGAAACGATATACGTGGAGCAGACTGCTTCGGCTTCGTCTTTTATTGGAGATTAATTAGAGACACCTATACGCGTTCATTTCATTGTCCAAACACTTGTATGTGCAAAAACAGTGGAGTATATATATTGTCTTTCTGTAGCATGTTTTGAACAAAAAAGCCATAAGTTTGTTCATCCAATTAATAATGGTGAATTATATATGAAAACAATCTCACTGGTATTGCTTATGGTTTTTGCTTCTGCTGCTTCTATTTATGAATTCAAGCTCAATTCAATCGATGGCGAGCTTATTGATTTCTCGAAGTATAAAGGTAAAACTTTACTTATTGTTAACGTGGCATCGCAGTGCGGCTATACTCCGCAGTATGCTGACCTGGAGAAATTGCATGAGCAGTTTGGCGATAAAGTAACTATACTGGGTTTTCCCGCTAACAACTTCGGTTCGCAGGAACCCGGCTCTAATAAAGATATAGCATCGTTCTGTCAGAAGAACTATGGTGTTAAGTTTCAGATGTTCGAGAAGATCTCGGTAAAGGGCGAAGATCAACATGCGCTTTACAAATGGCTGAAGGAAAAAACCGGCAGCGAGCCTTCCTGGAATTTCTGCAAATACCTGGTGAAGCCTGATGGTACCGTTAAGTTTTACGCATCGAAAGTAAATCCGCTGGACAAGGAAATTATAAATGAGATTAATTAAGGTAACGATTGTAATTGCGGGCACGATGGGGTTAGTTGCTTTTCTTTCTTCCAAGCTTATGTCGGGGGGCAGACCTAAACAGGTAAGCGGTTCGATCTATGATTTCAAGATGAAAGCACTTGATGGACAGGATATAGATTTCAATCAATACAGAGGTAAAAATCTGCTGATCGTAAACACAGCTTCCAAATGTGGGTATACACCTCAGTATGCCGATCTTGAAAAATTGCACGAACAGTATGGGGATAAAGTTGTTGTGCTCGGTTTTCCGGCTAACAATTTTTTGTGGCAGGAGCCAGGCTCAAATGATGACATCGCGGCATTTTGCGAAAGAAACTACGGAGTAAAGTTTCAGATGTTTGAAAAGATATCGGTGAAGGGCCGCGATCAGCATCCGCTATACCAATGGCTGGAAGCGAAAACCGGTAAAGCGCCTTCATGGAACTTCTGCAAATATGTAGTTGATAAGAACGGTGAAGTAAAAGGCTTTTTCGGATCGAAAGTAAATCCGCTGGATGACCAGATCGTGAGCAAGATTATGCAGTAGCACGGTTTAAGAATAAGAATACAATCGTCTTTCTTCCCGCAGGAGGAGAGACGATTTTTTTTAATAGTGTCATCACCCAATAAAAAAAATGCACCAATGCATGCCTTAGAAAAACTGAAAGTATACTTTTGCAGTGCATGAATACAAAAGTCTGGCTTCAGGCCTTCCGGTTACGTACCCTGCCCCTGGCACTGTCATGTATCGCGATGGGCGGTTTTCTGGCTTCGGCCGCAGGTGCATTTCAATGGAATATTTTTCTGTTGTGTGTGTCCACTACAATTTTCCTGCAGATACTTTCCAACCTGGCCAACGACTATGGAGATTCTGTAAACGGTGCTGACCATGCTGAGCGTAAAGGACCAACGCGTGCAGTACAAAGCGGTGCTATTACTTCTCAACAGATGCGCACGGCCGTTATTGTATTTGTTATACTCTGTCTCATCAGCGGTATATCCTTGCTGCTCGTTTCCTTTGGCGTTAACTGGAATGCTATTCTTTTCTTCTTCGGTCTGGGCGTGCTTAGTATCATTGCAGCCATTGCCTATACCGTGGGCCGTAAACCGTATGGCTATATGGGGCTTGGCGATATTTCGGTGCTTATCTTTTTCGGACTGGTAGGCGTTATGGGGTCATACTATCTTTTTACCAAACAGGTAACAGTATACCAGGTGTTGCCTGCGCTAAGCTGTGGTTTGTTTTCGATTGCCGTACTTAACGTAAATAACATCCGCGATATAGAGTCAGACCGCACCGCGGGTAAATTTTCTATACCGGTGCGCATCGGTAAAGATAAAGCGGTTATATACCATTGGTTTTTGTTGATAAGCGGTTTGCTGTGTGCCGCAGTGTATTGCGTGTTAACGTATAGCGCACCGTGGCAATTTCTTTTTTTACTAAGTGCACCACTCTTTATTAAAAATGGTTTGGCAGTAAGTCGCAAGCCATCGCACGAACTCGATCCGTACCTTAAACAAATGGCGCTCTCTACGCTCGTTTTTGTTTTATTGTTTGGTATAGGACAAATATTAAGCTGATACACGCTTTAAACCTATTGTCTCCTTTCGGTGTCTAAGGATTACGGAATGATAATTTATCATGATCCGCTATCGTTTAGAATAAAAACAACCGACACTCATGAGACATTTACTGGTATGTGCAACGGTGCTGGTGGCAATATGGTCGTGCCGCCCGGAACCGGATGACTATGATCTGCTTGATCAAATGGTGGTTTCCACCAACTACGACACCACGGTATATATAGGTGGTAACCGTGTAAATACTTATAAAACATACGCACTCCCCACCGATACGATTGGCTATGTTTCCAATACAGATCGTAACGATACTATTCGTACTTCGCCACAATATGATTTGCCACGCAAAGTGTTGCAGGCTGTTGAAACGAATATGAGCAGCCTGGGCTATACACGGGTAGGTTTCGATGCAACTCCGGATATAGGTGTAAATGTATATGCCGTAAAAGATCTGAATCTCTTTCAGCAGGTAGTATATCCCAACTATTATTACTCCGGGTACTATGGTTACGGAGGTTACTATTATTATCCGTATGTGCAGACGTATGCCTATAACACCGGCTCGCTGGTGGTAGAATTTGTTGATTTGAAAAATGCTGCTGCCAATAAAAAATATGTCGTGATCTGGAATGCCTATATGGGCGATCTGTTCAACGCAGTAAATCAACTCGATCAATCTATAGAGGCTGTTAACCAGGCCTTCGATCAATCACCTTACTTAAAAGTACAATAGGCTATGAGATACCTGATATTCACAATAGCATTGTTAGGTGCGCAGGTTTTATATGCACAGAACAATTACTTCTATATAGCACTGGATGTTAACACCCCTTTAGGCAATAAAGATTTTGTAGATGGAACCAGTGCCCGGGGCGGGCGCATCGGCTATCGCGCTTTTGTTACCGAAGACAGTCGCGTATCCATCGGTGTTGATGCAAGCTGGACAACCTTCGATACGTATAAACCAACTGAAACATTTGAGGCTCCGGGTGGTGCTATCACTACCGATTACTTCAATTATGTATATCAATATGGCTTGGCTGTAAGCGGGCTATATCATTTTAAACTTGGTGAGAACGAACGTGTTTTTCCGTATGCCGGTGTTGGGCTGGGGGCTAATCACAACGAGTATGCGCAATACTATAATATCTATTCAAACGCTGAGAAGAAGTGGGGTTTCCTGGTGAGACCGGAAGCTGGTATCCTGTTCAAGTTTACCCGAAACCGCGGACTGGGCGCGATGGCTGCCGTACATTACGATTATTCCACCAACAAAAGCGAGAACTTCAACATCGATAAATTCTCATCGGTCGGCTTTCAGATCGGTCTGATCGTGATGAACCGTTACTAAAAAACTGAAACCGACTTCAGCCCGGGCGTTGTAAAATAGCCTCGCCCAGGCTCAGGTCCGGTTCATTGAGCGCTCTTTACTTGAAAGTTAGAGAGCTTTTCGTGGGTTTATTCTATTTCCTTCTTCCACCGAAAAAATCTCGGGTTATCTTTGCACCCATGCCGCAACAGATACTCATTTTAGATTTCGGTTCTCAGTACACACAGCTTATTGCCCGCAGGGTACGCGAACTCAATGTTTACTGCGAAATCCACCCTTTTAACAAAATTCCAACCCTTACGCCTGATATTAAAGGTGTTATACTTTCCGGAAGCCCGTGCTCCGTACGCGATGAAGGTTCGCCTGATGTTGATCTTCAGCAATTCGGTAACCTGCCCGTGCTCGGAGTTTGCTACGGTGCCCAGCTCATCGCCCACAAGAGCGGTGGCCAGGTGTTACCATCACACGCCCGTGAATATGGTCGTGCAAAACTCACAACCGTAGATCATCACAACACTTTACTGAAAGAGATAGCACTCGATGGACAAGTGTGGATGTCGCATGCTGATACTATTGCATCGGTACCCGATACATTTGAAGTGATCGCAGCGACACCATCTGTAAAAGTGGCTGCCTATAAAGTGAAGGGCAAAGAAGTATATGGTATACAGTTTCACCCCGAGGTAACGCATACTATACAAGGGAAAGAACTGCTCCGGAATTTCGTAGTACATATCAGTAACTGTAAACAGGATTGGACACCCGATCAGTTTGTGGAAACATCGGTGGCTGATCTCAAGAAAAAACTGGGCGATGATAAAGTGGTAATGGCGCTTTCCGGAGGTGTAGACTCTACGGTGGCGGCTATACTTATCCATAAAGCAATCGGTAAAAACCTGCATTGCATTTTTGTTGATAATGGTTTGTTGCGCAAGAATGAATTTGAGCAAGTACTTGATTCATACAAACACATGGGTCTCAACATTAAAGGTGTTGATGCAAAAAATAAATTCTATACGGCATTAAAAGATCTTACCGACCCCGAAGCAAAACGCAAGGCGATTGGTAAAACATTTATAGATGTATTTGATGAAGAGTCTCATCTCCTCAGCGATGTGAAGTGGTTAGGACAAGGCACTATATATCCGGATATCATTGAATCGGTTTCGGTAAAAGGTCCGTCCGTTACCATCAAGTCGCACCACAATGTTGGAGGCTTGCCGGCCAAAATGAAACTGAAAGTAGTAGAGCCTCTTAGTGCTCTCTTTAAAGATGAAGTACGTATAGTAGGGAAGACACTCGGTATAGATCCAGCCATTCTCGGCCGCCATCCGTTCCCCGGACCAGGTCTTGGTATCCGCATACTCGGCGATATCACAGCTGATAAAGTAAGGATACTCCAGGAAGTAGACAGTATATTTATTGGTGGATTAAGAGAGCACGGACTCTATGATAAAGTATGGCAGGCAGGAGCCATGTTGCTGCCGGTACAATCGGTAGGTGTTATGGGCGATGAGCGTACCTACGAACGCGTAGTGAGTCTGCGCGCTGTGACCAGTACCGATGGTATGACGGCCGACTGGGCACACTTGCCGTACGAATTCCTGGCGAACGTCTCCAGCGATATTATTAATAAAGTGAAAGGTGTTAACCGCGTGGTGTACGACATCAGCTCGAAACCTCCGGCTACCATCGAGTGGGAATAGAATTTATATACTCAGTAAGCGTGTGTATATATAGCACAGGACGCTCTGATATATACCTCTTAGTCCCTAGTAACTTTAGAATTATGAAGCAAACGAGCATGATCAATAAAAAGCTTATACTTTGTCTGTTGTTTTTGATACCAGTAACGGTATTTGCGCAGGTTGTAGATTATAACCGACAATACTTTAATGCCAAACAGCTTTTCAGAGAAGGAAAGTACAACCTGGCGATGGAGGCTTTCAAGCCATTGATACCCTATTCAACCAATAACCAGTTTTCAGAATACGCTGCATTCTACTATGCACTCGCTGCCCATAACCAGGGGTATAATGCTGTTGCTAAAGACATGTTTAACCAGTTGAAGACGCTCCATCCCGATTGGGATAAAATGGATGAAGTAAATTTCTGGTTAGGCAAAATATACCTTGACAATAAAGATTACTTCCAGGGCATAAAGATACTCGCTTCCATCAAGGACAAGAAGATGGAGAAGGAGATCGAGGCACAGAAAACAAAAGCACTCGGCCCGGTAACGGACATTGAAACGCTCAAGATGATGCGCGAAGAATATCCGAAAGATGAGATTGTCGGAAAAGCACTGGTAAATGCACTGGCAAAAGATATGGCCGATAAAGACAGCCGTGCGTTACTGGAGTCGCTCATCAATCAGTATAATTTGAAGCGTTCCGATTATTTTCCTGAAACACCCAAGACTGTACATAAAGATACCTATACCGTTTCGGTGTTGTTGCCTTTTATGGTGAGTACACTTGAACCTACTCCGGGTCGTAAACGCAACCAGATCGTACTTGACTTTTATGAAGGTATGAAGCTGGCTGCCGATACACTGGCAAAACAAAATGTGAAAATCAGTCTGCGTGCGTATGATACCGATCGAAATACCGAAAAGATTAGAACACTTTTGAAAACCGATGAACTGAAAAGTTCAGATCTGCTGGTAGGTCCTTTCTTCCCCGAAGAGAATAAAGCCATACAGGATTTTTCATTGGAGAATAAGATCAATGTATTCAATCCTTTTTCCAACAACAGCGATATGATCGGCACAAATCCGTATGCATTTTTATACCAGCCATCGATAGAAACGATCGGTAGAAAATCAGGCGAGTTCATGTCTTCGTATGTGAGAAAGAAAAATTGCATTGTGTTCTATGGTACATCACGCAGAGACTCACTGCTGGCAGCGACCTTTGTAGATAAAGCGCGCGAAAAAGGATTGAAGGTTCTCGGCTCGCACCGCATCACAAAAGATAACCTCGCTAAAATTGTAGGTACACTGGCTACGGCTACTGAATACGATGAGTATAAATACGCCAAACAATTTACCCTGCGCAAAGATAGTCTTGGTGGTATATTTGTAGCTTCAGACGATGCGCTGATCTATACCAAAGTATTAGGCGCGGTGGATACACGAGGTGACTCTGCGCTGGTTCTCGGCTCGGAAGACTGGCTCGAACAAACCGCACTGGAATTGGACAAGTATAATACACTACCTGTTGCGTTTATAGCACCCAATATATCTTTGTCAAATAATCCATACCTGATTGCCTTCAACCGGAAGTTTATAAAAACTCACGGACGCACGCCTTCGCTATATGCGCGAATGGGTTATGAGTTTATGCTCTTTACCGGAAACCAGCTGCACAAGAACGGAGCGTATTTCCAGGAAGCCATGAACAAAGAGAAATATATACCGGGCTACCTCACGCAAGGTTTTAATTACGAGTTCAGTCGCGATAATCAATTGATACCGTTTATTCGCTTCAGAGAAGGCAAAGCCGTACTCGTAGACAAACGATAACGAACTCAAAGCTCATAGCTAAAAACTCGCAGCTATTATATAACGTACCAAGGTCTATGGCTAACGATAGAAGCAAATCACTTTTTGAAAAAGCAAAACAGTTTATACCCGGTGGCGTAAATTCTCCAGTGCGTGCATTTCGCGCAGTAGGAGGTAACCCGCTATTTATGAAAAGCGCGAAGGGTGCTTATCTCTTTGATGAAGACGGGAATAAATATATAGATCTGATCAACTCGTGGGGTCCTATGATTTTAGGACACGCGCATCCTGCCGTAGAAGAAGCGGTGAAAGCTGCGCTGGTGGGTTCGCCATCATTCGGAGCACCAACGGCACGTGAAGTTGAAATGGCCGAACTCATCTGCTCCATCATGCCTTCAGTTGAAAAAGTGCGCATGGTAAATTCAGGCACAGAAGCAACCATGTCGGCTATACGTGTAGCGCGCGGATATACCGGTCGTGACAAGATCATAAAAATGGAAGGTTGCTATCATGGACACGGTGATTCGTTTCTCATAGCTGCCGGAAGTGGTGCGCTTACTTTCGGTACACCGGATAGCCCGGGCGTTACCAAAGGCACTGCAAAAGATACACTCATTGCTTCGTTTAACAGTCTCGAGGCAGTTGAGAAACTCATCTCCGAAAATAAAAATGAAATTGCAGCCATCATCCTGGAGCCGGTAGTGGGTAACATGGGATGTGTGCCGCCTCAACCCGGCTACCTGCAAGGACTTCGTTCCATCTGCGATAAGCACAGCATCGTGTTAATATTCGATGAAGTGATGACGGGGTTCCGTCTGGCAGCCGGTGGCGCGCAGGAACTATACGGAGTGAAACCTGACCTTTCCACCATGGGTAAAATTATAGGTGGCGGACTGCCGGTAGGCGCTTATGGCGGCAGAAAAGAAATCATGGACTATATATCTCCGGCCGGTCCTATATATCAGGCGGGTACACTTTCCGGAAACCCGCTCGCAATGGCCGCGGGTATGGCAATGCTTAAACACCTGCAGACAAACCCCGGTATATATCAGCACATAAACCAGATCACCACGAAACTGGTAGATGGCTTACGCAAACAGATTGCTGCTGCCGGCTTGAAATATACCATCAACCAGGTTNNACCGCCAAAACTTCCGATACAAAGAAATTTGCAGCGTATTTTCAGTCGATGCTGTCGCAAGGTATATATCTCGCGCCATCGCAATACGAGGCCATGTTTATATCCAACGCCATTGGCGATGACGAAGTAAATATGATTTTAAAGGCAAGTGAAGAGGCTCTAAGCCACACAAAGAACTGATTTGTCGGTGAACTGTGCATATAACTCCACAAACATCATGAAACAGGCTTTTAACAAGCCTGTTTTTTTTGCTTCTTATACAGGCATAAGAATGCATATACCTAAGCATAACCAAAACTGAGATCGTATGGAAACGAGTAAGAAAATGAGTAAGACCGAATGGCTGATCGAAATGATTACCTGGGTCTCACTGGGGTTGATTGTAGTATATGCTTAGCGATTGATTACTGGTAAATATACTTCTTGAAGATCTGCTCGACCTCGCTATAGAAGAGCTCTTCATTGCCTTCTGCCAGCGAGGCTGAGTTGGTCTCACGTATCTGGTCTACAATTGTTTTGTAGTGATCTGTATTCACCGGAGCGATCAGAAAGTCCTTTAGCTCGCGCTTGATGAATTCTATCTTTATAGCAGTCAGTTCTTTTATGCCATACTTGTTGGCGATATAGTCTTTCAGAAAACGCTCATCCAGAAAATCCTTGATGAGATCATTCCGAACTTTACGAACCAGATCAATAATATTTTCGTCCGTCCACGGGGAGGTAACATTGGCGATGTTTTGCATAGTTAAAAAAGTAAGGTTGAGGGGTTTTTATTTCCTAACTAAATTAGCGATACAATTTTATAAAAACTAATATGATTAGTAAAGATAAAATCGTTAAATATTTTACTCCGTGCGTTCTGGTTAGATTAAGATACAATCTTATCAGTCACCATAAAAGCAATAGCAGCTTGATTTTCAGTGATTAACACCTGCAATCGTAATAACAACGTTTTTTTGCACAGGAATTTCAGAGGAGTACGTTGTTTTTGTTAAGAATTTTCAGCGCTTCGTGTTTGAAGTTACGCCCGATTGGTATATCCATTGTTCCAACACGCGCGGTGTTGGCTGTAAACGAAGTCACTTTAAACCGCCCGCATGAAAAGGCATGGCAGTGTTTGGTTAAAAAGGCAGAATATTTTGGCCACACATTTTAAGAACTGAATTGGTTTTATTTATGATTCACGTTTGCTCGATATATACAATTTTTATTGTAGTATCCTATACCGGACAAATCCGGTTTAGCGCATTTTAGAGATACAATCTGCTTGCTAAACTTACTTCACCTGAAGGAGACACATTGCCGTGTTCGGTTATACAGTTCTTATATAATTAGATACTTCTAAGTTATACATCGATTTAATTATATACCTCCTATTGATTTACCCGCTATACATTGTCATGATTGGCTCGCGATATCTATAGCTCAATTGTTGGGTCAGGGATTGAAAATGGTACTTGGTAAATCTCTTGTCCCAAGAACGCTCTACCTTGATAGTGGTTTTTAAATAGTATACAACACTAGCCTGAATGAAGTTTTAGAGTAGTGGAGCTGATGTAAATATGAAGAGTTTTATAAAGTATCTGCTCATTGTCTTTATCGTGTCACTTACACAGAAGGCAATAGCACAGTCATTTCCTGTCAATGTTAGTCCTGCTATTCACAGTCCGTATCCGCCATACCTTTCTGATTATACAGAACCGGGATCACAAAAGTTACAGGTAAATATCCAGCTCAGAGACCCAACGCTTCCCGAGTACCGATGCAAGTTAAGGCTCACCATAGAAGGCGTAGGTATAACAATTCGCACCAAACAAAACTTCACTCCACAACCAACCATTCTTCAGGGTGGTGGTATTCCAAACATTCTGTACGGAGAAGATTTAACGGAGTACTTCAACCCGGCCAATCTTGACTTTGCCGGTATAAGTAAAAGCGACTATACCAAGGGCGCAAAGTTACCAGAAGGTATATACCGGTTTTCATTTGAAGTGTTGGACTATAACCGGGGAACGACAGTAAGTAATAAAGGCTTTTCTACCGCCTGGATTATTCTGAACGACCCTGTATTACTCAACATGCCGCGTAATGAAACCAAAGTAAGAATACTAGACCCCACCAATATTGCTTTCACGTGGACACCACGTCACACCGGTTCACCTAACGCTGCATTTACTACCGAGTATATTTTCAGGCTTGTTGAACTCTGGCCCGCCACCCGAAATCCGTATGATGCTTTTCTCAGCCAGCAACCACTATATGAAACTACTACAACAGCAACGCAAATAGTATACGGGCCCGCGGAGCCTGCGCTTATACCCGGACGAAAATATGCATGGCAGGTACAGGCTAAAGATGTTGACGGAAAGGATTTGTTTAAGAACGATGGAAAGAGTGAAGTATATGTATTTCAGTTTGGTGATGCGATGGGCACTCCTCAAAACTTTCGTAAGGATGCCGGCAGTAACTCTTCCGTACTGAACCTTCGATGGGAACCAGCTTCGGATGGTGCTATACCAGACCATTATAGGGTGCGCTATAGAAAGAAAGGTGATACGCGTGGTGTATGGTATGAAAGTGTGACTCCTCAACTCTGGTCGCCTATACCGGGCTTAAAAGCGGATACAGAATATGAAATGCAGATTCGTTCAGAAGCGGCATTTCAATATAGCGAGTACTCACCTTTACAAACATTTCGCACCGGGGTTCAAGGCACGGATAAATATACCTGCGGAGCCGATGACGTTGTTGCCCCCATTACCAACACGAATCTGTTGCTGGCATTGTCTTCAGGTGAAGTTATTACCGCTCGGAATTTCAAACTTTTAATTACACAGGTAACAGGCTCTGGAGGAAACTATACGGGCACAGGCTGGCTGAAA
>DJFR01000228.1:2644-4825 GCA_002432545.1 Flammeovirgaceae bacterium UBA5867 | reverse complement strand
TGGCTGGAGCATACAAAAATCTGACAACAGAAATTTCTAAAATTGTAATCGGACAAGAAGAAGTTGTTCGGCAGGTACTCACGGCAATTTTTTGTCAGGGACATTCGCTGCTGGTGGGTGTACCCGGACTGGCAAAAACATTGCTGGTACAAACTATAGCTACATCGCTCGATCTTCAGTTCAAGCGTATTCAGTTTACACCCGACTTAATGCCTTCGGACATTGTTGGTGCTGAAACAATGGATAAGGAACGCAACTTCAAGTTCGTACGCGGTCCTGTGTTTGCCAACATTGTATTGGCAGATGAGATAAACCGCACGCCTCCTAAAACACAGGCAGCTTTGCTTGAGTCGATGCAGGAATACTCCGTGACGATAGCAGGTCAGCGCTACGAATTACCCAAGCCATTTTTTGTACTCGCTACACAAAACCCGATCGAACAGGAAGGTACATATCCGTTACCCGAAGCACAGCTCGATCGTTTCATGTTTAATATACTTCTTACGTACCCTTCTATTCAGGACGAAGTTACCGTTGTAAAAAACACAACGTCAGACGAAGTAAGAACGGTTAATAAAGTTTTGAATGCAGAAGAGATTTCGTACTTCCAGCACCTCGTGCGCAGAGTACCGGTGCCTGATAATGTAATTGAGTACGCAGTAAATCTGGCAAACAAAACACGTCCGGGTGTAAACGGAAGTTCATCGGTATCGAAAGATTACCTGGAGTGGGGCGCAGGCCCTCGTGCTTCTCAATACCTTGTGATGGGTGCTAAATGCAACGCCCTGCTGAATGGTAAATACTCTCCCGACATTGAAGATGTACGCGCAGTAGCTAAACCGGTACTGCGTCATCGCATTGTACGAAACTTCAAAGCCGAAGCAGAAGGTATCAGTGTTGATGATCTCATCACCAAGCTGATCTAGTCATTCATTTTTTTTTCAAGTCTATATTTAACGTTTAACTATATCTGATGAAATTATTTGTTTTTTGTTTTTCCATGATCATCGCGCTGCCGCTTTTTGCACAGTCGAAGAAAGAGTTGCAGGCAGAAGTAACAAAGTTGAAAGCCGAGATCGAGCAACTGAAGAAACCTAAAGATGTTGAACTAACCGATACACTCAAGAAAGCAAGTTACGGTTTGGGTGTACTTGTAGCCAGTAATCTTAAATCGCAGGGTGGAGACTCGCTGGATGTAGAGGCACTGACAATAGCAATACGCGATGTATATCAGAGTAAAACACTAAAGATACAGCAGCAGGATGCGATGACGATCGTGCAGGCCTATATGCAGCAAGCCGCAGATAAAAAGAACAGCAAGCTGAAAGAAGGCAGTGCAACATTTTTGAAAGAGAACAAAACAAAAGAAGGGGTGATTACTACGGCCACCGGCCTGCAGTATAAAGTGCTCACAGCCGGTAAAGGTAAAGCACCGAAAGCTACGGATAATGTAACGGTACACTATATAGGTAAACTTGTAGACGGCACCGTATTCGATAGCTCAGTAGAACGCGGACAACCTGTGTCGTTTGGTGTTAACGAAGTAATTCCCGGATGGACCGAAGCATTACAGTTAATGCACGAAGGCGACAAGTGGCTGCTCTATATACCGCAGGAGCTTGGCTATGGCGAACGCGGTGCCGGTGGACAAATTCCTCCGTATGCTACCTTGATCTTCGAAGTAGAACTGATCAAAGTAAACTAATACATACTATATACAGCCTTCAGCCACGATTAGCTGTGTGCGGGAGGCTGCTTGCCGTAAGGCTTTAGCAGGAGCGTAGGTGTCGGAAGACCACCACGCTCTTGCTTTTTCTGCGGATGGAAATTCGAGTATAACAAGCCTCCCCGGCTTCCAGTCACCCTCCAGTGTTTCCGTTGCACCTCCCCGCACAATAAATCTTCCGTCATATGGTACAAGCGATGCCGGTGTCAGTTTCTTATACTCTTCATACAGAGCCGGGTCGGTAATGGTGATGTCTACGATGATATAGGCTTTCATGAGTTATGGTGTTAATGGTATAAATATAATACTCGGGAATAAAGCATTATGTAAACATTTTAATATATCGTTTATGAATGCCTGTCTCTTATATCTAAATACTGTTCAAATACTTTCGAAGCGAAAGTATATTCAAGTTGCGCTATTGATGATTAAAACGGAACGAACGTCACGGCTAT
>DJFR01000228.1:2316-2628 GCA_002432545.1 Flammeovirgaceae bacterium UBA5867 | reverse complement strand
CAATCAGTATAGCAGGCACTGTTTTTTAGTTATAAAACTAAAATATATACACCATGAGCCAGGCATTTGTTCGCGAAAATGATGATATGTGGTTGCATGACGTTCCGCCAACCCTCAATGCACTGATCGTTTTTCTTACCCAGGAGAACGGAGGAATCCGGGTATACGAATTGAAAAATTATACCGACAACGCTGGCAAGCAGGTTCACGAAATGAGTAACGGCCTGTCGTACTCGAAAGACGAACAAGGCAAATGGCAAGTGGTTGTGTGATGCCATCCGAGCAAATCGAATCGATATCCATCGATTAACG
>DJFR01000228.1:0-2306 GCA_002432545.1 Flammeovirgaceae bacterium UBA5867 | reverse complement strand
CTGTATCAAATGCAAGTAAGCTTATAAAGATGGACATGGTAAATCCTATTCCTCCCAATATACCAGCACCAAGTATGTGCTTCCACGATATATCAGACGGAAGGCTGCTCAATTTTAGTTTTACAGCGGCATAGCTGAACAACGCTATTCCCACCGGCTTGCCGATAAGGAGACCGGCAAATATACCTATACTTACAGCTCCACCCAATGCATAATAGAAATCACTGCTGATGGGTATACTTGTGTTAGCCAGCGCAAATATAGGGAGTATAATAAACGCTACAGGTTTATGTAGAAAGTGTTGAAGCTTGTACGATAGTGTGTTCTCTTTGCCATCGCCGAAAGGAATAGCAAAAGCAACCAGTACTCCGGTAATAGTTGCGTGTACGCCCGAATGTAACATGAAGTACCACATAGCAGCGCCACCAATGAGATAAGGCCATGCGGAGTGAACTTTGAGCCTGTTAAAAATTATTAAGAGCGCAAAGATGCCAGCTGCTATACCCAGGTTTAGCCAGCTGATGGTGCTGGTGTAGAATATAGCGATGACAAGAATGGCTCCCAGGTCATCGATCACTGCCAGCGCTGTAAGAAATACCTTTAATGATGAAGGTACGCGATTGCCCAGTAACGATAACGCACCAAGTGCAAACGCAATATCGGTAGCCATAGGTATACCAATACCGCGGAGGTTGCCGCCATTAACATTTGCAACGTAATATAGTGCTGCCGGAAACAACATGCCGCCCAGTGCCGCGAGCACAGGAAGTATAGCACTTTTAAAGTCCGATAACTCACCGATATATACTTCACGCTCCAGCTCCAGACCGATTAATAGAAAGAAGATCGTCATCAATCCATCGTTGATCCAATGTGTGATGTGGTGGCCTGCAAATTCAAGATGCCAGAATTCCAGATAGGGAGGAAATACATTTGTTATAACGAGCGAAAAAATTGTGCAGAAGATTAATATGATGCCTGATGCACGTTCACTGTTAAAAAAATCACTGAATAGTTTGGTGAGAATCATTTCGACACGTTTTAACGGATGCTTGCAAGATAGCTTTTTAATTCTTTCATCGTGGATGTTTTAAATGAACGGTGGCCGCTTGTAAGGTGTTACGCCTGCTTGTTCCAGAGTTTATCACGCCACTGTATGATGAGCAAACTGATTATAATGGTTGTCGCAATAACACTATATATATGGAACCAGGTCGGATTAAATGTGCTCGCTGTGTAAGTATCAACAGGTATACCAGTTTCTGCCCAGGTTATAAATGCATCAGCCATAGGCAACATACCCAGGATATACTTCTTCTCATTGTTTCCCTGTATGGCAAAACCAAATGCTTCAATGCCGCATTGTATTGCGTATGCCTGTGATGCTTCGTCATAGGTGGCGAACGTGCGCATGCCTACAATACTCGCAGCCGCGCCCAGTTGAAAAATTACCGGACCGGAGTCTATATCGCCAGCTCCAGCCGTGCCGTTGGGATACTCACGAATACCCGGCAGCCCCAACCGCTCGTCGGGAAAATTTTTTTTGTAAAGATCAAACTGCTGCTTGCCGAAGATCGGATCGATTTCATACATAAAAATCAACATCAGACTTTGCGAGCAGCCGCGGGCACCTTCACGTGCTTGCCCGGTAACAGGATGTACCATGTGTGGTATCAATCCTTTTGCATCGAGGGTATTTTTTACTTTACCAAGCCATGTGTGGAGTGTTGTTTTATACCGCGGTTTGAAAAGTTTGTCGTGCAGACGGAGTGAAGCGGCACAGACCATAATATCTGCCGGCCACGCGGCCTGGTAATACGATTCAAGGTAAGGAGAAGTATATTGATTAATCGCACCCGCGATCAATGCGCATTGTTGTTGAAAGTATTTAACTTCTTCGGTGTTTCGCATCGCGGGCTTTTCGAGGCTTAGTTTTCTGCCCAGCAGGTAATTACTCCAGCCGGTATAAAAAGCTCCATACGATAATGTTAGATGTTCATCGAAGATTGCACGTGCTTCTGGTGATCGAACAGCCTTGCACGACATGTTAATTTCTTCCAGTGCTTCTATATATAGCGGAGATGCCGGTGCGTGCTCGCGTACAAAATCACACCAGGCCAAACCATACAGTGCATGCATAAATATATAGCCTTCCGGATATAAACGTTGCATGTCGTTTGTGGCACCATCCTTCATTTCGTGTTTAAGGTGTCGAAGCTGACGAAGGATGTCCATATTCACAGTGTTCCCTTCAAGTACTTTTATAGAGGGCGTATAATAAACGGCCTGGTTGAGGTATATCACCG
>DJFR01000256.1:54116-73803 GCA_002432545.1 Flammeovirgaceae bacterium UBA5867 | reverse complement strand
ATGTATGAGCGTGTGCAAAAGGAATACTTCCGGATGTATAACAAAAGTCTGAATGCGGATCTGGAAGAAGAACTAAGCAGCGATGAGTATAACAACCTTATTCGCTTACTAAATGCAAAGAAATAAATGTATGAAAAGGAAGAAAGGATTGAGGGGAATAGATAGTAAAGGGAAGGCAACCACATCCAAGCGAAGTGTACGTCCGTCCAGAATATTCATTTATGCTTTGGCACTTGCAGCGCTAGGTGGCGGTGGGTACTTAGTGTATGATCATTTCAGGCGAAAGAAGTTTACAGCAGGTAATAGTAATGATTTAGTTAACACTGTAGCCGCTCGCGAAAGTGTTGATACGAACACAGTATATACGAGTGATACTACCACTACAGCTTCGAAAAAGAAATCCGCTGCACGTGCCACTACTACTGCCAATGATGATTTTCCATTAAAGAAAGGAAGCAGAGGCGCACGCGTTGTCCAGGTTCAGAATGCGCTTATCAAAAAAGGAGCAGCGATAAAGGCGGACGGAATATTTGGATCAGCAACACAAGGCGCATTGAAAGAACAAGGCTATAGCATTACTGTGGATGAAACTACATTTACTAAGCTTACAGGCAGCACGCCAGCATTACAAGTTATTTTTAATCCGGCTGATCTTGCCAAGAAACTCTTGAGTGCGGCTAATCGCAAAAGTGTTCCGGATGTTCAATATATACTTCAACAGATCAAAACAGTAAATGAATATAATGCGGTAAACGAGCAGTATAAAAAGCTACTGCTAATATCGAAGACCATTGTTACACATTTACTGGACTATGCTTTCNNAAGACAATGAAGCTGCGCGTGAATCGATCAAGGTGGAATTTCTTCGCATTGGACTTCGAGTAAACGATGCTGGTGTATGGAGCTTGCAAGGTATACAGCTCTATAAAGATTTGATCACGATACGACCTACTGTCGTGATTGATGCCTGGGAGAACCGCTTACCGGTAAAGGGAAATACAATTCTGGGAGATGAGGTAAAGGTAGAGAATGGAATGACATGGTTCAGATCAGTGGATCGCACCATTCTGAAAGTTCCTACGCAAGACGTGAAGTACGCATAATCACAAACTAAAAATCAAACTACACATGGCGAATTTTGAAGGGTTCGCAGGCAAAGTCCTGCGATTGGAGGGAGGCTTTGTCAATCATCCAGCGGATAAGGGAGGAGCAACAAAGTATGGTGTCATCCTTTCAACATGGAAACAGTATGGCTACGATAAAGACCACGATGGTGATATTGATGCAGAAGACATCAGAGCATTGACAGAAGATGATGCGCGATATATAGCCAAGAAAGTATTCTGGGATTTCTTTCAGGCAGATTTTATACTCAATCAGTCTATAGCGGAGTTCATTGTTGATTGGGGCTATAATTCGGGAAGAGTAACCGTAGCAAAGAAACTTCAGAAGTTGTTAGCTATACAGGCAGATGGCCTCATCGGTGTGCAGAGTCTGAATGCTATCAATTGTGCAGATCAACAGAATCTATTTGATGCATTGAAAGTTGCACGAAGAATGTTTGTCGATCAGATTGTAGCAGAGCGTCCGAGTCAATCAGTTTTCCATGAAGGCTGGATCAACCGGATAAACAAGTTCCGATTCTCTAATTAGTACAGTGCTTACTCCGGGGTTTATATATGCTTCATAGGACATATTAAATCTCCGGAGTTGCTGTATAAAAGGATATACCTTACTGGTATCAATAATGAACATAAACGAGTTGGTGAGTTCTTCTACGTCCTGCGACATACTGGATAAGTACCATGTTATATCGGGATGCCTTACCAAATCGTGCGTGGAAATTTTAAAAACAGAGATCATATAGAATAGTGGTTTAGGGTGTAACTAATATACAATGCTTTCCCGAATAAAATCAATCTTAAATAGCCAATCGTATGAAGTTTTCGTTAAGCCGTACCAACTAAATATAGTTGGCTTGCGAAGTGAAAACACGAACGCAAACAGCTTTGACGATGAAATTCACGTTTTCTATAGAACGCCAATAGGTAATTGGAATTACCATAGCTATAAAGCGACAACCGATCCTGGAACATTCTGGCTTAATAACCCATCGTACCCACAAGGCACAGCTATACTGGCTCAGGGTCAATACAAAGACGCGTACGCAATTGGACAACATCGAGGGAAATATACCGCGTTCATTCAAGTAAAACCGGTAACAGTTATCCGGGATTATGACCGGGACGCAGTACTGGACTTCAATAATGGTAATCTTCAGACGGGTTCTTTCGGTATCAATATACATCGTGCTGAAAGCGTAGGAACAACCAAGTCTATTGATCGTTATTCAGCCGGTTGTCAAGTGTTCCAAAATGCCGATGACTTCAAACAGTTTATGGACTTATGTGAGACCCATAAGTCACTACATGGGAATACATTCACCTATACATTGATTGACTTCCGCGCTGTAAGAAGAGTCACATGGAAGCGTGTTATAGCCGCTTCAGCGGCTGCAGCAGCAATCACACTCGGTTTTATAATATCTGACCTTTATAATGATTAGACATGTCAAAGCCACCGTTCCACTCAGTCACCGAAGAGTTATTGTATAGTATACTGCTAAAACTACCCGATATGACTTCACTGACAAAAGATGATATAAATACCATTGCCAAGCTTAATGCGATTATTGAAGATGGCGATATACCTTCGGATGCCATAATTACGGAGGCTATCAATTCAATCAAAGGGAATGTACCAGAAGGCGGGGATACGCTTGCTAAATTATACAGTATCATTCAAGGGCTTGGCAATTTGAAAAAGGAGGACATTGATACGCTGGCTGAGCTAAATGAAATCCTTACGGATGCAGATTTGGTAAACACGTCTGAATTAAGTCTGGCAATAAGTGCATTGGTAGGTGGCGTACCGGAAGCCGGTAGCACACTTGCCAAACTATATAATTTGTTAGGTGGTAAAAAAGATAAATACGCAGATACATACCTCAACACATACTTCGTATCTCCAAACGTAGCAGGTGGAAGTGGTATAAAGGGCGACTATATGATGCCATTTACCCCGGACGAAGCATATCAGCTTGCTGGTAATGGTGACACGATAGCGTTTCTTCCGGGTGTGTATTATATGGTTGGTAACATGGCTAAGAATGGCGTTGCCTATACAACATTCGGAGGCCGGGCTTTGCTGGTAACCGGTGGCTTTAATTTGTTTGATTACGAATCGTTGGATGATGCTGCCAGTCCGATAACCATTGATGGTGACTTTGAATTTTCAAATAGTGGCGGCACAATTTTCAATTTTAAAAACGGCACTATCCCGAGAAAGTATATTATACGTTGGTCTGAAGCATCTCACTATGGAGGTGCGATCATGCGCATGCCTACTGTATTATCAACCGGTATATTTGAGGGGAACATTGAGTTGTCACAAGATTGCATGACAGCCGCTATAGAATGCAGTGATTCAGCGATGACCACTGGCGCTGGTATTATGAACTTGACAATCATAAATAACTCACAGCTTAGTTTTGCAATCAAGCCGTGGTTCAGTGGTTTTAGATTTAATATTTCCTATGTAGGCACAGCATTTGGTCTCTTTGCGCAACCTATAGGTACGGGCTCGGATAATAATTTGTATAGCTTAAATATAAAGCAGGGAGTCACCTGTACTACATATTTGACTTCAGGCCAGTATAGCGGAACGATACAGGGTGGACTAATATTTCTTTATCAGGGAGCTATACACCTTGACGCAAGACTCGATGGCTGCGAGTTACACGTCTCGCCAGACACATCCTCCAAAGTAATTGCAGTAGCGAATACCGTTTCAATATTCAACGATCAGCCAACGATGTTAAAGCTCGATGGTGTTTGGCATAACAGTACGTATGATTCAAATACACAAGCATCCTGCATTATGGCAGGTGAATTTTATGCTTTGCAAATCAATACTTCGGTCGGTCAGTTAAAGATTACTGGTAACGTCAGGCTTAAAGAAGGCACATCTGCCCTTGTACGAAACACCGATATTCTTGAAGTTGCCGGTAAGCTTATCGCAAATGCTTCGGAGGCTATTCAGCTTGCTGAGAATGGCAGTGTGGTAATCTCCGGGTATATAAAACAACTCGATTCGTCCGGACGAGCAATCTCATTTCTATCAGAGGAGTATACAATTCCCTTAACGTTGAAGAATGCGATAATTCAATCTGGAAGCTTATCGCAGGAAAGTATATTTGCAGATGCTCCCATTATTGTTGATTTAAGATTGTATGGACGAAGCTATAGTAACAAATCTATAGGCGGAAGTTCTCAAATTAATTATCTGATAGGTGGTGCCGGTGATTTTGTTATAGATTCTGATATAAATATAGTTGATCTATAGCAGAATAATATATATCACTATACCGTCCGATTTGTTTCCCTCATCAAATGTTATAGCTTGCAAGCATTATTAAGAAACACGCTATGGCAAAAAAAGTACAAAAAGCAGCGAAGAAGGCTGTAAAGAAAACGGCAGCAGAAAAAATGGCTAAGAAAAGTGCGGCCAAGAAAGCTCCTGCGAAAAAAGTAGCAAAGAAGAAGTCCGCTCGTAAAGTCAGTCCCGTTATGCTCATTCTGTTAACGCCAAGTACAACCTTGTCGGCAGTAATCGGTAGTAAGCCTTTACCGCGACCTCACATTATCAAAAAGGTTTGGGAGTATATCAAAAAGAACAAGTTGCAGGATAAGAAGAATAGAAGGATGATTAACGCAGACGAAAAATTAAAACCTTTCTTTGGAGGCAAAAATCAGGTATCAATGTTTGACCTGGCCAAATTCATTAACAAGCACGCCAAGTAATATTAGCCATTACTAAAGAAGTTGTATGAATACGAATGACAAAGTAACTCACCTGGTTGACGAATGGGCAAAGCGCTTTGAAACTGATATAATAGCAGGCATCAACGAACTTAACGATTCACATAAAAATAACAGCAGAGTAGTTAAATCACTTTTAACAGTTATTGCATTGAAGTATCCACAATATGAAACTGCAATATATAGTTATCTTGACGTTCGCTCCTACCTGGAGGAGAAGGGCGGTGAAGAACCTGATAAGTCTAATGAAAATAAAAATGTTGCTATTGTCATAGGCCGTCTAATTCGTACCAAGATGTGCACTGTTTCCCTGTACCTGGAGTTTGGAGAAGATGACAAAGCTTTACAGACGATGGAGGATGCTATTGAAATTATGCTCGATTTCCGTCACCATATGGAGGTCGAACCCTTTAACGTGAAAGCACAAACTCCTGAAGGACTTGCACATGATATTTGTAGTTCTATCAAGGCGACTGAAAAACATCTGGATCGTCTGGCAGATTTCGTTATAATAGCTAATCAGGATAAGATACTTAAAGAAATGATCGCATTTAAGAAGACGTTGGCAGTTTTCGAAGAACGTATTCAGGAATTTATTGAATCCCGTTTTTAAACTATATATACATTTTATTGCGGTATATAAATGGATAATTAATCCACCGACTAAGCGATTGGTATATTAGTTATGGGCGGTTATCTTTAATAGCCTAGACAGAAGATAGGTTTGATTGTTTCAGGTAAGTGGATGGAATCTTTCATCCACTTTTTTTATGTCTACACATTAAATAACTATATATATGCTTGAAGAATTGTATCGATACTATTACAGTGATTTAACGCTTCAGAGCCATATCTCTGTTAAAACCAGGCTGTTTATAAACGCGGGGCTATGTCTGATTTTTATCCTTACCGCAGGATTCATTTGTATTGCTAGTTATTACACTTTTTACAAAAATCTGATAGGCATGTTTAGTTCTATATTTCTTGCTGGGCTTAGTTTGTACGGTGGCTATATGCTGGTGACGTATTTTGTTGTCAAGGAACTTAAAAAGTACAAAAAGTTGAAGGTTTTTTGTGTATCAAGATTTTCGTTTTCGTACAATCAATTTGATTCTTGGCGTGTCCGTAAACTAAGAAAGAAAATAAAAAGTCTGGGTGTTGTAAGTAATGAGCAGGTCGATACGCTATTGAATCGAACCGATCAATTGGCGAAAGACGAGAGAATTTCAATCATAACGAATGCTTCTATTGCCACAGTAATTATAGTGCCTGTCTGGAGTTCCTACATTGATAAGGCTATGGAACTTGCAAAAGATAATTTCAATATACTAACACTGATGTTTTTCCTGCTATTGCTATTAGGGGGTGCTATATATATAGTTGTAAAAATGCTATATCAATTTTCAGATAGGGTCTTGACCCGTCGTAACAGGATTATTCAATTCAGAGCTTTCTTAGCAAAGGTTCATTTTGCTGAATAATTTCGAATCGAATTTGTTGTCTTCGTCAATGGCCTACAAGAGATGAAAATTTTAAGGGAACGGTAAAATCATGTTGTATTATTACAAATAGCTATCAAGGAAGTGTGGTCAGTCTTCGAAATTCTTCAGAGAATGCAGATGCTTGTAGCGGGTCTCGTTCGATCGTCACATTTTCTGCATTTCGGAATTCCGCATTGTTGGTCCAGTTGTAAGAACCAGTGATCACAATTTGATTGTCAATAATGCAAAATTTATTGTGCATTAGTCCCCCGCGAGGTGCGCGTCTTATCAGTGTGTGTGGAATACGTGAAAAATCAACTCCATGAGTACGATTAACGCCATCGTCATAGATAGCTAATTTGACGTCGATTCCTTGCGACCTCTTTTCGAGAAGTTTATTGAAAAGGGTTTCGTTGGTAAACCATGCCATCGCTACCCAGATAGACACTCTTGCTCCATCGAGGGCATTCAGAATTTTTTGTTCAACGTCTCGAAAATGAGCTTCATTTTGAATGGGTGGCTGCCGGTTGATTATACCTCCTTGAATTGAAAGGACACCTGCATTTTCGATGATTGAATATCCTTCTGGGGAGATCAAATTATTTACTAATGGAACTATGACGTCCTTTAACGCTGCTTCATTGATCACCTCATTGAGCAGTAATCGAAGCTCAGGTTTTCCAGATAAGTAATTGAGACGATTTTCGACGTATTGAGTTCTCGAAAACCTATATCCGGTTTTCGGGTTTTCGGGGAGACCCAAGTCGTCATAGATGTCCCGACAACCGAATTTTCCGAAAAGCTTAACCAGTTGTGAGCCTTTCCGGTATGGCCCGTACGTGTCACCTGTAACAATCGGTACCAAATTTTGAATAGAGAACGCGCTTAAGTTCATTTCAATGTTTTATTTATTCTCACTCTATGCAATAGGGGTGGTAGATCCCATTATTCAAATCGCTCCATTTTTTCTAGGAACTGTTCCTTCGTTTGGCCAATTTTTGTAAGCTCCCGAGTTAAGGCATCGCCACGCTTTGTTATATCTGACAAAAGTTGGGTAGTTTTCAATGTAATTGTTGAGAGTTCCCCTGAAATCCAAAGTTTCAGCAATTCGTCTGGACAGCTCAACATCTCCACTAACATCTCCTGTCTCAATCTTTTCAGCCAGTTCTCTCGTAGCTCGTTCTGTTTCAGCTTCTTTTTTTCTATACTCGTCAGGAAGGGCTTCTCGCTTTCGATTAAATCCGAGAGTGCTTGCTTTTTCTGACTCAATACTTCTTTCAACTCGTCCGATTTCATCTTCAATTTCTCTTTTTCTGGCAGCAAGTGAAGATTTTCTAAGTCCATTGTTTCTGTACTCTTCGTCAATTCGTGATTCAAGCTCTCTCTCTTCTTGGTCAAGTTCTGAGTTTTTGTCATCAAATTGCTTTTTAACTTTAATCGCCAGTCTGCGAATTTTTTCGCTTTTGTTCCGTACTCGTTCTCTTCGTTCTTCAATACTTCGTTCTTCAGCTTCAAATTCGCTTTGTACTTCTCTCTCATACGAGGTTTCAAGGTCTTGGAGCTGCTCTTCAATGTCTCGTTGATCTTGCTCAGTTCTTTCAATTGCTGATCTAAATGCTTCTTCAACTTCCCGGTAAGATTTTGATTCCAGGCATCGTTTAATTGTGCGTATAACTCTTGCAATTTGTGCGCGTCGGCAGAAGAAATTTTCTTCAAAAAATTGTCTTTGGAGTTCATCAAATGTTCTAAGTCCTTCAGTATCTGGGAAGGGAACTCGAACGTATTCAGTTCTTGCATGTTCATTGTTATAGAGCCATTTTACTTTATCAGTTGTTTGAAATAGTGATGCAATTGCTTCAGGTGATTCACGAGGAATCGAAATTTGAACAGTGTCAATTCCCAGGATATATAGCTTAACCTTTGTCTCTGCCGTCATCTTGTGTCGCTCCACAAACTGAATAATCAGGATTGGCTCTTCACTTTGATCCAGAAACACAACATCGCCTTTGGTAAGAAAGGTTAGTCCTTCAAGCTCTCTTTTTTCGCCCATAAGCAATTGGTGATCCTGAGTCTCATAGAAGTAAACATTCCGTGCGATTGCGAATGCTTGAATAGATTTAGCGCCACTGACTTTGTAAGGCATACCATCTGAATCATTCGGTGGATGTTTGAAAACCGCAGGAACTTTAAGCTGCTTGAGCTGAGTCAGAATTTCACCTGCGACTTTGAAACGTTCGGCAACATCAGAGTAGGTGCATTTTGCTTTACGTATGACATCCAGTGCATGATGGCGGAAATAGGATATTCGGTTCGGCAATTTGCTTTTGACTGCTTGCATTTCCTGCTTACAATCGATGCAGAAATAACCCCGACCACTGACTGCTTCCGAGATATGGACACGCTGGTTGTCGTTGTTGTGTGCAAATGAATTATCGCGATCGCTAGCTCTTCCCATAATAATATGCGGTTTTAGGTCGATTCCGTTGCTAAGGAATAAAAAAAAATGATTAAGAAGAATAAATATTGGAATAATTTCCTTTGAATAGGAAAAAATGTAAGTTTGTAACATGAGCGCAATACTTAACCAACAACAGGTTTCCGATTTGGCGGGAAACTACTTTCCGCGAATTGCAGAAGTGATACAGCAGGCTTTCCAAGATTATCTCGATTCTTTGCGAGGCATCAACTCTTTGGGAATAAAGACCAATCTAAAAGCGCGGACATCGGCTTCGCTAATCCACGACTTTATTCAGATCAGAGCGCGTGAGAAATTTGCTGATGAGCCTAACATTAAAGTTGATGACTTCAATGGAATGTTTGGCTTGTTAATATCTAAGTGTTTATTTGTGCGTTTTAAAAAGCTAACACCTGAAATGAAGACATCGAATGTAAGTACAGATCAAATACAACTTTTCGATAAACAGCAGCTAGAAATTCCTGGCACTGACCAAGTAACCATGCTGACAGCAGGATACGTGCCAGACGCCACTTGGACTATAATCCAAAGTATCGTTCTTACTTGCAAGATCAATGATGAACTTATGTGGCATAAAGATCTTCACGGTGAAACAAGTCAAGTGTCGATCTTCTCTACCGCTGCATCTGCTGCTCAGGATGACGAACCTATCGTTCGTGTGAAGAACAATAACAAAGACAGAAAAACCGGAAGCGATAGGGAGTAAACATGCCAACCATAAATTCCGAAATGATTAAACTGGCTCGTGAATCACGAGGGTTTAGTCAATCTGAGTTGTGCGAAGCGCTCGGTATTGCACAGGGAACAATTTCAAAAATTGAAAACAAGCTGATTGAGTGCTCCGATGAGCTTTTAAATAAGCTATCCTCATTTCTAAACTATCCCATTTCTTTTTTCTGGCGCAACGAACCCATTTTTCCATCTAGCATTTTGTACTACCGTCGCAAGATCACCGTTGGGAAAAAATTACTCAGTAAGTCTGAGGCGCGAATGAATATTATAAGGATGGGAGTCGAAAAGCTGTTAGAGCAAATTGATATTCCAGATAGCACCTTGCCGAAATGGGATGTGGATAAGATGGGCAGTCCCGATCTAGCAGCGAAATTCCTGCGTGAATTTTGGAGAGTGCCGAAAGGTCGTATTGAGAATATAACACGAATACTTGAGAAGAATGGCATTGTGGTTTTTCACTTCGATTTTGAGACTGACAAACTGGACGGACTTAGTTTTTTTACAGAAAAAGGACAACCAATAATATTTGTCAACATGAGGCTTCCAGGTGACCGCATGAGGCTGACGATTGCCCACGAGGTCGCCCATCTCATGATGCATATTGGACAGCCTATTACTCTCGACCGAGATGTTGAAACAGAAGCATTTCAGTTTGGCAGCGAATTACTCGTTCCGTTTGATGAATTAAGAGCAGACTTTACAACGATGGACTTAAAGTGGCTAGCAAATCAGAAGAGGTATTGGATGGTCTCTATGTCATCTCTGATTTATAAGGGAAAGGAGAAGAAAATGATCACTGAAAATCAAGCTAAATACTTGTTCTCGCAGATGTCAGGGCTTGGCTATCGTAAAAGTGAACCTGCTGAGCTTGGCATCGAACGAGAAAAGCCAACAATGATAAACTCGATCATTGAACTTTATAAGACCGATTTAGGCTATTCTACCGAAGAAATCGCAGCAACCTTGCATCTTTCAATGAAGGATTTTCAAAGCGAGTTTAACCTACAACCTCATGGCTTACGAATAATTCGGAGAAGCTGAAGCAAGTCCGTTTGTAGTTGACAAGACCAAGCGGATGATTCTACCAATCAATTGCTCCTGAGGCTTAGGGCTAGCAAAATCAGTAGGCCTCATTAGCGAGGCCTATTATTTATTTTGTAACTATTTGATTGGCAGCGTTAAATGATCTGTATACGAGGCTCGTACGTACAGTGGTGTGAGAGCCTCTCCCAGCTAAATTAGTGGGCGGGCTACGCGATTGGCTGCTGTGCGCTCATTCGCCACTCTTAATCAGTCCCAATAATTCAAGTATCCATTTAAGATTTCCAAGAACAAACCCAATTAGTCCACCGATAATAAGAAATCCAAGTCCGCTATTTCTGTTTTGAAGTTTTAAGTTTTCAATTGTCAACTTGTCCATCTCTTCTTTTTGTCCCTTTTTCTCTAATTCAGCCTTAAGAGAACTATTTTGAAGTTGAAGATTTTCAAACTCAAGTCTGTCTCGGGTCTGTGCCTCACTGCTATTTTTACTTTCCCTCGCAACTTGGTTCAACCAACCACCGTTGTCGATTATTTCTTGTCCCAGTTCTGAAATTTTGAAAAACACTCCAGGAAATTCTCCGGGTTGAGAAGTCAATAGTCCTCTTGATAACATGGAGTCTCGAAGATTGTCGATGTCCCGCAGTCTTTTATGTAAGTCGTCTATGTCGGTCGGTGCTTCTCCAAATGCAATTGTGTAAACTTCTCCAATTGCTCCTGAGAACACTTGTCCGTAACTGTTCAATAGTCGATATATTTTTTCGTCCTTCGTCATTAGGTCAAAATTTTCATTGACCGCATATTGCAGCCAACGGTTTGCAGCTTGTCGAACGCGGGGCTTTCAGAGCACCAACCTGTCAAGCTACTACTAATGTTTATTATTGCTTTACTGTTTATATTCGAACTTCCCCCCGCTTTTCGCAAAGGTGCTGTTATGTGTAGTTATTTTTTCTCTTGGCACGCTTTTACAAATAATTCACCTAACTCTGTTAGTTCATATTCGATTGTGTCTGTTTCAATTGTCACTGTTAAATCATCTAAGTTGACATAGTCATCAGACTCAAAATGGCTGGGCCCCTTATTTACTGAAACTCTTTTGCTGTCCACATAACCATAGGAGCGAACAATTTCTTTTGCAGCACCCAGTCGCACAAGATTAGAAATTTCAAAATCTCTAAGACATTTAGTAGCAATAAGTTCAGCTTCGGCAATGGCTCTTTCAATTTTAATTTGCGTTTTCTCATGCGAATTTTTTTTACTTTTAAGCCCACTTATTTTATTCTGAAGATCCCACAGATTTTGATAGTTCTTTGGATTGTTGATATTATTTTCTCTACGTTGATTGAATTCAAGTTCTAATCGTGCAATTTCTGTGTTGAGTTCACTTAAGAGTTGATCTTTAGTGGTCAGGTATTCCTCAAGTTCTTTACTCAGACCTTTCACCCTGGCAACCTTTATTTCAAAAGTATTTTCAAGTGTTTCAAATTCTTGAATGGAAACTTGGCTTAAGAGATATGGGAACACATGATTTTCCACATTCTGATTCGAATCAACCATATTCGCTAAAAGTGTAGCCCATTTGTCTTGTAGTTTCTCGTTGTCTTCTAACCCTGCATATTCAAGTAAAGGACATAATAGTTTTGGTGAAATCATCTTCGGATTAACACCATGCTTTTCACAAATTGATTTAGCTTTAACCAGAGTTTTGATTTGGTTGTTAAACCTCCATTTAGAAATTCCCTCTTTCAATAAAAGGCCCATTTCTTCCGCTGAGGGATAGATTAGCTTTTCTACAAAGCCCTTTGCAATGTCAATTCCCTTTTCAAGAGCTGTTGATGAAATATCAATTTTATTCATAGTCAATAATTACCCATAACAATTGGAAACGACATACGCATATACTTTGGGATATATACGTATGTCGTATATGTTCCTTTATCCACCACACGTCCCAGGTGTTCGTTGCCGACTTGGTTGCGCTCAATATCCGTGAAATCTCATGCATCTCAAAATTGAATGTTTAACATTTCAACCGCACTCTTGATGTCCTTTACAATTCGTCTGAATACCTGCGTGCAAAGTTCTGTGGTCTTGGTAGAGCTATGTCCTAGCAAAAGGACAATATATACACAGCAAGGCATTGGGATCAACGTTTCTATCTTCGTAACTATCTGATTAACAGAAAATAATACTTTAAAAAAGTTCGGCAATTTGTCCGTTAGGTCTACCCGGCGGGATCGATATCTAACTATTTGATTGGGCCTCTTTGTTATTCCTCTAACAGATTGTTCCCCTATTATAATATGCTTTAAGCTTTCTACGAACTGCCGGATTCGAACTAGAGAATTTTCAAAAAAAACTTTTTCTGAGAAGATCGAACCCGCGAGTGAGTAACAGAAAAAAGCGGGAAATATACCGGTACAATTAAATGGTAAACTGGGCCTTTCGGCCCAGTATTAATTTACGCAGTTTTGGGCTGATCGCGGTTATCTTCTTTTGCTTGATTTAACCTTGCTTTCAAGTTTTGCATATCCTCGCTGAGTTTTTTCTCAACCACTTTAGCATAAATCTGAGTGGTTTTAATAGATGAGTGTCCTAGCATCTTGCTTACAGATTCTATAGGAACTCCATTAGTCAGTGTTATGGTAGTAGCAAAGGTATGTCGTGCTAGGTGAAACGTTAAATTTTTCTTTATTCCGCACAGGTCTGCAATTTCTTTTAGGTAACTATTTAATTTTTGGTTCGATATTATTGGAAATAAAGTTCCCATTGCCAGTGCTCGCGGATGATGTTTATATCGCCTTATTATTTCCAATGCTTCCGGGAGTAAGGGGACTTTAACCGGGTTGTTTGTTTTTTCTCGATTAGTATGTAACCATTGTTCACTATCCATACCGATAATAATATTTTCAGGTTTAAGTTGCATTACATCTATATATGAGAGGCCGGTATAACAACTAAAAACAAATAGACTGCGGATTGATTCTAATCTCTCTATAGACAAATGTCGCGTCTCAATTGATTCCAGCTCCTCTTTGGTTAAGAAGCCTCTGTCAACCTTTTCGAATTTCTTTTGATAGGCTGCGAACGGATCTTTTTCCAGCCACTCCATTCGAATAGCCATGTTAATCATTTTTCGGAACCTCTCTATATGTTTCATGATGCCGTTATTCGCGAGAGGTTTATGATGATCCACGGGTTTGTGGTCGCGAAGAAAATATTCAAAGTCGAGAATGAATTTATAGTTGAGTTCAGTTAAGTATATATCTGACGTGTTGAATCTACATTTGAGGAACATCTGAATGTATTTTTGAGTTGTATAGTAATTTTTCATAGTGCCCCAGGCTAACGTATGCTCCATGTTGGTGTTGTGATATTCAACAACCTTACTCAAAGTATACTCTTTGTTGTCGTTGCCTAAGAAATTATTTTTAACCAGCTCAGCTGTTATAAGCCTTTTCTGTAAGACAAGTTCTTGATAGCAAGCGACTATATTTGCGCGTACTTGCTCGAGGTAGGTGGTTAGTGAGCGAATTTCTTCACGGCTGCCTTTAGCCATGCCCTTTTCGCCATTCCAGTTTTTCTCTTCTATACTTCGTTTTACAGATATATCTACTCGCTTACCATCAACTGTGATGCGCGCGTAGATGGGCGCCATGCCATTGTTAATCTTGTACTTCTTTAAGTAGAAGATCACCCCAAAGGTGTTTGTGTTTGTTGTTTTCATAATGCTTTTCGTTTGATCAATGCAGCGCATTGATTACCTCACAATTCTCCAGCACGTTCAGCATTATCAAATGACACCAAACTGAATCAAAAAATATGATTCAGTGTTTTGACAGTCAGATAATTACATAACATTCTGTGCCCTAAATATAGTATAGGAAAATAGGGCACCGAATAGGGCACATTTCTATTGAATAAGATGGCGTGAAATGATTTAAGAAATAATTCAAAATCCTTTAGATCATACGATTTATAGGGTTTTGCCGACAGATGATTTATGAAATGTCGGGGCGACAGGATTCGAACCTACGACCTCCACGTCCCGAACGTGGCGCGCTACCGGGCTGCGCTACGCCCCGATGTAATCAAATTTAACAAAACGTTTTCAAAAGTATATATATAGTTCATTCGTTGTCTCTAACACAGCGAAAACCGATGTGTGATTGTCCGCTGTCGAAGGCAGTGCCTTGTCGGGCGCTGGGTCTATAGTTCAGACAGTAATTATTGGCGCACAGAAAAGAACCTCCTTTTGTTATGTGCTTCTCTGCATAAGGTTCTGCCGGATCAAACGGTTTTACCGGACCTTTCGGATCTATAGTGATACCGTTTTGTGCGAGTACAGCAAAGTATGCTGGATCGTACCAGTCACTTGTCCACTCCCAGACATTACCAATTATATCATACAATCCATATTCATTTGCAGGAAAACTCTTTACCGGGGAAGTTCCTTTGAAACCATCTTCGTTTAAATTGTTTGATGGAAAGCTTCCCTGAAAAGTATTCGCCATCAGTTTTCCCGCTGGTGTAACTTCGTTGCCCCAGCTATAGCGCATTTGCTCTTTACCACCGCGCGATGCAAATTCCCATTCGGCTTCCGTTGGCAATCGCTTGCCGGCCCACGTTGCATAAGCAAGTGCATCTTCGTAGGCTATATGTACTACAGGATGATTCTCTTTACCATTCAGATTACTCTGTGGTCCTTCAGGATGTTTCCAGTCGGCACCCTTAGTCCATTTCCACCAGAGACTTAAGTCATTCAACATAACGCTGCCTTCCGGTGCATTGAATACCAGTGCTCCCGGCACCAGTAAACTATCGGGTGGTTTGGGCGTATAGGGAGGGAGTTGTTTTTGAAGTTCTTCCCAAACAGGTTTTCGTTCTGCTATAGTTACATAGTGGGTGGCTTCTGTAAACGATCGGAATTGTTCGTTGGTAACTTCGGTTTCATCCATCCAAAAACCTTTTACCTGTACGCGGTGTGCCGGGCGCTCATGCTCGTATGTATCGGGCTCGTCTGATCCCATAATGAAATCTCCACCCGGTATCCATACCATGCCTTTTGGTTTTTGAGTTGACGGTATATTGCTGGTTTCGGCATGCCCGGATTTTTTCTTCGTGCACGCTGTTATGAACGCCACGAGAATAATTGTAAAGAGTATTCTGATATATACTGGACGGTACATATATACTTAGTTAGCAGGTACTGTACGAATGGCTTTGAGATACTGCTGATAAATTTCTGCCGGTGGTTCGGGTTCTGTCTGCAATAATTTTTTTCTTTTCTGGGGGTCGTGTTCCCAACGATAAAACCATGAAAATCCGTAGCGACCAGCGTAATAATCGGGTTGCTTATAGATGTCATCTTTCATCGCAGTTGTCAGGTCTGTAAATGCATATCCTTTCTTTTGCAGTTGTTCAATGAGGGTGGTGAGATAATCTGCATGAAGCGCGTTTACATGTCCCAGAAAAATTTGTGGTACCTGGCGATGATGTTGTTGCTGCGATAATGTCTCAAAGTATTCAAACACAGCCAGGGTATACTTAATATAGGCATCTGCTATAGCCTTTGCTTTTGCTTTATCGTTTTTGTCAAGCGCCTGTTGATAGAGTGTGTTGAAAAGATAGTCGGAGCTTTCGATGGTGAATGGTGTATTGATATAGTTTCTTTCTTTCAGAAAATCCTGCATCGTTGCCTTTGTTATACTATCACGACCGAGGGCATTGAATGGAAATCTGAAATACTGCAGCGAACGCCCGGTGCCCTCGAGTAGTTTTTTTGTAACGACTTCGCCTTTGATTATTTCATCCTGGAATACAGATGATCCTGTATCGGCATAATTAAGATGACTATATGAATGATTACCGGCTGTAATTAACGGATTGGATAACCATTGTTTTAAGATCGCGATGCGTGCATCGGTTTCACCTTCTTTTATCAATGGTCTTTCATTGATAAAGATGCACACCGGGACAGTATTGTGATTGATTGCACGAAGAATTTTTGCGTTGGCCTCTTCAACAGTTTTGAGGGGAGTCTGTTCGCTCCAGGCCGTGAACGGTACATCGTCCAGTGTAATGGAAACATGTTTTTGCTGCGCAGAACCCAGATGATAAAACAGGATGAGTGAGAGACAGAGAGGGAATCTTTTTGAAATCATCTCTAAAAATAAAAAAGGAATTGTCCATTAAAACGGATGACTTCACTTTTCTATAGATGTTGCCTTCACGGGTGATTTATGGAATGTAAGAAAGAGAAATGCGCATGCTGCCAGAAAACTGCACGCACTAAATGTGATGGCGAAGTTGGAAGAATCATTTCCATAGATGAGCCCCGAGGCAAAAGCTCCGACACCGATTCCCAGCTCCATACATATATAGAGGGATGCTATGCCCCGGCCTTTGTGGTGTGTATGACTCAAGTCTGTCGCCCACGCGAGCAGTGTAGGAGAGGTGGCGCCTTGTGCGAAACCATATAGCGTAACGCCTGCAATGAGCATCAGTTTGGAATCAGCAAAAGCAATGATTAGCATAGATACAACGATAAGGCTACTGGATAAACGAAGAATCGGCTTGCGTCCCCACAGGTCAGAAGCTTTACCGCCAATAAGTCGTACAAGGAAGGATGCTATCGTGAGATATGTGAAAAGTAAACCTTTGTTTTTTATACCCATGGATTCACCGAGGTCGGGTATAATAGTGAACATCGCTCCGTATGCATAACCACACAATACCATTACAATGCATGGTGCCAGCACGCGCGGTTCAAAAAGATCACTTGTCTCAACTTTCAAAATGGAAACGTGAAAGGTATGTTTCTCCTGTAGTGTTTCGCGAATGCCTGCCAGTATAAGAATGGAAAGTATACCAAAAGCAGAGGAGCAGTAAAACATAACATCAAGTCCGAATGCATTAGCCAATGTTCCGCCAATCGCAGGACCACTCGCCATACCTAATGTACCCGCAGTACCCAGTAATCCCATTGCTTCTCCTCTTCGGTGTGCCGGAATAATGTCTGATAAATATGCAGTCTGTCCTGTAGGCGTAAAGCCGGTTGAAAAACCGTGAACCAAACGCAGCAACATAAATCCTGCTACCGAAGTTAATATAGGGTATACCAGGCTGCAGAGAAAACATACACCAGAACCAAACATCATCACGGGAACACGTCCTACTTTATCGGCTAACCTTCCGCTGAACGGGCGTGATATCATCGCTGTCAGTGTAAACAATGCAATGATGAGTCCTTTATACTCTGCTCCGCCAAGTTTGGTCAGATATGCAGGCAATTCCGGAATGATCATGTTAAAGCTTGCAAAGAATAAGAGCGAGCTTGTACATAAGAGCCAGAACTGCGTGTTGTAAATTCTTGTGTTTGTCAAGGGAGTATAAAAGAGCCTGCACATATATATATATACTGTGCAGGCATGTTGATGCAGAGAATTGCTTAAGCTTGCTGAGGTTGCTCTTGTGCTCCCAGTAAAAATGCTTTTATGAAATCGTCAAGATCTCCATCGAGAACAGTCTGAGCATCGTGCCGCTCTACACTTGTACGTGCATCTTTTACAAGTTTGTAAGGATGCAATACATAGTTTCGTATCTGTGAACCGAAATCTATTTTCATCTTGCCGGCTTCGATCTTATCACGCTCTGCATGACGCTTCTCCATTTCAAGCTGATATAGTTTTGACTTCAGCATTTGCATGGCTCGTTCGCGGTTGGCGTGTTGTGAACGTTCAACCTGGCAGACGATTACTATACCCGTTGGCTTGTGTGTTAACTGTACTTTGGTTTCAACCTTGTTAACGTTCTGTCCACCGGCACCACCTGATCTTGATGTTTGTATTTCCACATCAGCAGGATTAACATCGATCTGTATCGAGTCATCTACTTTCGGGTAAACAAACACCGATGCAAAAGAAGTATGTCTGCGTTGATTGGAATCGAACGGAGAGATGCGCACGAGGCGATGCACTCCTATTTCAGATTTAAGTTTACCATAGGCAAAAGCACCATCGATCTCGAGTGTAGCAGATTTGATTCCGGCTACGTCACCACTTTGATAGTCGATCTGCGATACTTTGTAATCACTCTTCTCACCCCACATGATATACATGCGGTTCAGCATATCTGCCCAGTCCTGGCTTTCGGTACCACCAGCCCCGGGGTTTATTTCGATCACGGCACTGAGCTGATCTTCTTCTTTGCTCAGCATTTTTTTGAACTCCAGTTCTTCAACAGCTTTAGAAGCTTTCTGATATTCAAGTTCGAGTTCATCTTCACCCACATCACCGGCTTCATGAAATTCATTCAACACATCGAGGTCGTCCATTAATTTGGAGACATGCTCGAAAGCATCCGTCCATACTTTCTTTGCCCGGATATTTTTTAAAATGACTTCAGCCTGCTTGGGGTTGTTCCAGAAATCGGCTTGCTGGGTTATGAGTTCTTCATCACGTACTTCAAGGCTCTTACGATCGTAGTCAAAGATACCTCCTCAAGGCGCTAACACGAGCCTTCAAATCTTTCAACTGTTCAGTTGTCATCCAGATTTTGTTTAAATTAGGTGGCAAATATATCCCATTTATGAGGAATACTTTACTGTTGCTTTTTATTTTGACATCTCTTGCTGCTACTGCCCAGGTAAAACGAATCGCTTTGAAAGGTGGCCCCAATCGTCCTTTTATCAATGATGTCTCCAATACCTTTGCGTATGTATCGGTTATACCATCGCCCTTGGGTTATAGTAATTCTGTTTCTGTATCAACCTATAATGAGCATTACGATGAGAAGATAGGAGCTGACCTTGCCGGCAGTATAGATTATACTGTATGGGGAAGATTTTTTGTTAGTACCGGACTTGGTGTCAGCTACAATCGCTTCGAGCGTGACGGCATGGTCGCAGGACTTAATGATTTTACCAGCGGAAATACTGTCTTGTATCCAACTACAACTGGCGTACCCATCGGCTCTGTTTATGGACCGATTGTAAATCCTCGTTTTACTGTGCCGCAGCGAAAAATGGATAATCTTGGGAAAACTGATCTGGTATATATCCAAGTTCCGTTGATGGCAGG
>DJFR01000256.1:42111-54105 GCA_002432545.1 Flammeovirgaceae bacterium UBA5867 | reverse complement strand
TTTTATGAACATCGCAGCACAAGCAAAGAAAAGTATAACCAGTTGTTGGCCGGTATTACGCTGAACGCGACTTACTATATTATACCCGGACTAGGCATTGATATTTCGGCTAACAAATCATTGACATCTATTTATGATCTCGAAGACGATGGAACGGAAAAGGCAAAAATGACCTTACTATCGTTAGGATTAAGTTACGCCATTGTTAAATAAACTTCGGAAAGCTTATATCAGACTGAAAATTTTATCGTTTTGAGAGTCACTTTGTGATATTTAATAGTGTCAACGACCGATTTCTGGAAAATTTTCGTTTAGATTTGCCGGCAGTATGAAGAGTGAAATGGAGAAAATGAAGCCGATCGTTGGTCTTTTTCTGGAAGGCCTGATGCTGGTATTTATTTTTGTTTACTCTCACAACACACTTGCTGTTGACACACAAGACACACATGACTCTCCGTTTAAGAATGCATTTTCATTTCATGAAGTAGTGATTCGTTCAGGCTGGTCATCAGAGTCACTCAGCAAAATTACTCCGCACTTACCCACCATTCTGTCAGATATATTCCCACCGGTATCCATTGATAATGCGAGTACATCTATAGCTCTGTGTGATGCTCTATCGGTAAATTCATTTGAGCGAAACACATTCTATATAATTGCCTCCGATAATGTTCCATAGACCCGATGGCCATTCTATTGTTGCGCTTTTGTAAAAAACATCAGTTTCCAAATTGAAAACTTATATATTTAAAATTCTTTGGCTAACAAGTATTAGCTAAGTAGATATGATTTCAACGGCTTTTTTATTTGTAGATCTGTTTAATCCGGAAGAGATAATTAAATGGGGTGGACTCGCTCTGCTTCTCTTTATTATTTTTGCTGAGACAGGTTTGTTCTTTGGTTTCTTTCTTCCGGGTGATTCACTGCTTTTTATCGCAGGTATTTTAAGTGATACAGAATACCTGGATATAAACGTATGGTTACTGATTCTTCTCTTGGTTATATGTGCCGTAGCCGGTACGTGTGTCGGCTATGCGTTTGGTCGCTGGGCTGAAAAGTATCTGAAGAGTCGAAAAGAAAATTTCTTTTATAAAAAGCGATACATGGACATGGCGCAAGACTTTTATAAGCGCTATGGCATGATGGCTTTTATATTGGGAAGATTTTTACCCATCGTCCGTACATTCGTACCGATACTGGCGGGTATGGTAAGAATTGAATTTGGAAAATTTTTCTTTTTTAACGTTGTAGGGGCAGCAATCTGGATTGTTGTCATGGTGATATCCGGTTATTTGTTGGGGAATGCTTTCCCTGCAATTACCGAGCACCTGGAAATTATAGTGGCGGGTATGGTTTTACTTACTGCGATCCCACTTATAATTTCATGGCAACGCAACCGAAGTGTTGGAAAAAATGGAACGAACTAAAAATTGAAAAATAATTATTTGTATTCTGTGACTATTGCACACTATTTAAATTATTATAACACGCAAAATTTCCTAAACTAAAAACCATTAACAATTAACATTCACTATGAAAACTACACAAACTTCTTCTTCTTCTTCTTTAGCTGAGAGCCTGAAGTCTGGATTTGCGGCATCTGTGATCCTGATCGAACTTGTAATAGGATTTCTCATCTGGAAATTTGTGCTGGGTAACCCTGCAAACTTCCAAGGTGGCGATCCGGCATCTCATCCACTGGAAGGAAACTTTTTAGGTATATTCTATAAAGGAGGTTATCTGGTACCTCTCGCGATTGGTCTGTTACTTATGGTGTTCACATTCGCTATCGAGCGTGCTTTCACAATTGGTCGTGCAAAAGGTAAAGGCAGCGTAAAATCTTTCGTACAACGCATCCGCTTATTAGTAGCAGGTGGTAACATCTCTCAGGCTATTGCTGAGTGCGATAAGCAAAAAGGATCTGTAGCGAACGTGGTTAAAGCAGGTCTTTTGAAATACAACGAACTTGTAAACAACAACACGATCGAGTCTGAAAAGAAAATCGCTTTGATTCAGAAGGACATTGAAGAAACAACTCAGCTTGAGTTACCAATGTTAGAAAAGAACCTGGTTATTCTTGCAACGATCGCTTCTATCGCAACGCTGATCGGTCTGTTAGGAACTGTATTGGGTATGATCACGGCCTTCGCTTCAATGGCACAAGCTGGTGCTCCTGACTCTGTAGGTCTTGCTAACGGTATCTCTGAAGCACTTATCAATACTGCTCTTGGTATCGGTACATCTGCAGTAGCGATCATTTTCTATAACCTGTTCACAAGCAAAATCGATGCTTTGACTTATGGTATCGATGAGGCTGGTTACAGCATTGTGCAGAACTTTACTGCTACGCAAAAGCACTAAGAATTAACTAAACGAATAAGTGACGTATGGGAAAAGCAAAAGTACATAGGACATCTCCTTCGCTGGATATGACGCCTATGGTGGATTTAGGCTTCCTGCTGGTAACATTCTTTATGTTGACAGCAACGGCTGCGCCTGATGAACCTGTGGCTGTGGACATGCCTTCGTCTGTTTCGGAAATTAAAATGCCGGAAACGGATATTCTCCTGATCACTGTAGCGGATGATGGAAAGGTGTTCTTCAATATGGACGGTAAATACAACCGCCAGGAATTGTTGAAGAGTATGGGCGAGCGCTACAACGTTCAGTTCTCTGATGCGGAAGTATCGCGCTTCGCGGTAATGTCAACGTTCGGATTACCGATCGGACAGTTGAAAGAATTCATTAATCTCGACCCGGATGCACGCAAGAAGGTTAACCAACCTGGTGTGCCGGTAGATTCATTGAACAACCAACTGAAAGACTGGATCATCTTCTCGCGTATGGCTAATCCAAAACTTCGCATCGCGATTAAAGGTGATTCGGATACAAACTATCCGGTAGTTGAAAAAGTGATCAATACGCTGATTGATAATAAAGTCAATCGCTTCAACCTGATCACAAACATGGAAAGAAATCCTTCATAATATTAAACCCTACAAGAAATGGCAGAAGTAAGTCAAGGCGGTGGCGGTGGTGGTCATAAAAAAGGTGGTAAAGTAAGAGCCAAGAAAGCGTCAACAAAGATTGATATGACGCCTATGGTGGACTTAGCCTTCTTATTGTTGACCTTCTTCATGCTTACCACGACTTTCAATAAGCCTCAGACCATGGAGATTACCATGCCTGAGAAGCCTAAGGCGGAAGACAAACTTCCGGAAGTGAACGAAAAGAAAGTAGTTACGCTTGTATTAGGAAAGAACGATAAGATATACTGGTATCACGGTATTACCGATCCTAAGATCGAGGTGACTGATTTTTCAGCAAACGGAATCCGTAAAGTGCTGATGACGCAGAATTCGCAGATCCCGGGCATGATTCTTCTGATCAAACCTTCTGAAGAATCGCGCTATAAAAACATGGTGGATATTCTTGATGAGATGAACATCACCAACATGCAGCGTTACGCCCTGGTGCCTATCACACCAACGGATAAAGAACTCATAAAAGAATCTAATTTATGAAAGCAGAACAGTTAAAACCGCAGCGTTGGGAAGACATCGTCTTCGAATATCGCAACAAAGAGTATGGGGCGTATGAAAATCGCAGGTCTTACTCAAAGCACGTAGTGCTTGCTGCAATCATAACCGTATTAACAGCAGCACTTGTATTGGCGTATCCTAAAATTGTTGAATGGATCAAAGGCCAGCAAGAGCAGGAAGAACCGGTGTTAAAGACTGTAAAATATACAGACTTGGCGCCACCTCCACCAATTCAGAATACACCTCCTCCTCCACAGGTAAATATTCCGCCTCCGGTGAAGACGATTATCAAGTATCTTCCTCCGCAGGTAACGGATAAAGAAGTTGTGGAAGAAGAAGAGATGCCAACCATCGAAGAAGTAAAACAGAACGATGTAGGCTCAGAGAACATCGAAGGTACTGGTGAAGTAGTATTCGATGAACCTGTACAGGAAGTTGTTCAGGAAACAACCGAAGATGAAGACAAGATCTTCATGGTTGTTGAACAGCAGGCCGAGTATCCAGGTGGTCTTGAGTCAATGGCAAAGTTCCTTCAGAAGAACGTGAAGTATCCGGCAGCGGCACGAAGAATGGGTATCGAAGGTTCGGTATTCGTGAGCTTCGTGGTAGATAAAGAAGGTAAGATCAGCGATCCTCAGGTAGTAAAAGGTATAAGTGCAGAGTGCGATAAAGAAGCAATCCGCGTTGTAAACCTGATGCCACCTTGGAAGCCTGGTAAGCAAAACGGCAGAGCTGTAAAGTCGCGCTTCGTATTGCCTATCAAGTTTAAGCTGGCAAGCTAATGGAAACAGAAACTGACGAGTATAAGGTGACTGGTATGGATATGGTCATCAAATACTTTGGATTAATTATGGCAGCGGCCTATATAGGTATAGGCGCTGCCCTGATTACTCGCCCCGATTTGATTAATATTAATGGAGCTTATGCTTTGCCTTTAGGAATTCTTCTTATTGCGTATGGTTTATTCAGAGCATTTAAAGTATACCAGCGATATTTTCAGAAGTAGATATGAAGATTGTTTTTCATAGTTTCATTATAGCATTATTCATAGTAGTAATAGCTGGAGCCTGTACGCAGCGTGATAAAAAGGGAAGACCTTTGGATACGCCTACGTCAGGCTCCATCACTATTGCTGTAGATGAGTCGTTGAAGCCTTTGTTCGATACAGAGGTAGATACATTTATGGGCCTCTATAAAAGAGCCAATGTCAAAGTTATCTATACTTCAGAGGCGGAAGCGATGACACAGCTTCTGCTCGACAGCGTGCGACTGGCCATTGTTACACGCAAGCTGGAAAGTGAAGAATTAGAGACATTCAAGGCGCAAGCCATTAACAAGCCACGCCAGGTAACCGTGGCGAAGGAGGGAATTGCTCTTATACTGAATCGTGCAAATCAGGATACGACTATCACAGTCGCACAATTAAAAGATATTCTGACAGGCAAGATCAGCAAGTGGAATGAACTTGATCCGAAAGGTAAATCAACTCCTATTGAAATTGTATTCGATCAGCCTACGTCAGGCATTTTAAGATATTTAAAAGACTCGCTGGCCATAGATTCATTGCCGGCAAATTGCTTTGCAGTCAACAGTAATCCCGCAGTTGTGGATTATGTCAACAAAAAAGAAAATGCTATTGGTTTGATCGGGGTCAGCTGGATCAGCGATGATGACGATTCAACTACCAATGTATTCAAGAACACCATACGAATTGCCGAGCTTTCAAACGATGGTGTCGAATATTTCAAGCCTTACCAGGCATATATTGCTCAAAAAAATTATCCTTTGGTGCGTGAAATTACTATGATCAGCAGGGAAACCCGCACAGGTCTGGGAAGTGGGTTTATAGCCTTTGTAGCGGGTGAAAAGGGCCAGCGCATAATTCTGAAGGCCGGGCTCGTTCCAGTAACTATGCCCGTGAGGATTGTAGAAATTAATCGGCAACCACTATTTTAGCATTCAGATTGTCCGTAATTTCATTCTCTAATGTGGCATACACAAGAGTAATGACGTATGGCATCGTGTTTGTTTACGTAACATCTAAACTTAAAATAAACTCATGAAAGAATTAATCAAACGAGCATGGAGCGGAGGGATAATGCTCTTATTCTTCATCGCTGCAGCTACACTCTCTGTTGCACAGGAATTGCCAGCTGTGAAACAGGCACGTCAGCAAATGGAAATTGAACAGACTAACAAAGCAGTTGCTACGCTGGGCGAAGCTGTTAAAGCTAACCCTGCTGATGCATCATTATTATATTACCTCGGTATGGCTCAGATCGTTAATGGCGAGAAGGAGAAAGCTGAGATTTCATTTCAAAAAGGTTTAGAGGTAAATCCAAAAGAAGCTTTGAACCTGGCAGGTAAAGGTTATCTGCGCATGATTGAGAACAATGTTGCTGAAGCAAAGACGTTGCTTGATCAGGCATTGGCTCAAACAAAATCAAAAAATGCTTCTGTATTAAAGGCAGTAGCACAGGCTTACTTGCAAAACGATAAGTTCACTGCAGATGCATTGACACTGTTGCAGAAAGCTAAGTCAATAGAGAAATCTGACTATGAAACTTTCATTTTGTTAGGTGATGCCTATACAAAACAGGTAAAAGGTGGTGAAGCTGTAAGTGCCTTTGAAACTGCTGCTACACTTGATCCGAAAAGCGGAACACCACAATATAAAATCGGTGTGGTATATCAGCGTTCTAAAAATTTGAGTTCGGCAGAAGAACACTTTAACAAAGCTATTGCTGCTGACCCGAACTATGCATTGGCTTACAAAGAACTTGGTGAATTATATTATGCACAGAAAAAAGCTCCGGAAGCTGTAAAGGCATACGAGAAATATCTTTCATTAACAGAAAGACCTGAGCCTGCTCAGCTTCGTTATGCATTCTTCCTTTTCATGGCAAAGGACTATAAGAAAGCTAACACTGTATTCGATGGTTTGACCAAGCGTGCAGATGTATCGCCAACGGTATATAAATACTATGCTTACTCATTAACAGAAGCTGGTGACTTGGCTAAAGCTGAAGAAGTATTCGGTCAGTATTTTGCAAAGTCTCCACAGGCTGAGATTCAAGCCAGTGACTATATATACCTGGCAAGATTGATGCAGAAGCAGGCGAAAGATTCATTAGCACTTGAAAACTTCAAGAAGAGTCTTGCATTGGAAATGAATCCTGAGATTGCTCAGACTATAGCAGATGCTTACTACAAGCAAAAGAAATATCCTGATGCCATCGAAGCTTTCAAACAATTACGTACAGCTAAAAACAACAAGCTTTCTTCACAGGATCTGTTTGCGTTAGGCCGTTCATACTACTTCAACAAGCAGTTTACAGAAGCTGACACTACATTTGCTGAATTGGCTGTGCTGCAACCAAATATCACGATTCCATATGCATGGAGAGCACGTTCGGTCGCCAACCTGGATCCTGAGTTGAAACAAGGTTTAGCAAAACCATACTTTGAAAAAGTAATTGAAATTGCTGAAGCAAATCCGGATAAGAGTAAATCTAAGCCTGATCTGATCGATGCATATTCTTATATGGGATATTACTACGATACGAAAGGTGATTTTGCTGCGGCAAAGAAAACTTTTGAAAAACTGAAAGAACTCGATCCTACAAACGAGAAGGCTAAGGCTTACCTTGACGCTTTAAAACAAGCGCAGGCACAGAAGCAAAAAGCTAAATCGACTAACTAGGTCTTGGCAATAAACATCAGCAAGTACGCGTTCTTACCCAAAGAGAATTTTTTGCAGTACGCTGGTCATAAAACAATATAAATAGCGATAGTAGCAAGTAATTTGCTACTATTGCTATTAAATATAAATCCCAATCTCTCCAATGCTTGGTATCCTCACTATTCTTTTACAGATTTCTACATCTGTAGACTCTACTGCCGTAACAACATCTTCGACAGATTCATTATCACTGCTTGACATGGTAATGAAAGGTGGTTGGATTATGATTCCGATAGCCTTCTTAGGTTTTGTAGCGTGCTATTTCTTCTTTGAGCGTTACCTATACCTTAACGCTGTTACCAAAGAGAAAAAAGAACTGGTATCGTCTATCAAACAATACCTCAAGAATGCCGACATCAAGAGCGCGCGTATGTATGCAGCACAGGATGGTTCTGCAACGGGAAAGATCATACAGGTAGGGCTGGAGCACGTAGGCAAGCCTATGAAAGAATTGGAGAGTATGATGGAGTCTGCCGCTAACATTGAAGTAGCCGAGATGGAGCGTAACATGGGCTACCTCGGTATCATTGCTGGTGTGGCGCCTATGCTCGGGTTTATTGGTACAATCGGTGGGATTATCCGTATCTTCTACGATATATCACAAACCGATAACATTACCATCGGTATTATAGCAGGTGGTCTGTATGAGAAGATGATCACCAGTGGAGCCGGTCTTTTCGTTGGTGTAATTTCTTACTGCGCATATCACATTCTTCAACAGCGTGTAAACGTGTTTACACTGAAGATGCAGAAAGACGTTTTTGATTTTATGCGTTCAATCCTTACTCCTGAATCATGAAGATCAGACACCGGAAACAGTTTGCCCATGAAGTAGCGACCTCATCGCTCAATGATATCATGTTCTTTTTGCTGCTGTTCTTCCTGATTATATCTACCGTTACCAACCCGGCTGTTATCAAAGTGCCGCTTCCAAAGTCAGGCGCTAATCAAAGTGTAAACCGTTCACCCGTGGCGTTAGTTGTTACTGAAGACAAACGCTACTATGTTAACAAGCAACAAGTAGTCTTTGATCAGTTGGAGTCTACACTCATTAAACAATGTGCGGGTATGACTGATCCGACTGTCGTGGTGCATATTCCTTATGGAGCTACCGTTCAGGATCTCGTAAGTGTTGTAGAGATCGGAGCCAAGAACAAAATTCGAATGGTGCTGGCTACTGAGAAGCCAAAGTAAATCTTTTCTTCTGTCTCATTTAGAGTACTGTCTCATTCTATATTTACTCACAACGTGACGGCTAAGGGTGCAGTCATGTTTACTCTAATCTCATTCTAATTTCTTATAAGCTATAGATGGTTATTTATAATCAATCTATATAACATGTTAATTGTGTCTATAGCACACAATCTCCCGAATATTATTTCCTGAAATCATCATTATGCAAAGACAATTTTCGCTCGAAGCAATTCGTGTCGATCTTTATTCTTTGCCTTGTTCGTGTTTGAACTTTCTGAATGTGTAGAGTGTAATATTTCATGAAAGATCGTGTCGAAAAACCAGTAAATAATTGTCTGCCTTTTGTGGAGTTTGAAGGATAAAAAACGAAATTTACCGCATTCTAAATTGCTATGGAGAATTCAGATTTAGCACAATACTTTCCGATTGCTTTGATGTTTCTTTTCGCGATGGGCTTCATTGTCGTAACGATGATCGCTACACACGCCTTGGGACCGAAGCGCAAGAGCAAAGTAAAGCTCGATACATTTGAGTGTGGTATTGAAGCAAAAGGTAACGCCCGTGTACCGTTTAACATTAAGTACTTTCTGGTGGCTATCCTGTTTGTTTTATTTGATGTCGAAGTGATCTTTATGTATCCCTGGGCTGTTAACTTTAAAGAGCTCGGAGAACCTGGATTTATTCAAATGATCACCTTTATAGCATTGCTCCTGGTAGGCTTCTTCTACCTGATCAAGAAAGGTGCTCTGAAGTGGGAAGATTAAGTGAAGTTGTGATTTAAAAAGTGAAAGCTATGGAATCAACAAGCATACAACAAGGTGTAACAATCGGTAATAAGCCGGAAGGCTATGAAGGTGCAGGTTTCTTTGCTACCAGTTTAGACAAGGTAGTAGGACTCGCCCGAAAAAATTCAATATGGCCGCTACCTTTTGCTACCTCATGCTGTGGCATTGAGTTCATGGCGACCATGGCCTCACATTACGACCTTGCCCGCTTCGGTTCGGAGCGTCTCAGCTTCTCGCCACGCCAGGCAGATTTGCTGATGGTGATGGGGACGATCGCTAAAAAGATGGGACCTATACTGCGCCAGGTATATGAACAGATGGCAGAACCACGCTGGGTGATTTCTGTAGGAGCCTGTGCTTGCAGCGGAGGTATATTTGATACCTATAGCGTACTGCAAGGCATCGACCGCATCATCCCTGTAGATGTATATGTACCGGGATGTCCTCCACGTCCGGAACAAATTATAGATGGCATTTTGAAAATACAGCACCTCGTAGAAACGGAATCACTTCGCAGAAGAGATTCACCTGAATATAAGGCTATGCTGAATAAATACGGAATGGAATAGTTGTTACCTCGCTACACCTTGATCATCCAAAAGTGTAACAGATAATAATTACCAATACATAAACAAAACCGAAACCGAACCAATGGAAGGTTCTACGCAGGACAACGTCATTAGTGCGCTCAAGGAAAAGTATGAAGATCAAATTCTTCATATAGACACACCCTACAATTTTCTTACGGTTTCTTTGAAGAAAGAGAAAATTGTGGAGATCATCCAATACCTCTACAACCATCCCGACACTAAATTTCAATACCTCACTACGTTGTGCGGTATACATTACCCGGAGCTTAACCAGATTGCTGTGATGTATCAGCTTCACAACCTGGTGGCCAACCTGCGTATCCGACTGAAGATATTTCTTCCGGCAGAGAATCCGGTAACACCTACCATCACTCCTATATTTTCAGGAGCGAACTGGCTGGAACGTGAGACATACGATTTCTTCGGAGTACACTTCGAAGGACATCCAAACCTCAAGCGAATTCTAAACGTGGAGGACATGATCATCTTCCCGTTGCGTAAAGAATATCCGCTCGAAGATCAGAGACGCGAAGACAAGAACGATACTATGTTTGGACGATAATCTTATGAATGTGAATCAATCGGTCATCGAACAGGAAAAAGCAGGAGAGAAACAATACTCATACCTGAACCTCGGGCCTACACACCCGGCCACACATGGTATATTTCAGAATGTATTGAAGATGGATGGTGAGATCATCGTAGAGGCTGAGCCTACCATCGGATATATACACCGCGCTTTCGAAAAACTTGCTGAGCGCAGACCATTCTACCAAATCACTCCGCTGACAGATCGCATGAACTATTGTTCATCGCCTATCAACAACATGGGATGGCACATGACGGTTGAAAAACTGTTGAATATAGAAATACCAAAGCGTGTACAATACCTCCGTGTTATCATCATGGAGCTTTCGCGTATATCAGACCATATCATTTGTAATACCATCATCGGTCAGGATACCGGAGCAACAACCGGCTTCCTATACCTCTTTCAAATGCGCGAGCGTATCTATGAAATCTTCGAAGAGATCTGTGGAGCACGCTTAACAACGAATATAGGTCGTATCGGTGGGCTCGAACGCGATATACCTCAGAAGGCCTGGGAGAAGATTGATAAATTTCTGATCGACTTTCCGATAGCATTCCAGGAGTTCTCAAACCTGCTGGAGCGTAACCGTATCTTCATGGATCGCACTATTAACTGCGGTCCTATATCTGCAGAACGCGCGCTTAGCTATAGCTTCTCCGGTCCGAACCTGAGAGCTGCCGGTGTTGACTACGATGTACGCGTAATGACACCGTACTCATCATACGAAGAGTTTGATTTCATTATCCCGGTAGGTACCAATGGCGATACATACGATCGCTTCATGGTACGCCAGGAAGAAATGTGGCAAAGCCTCAGCATCATTAAGCAGGCTATTGAAAAAGTAAAGAAAGAACCTGCCGGTATATATAGCGCGCGCGTACCAGAGTTCTGTCTTCCGCCAAAAGAAGAAGTATATAACGATATGGAAGCGCTCATCTATCACTTCAAGATTGTGATGGGTGAAACAGAAATTCCGAAAGGCGAAGTATACCACTGTGTAGAAGGCGGCAATGGTGAATTAGGTTTTTACCTGATCAGCGATGGCGGACGAACTCCTTTCAGATTACAATTCAGAAGACCTTGCTTTATATACTATCAGGCATATCCTGAAATGATCAAAGGATCGATGCTATCAGATGCCGTGATTACCATGAGTAGCATGAACGTAATAGCAGGAGAACTTGACGCATAGGCTCACGATTAACGGATAGAAGATGAGTGAACAGACTATAAAACCGATACAATTTTCAGCTGAGACGATGGACCTCGTGCAGCGCATCATAAAGCGTTATCCGGAAGGAAGACAGAAGTCGGCTTTGCTGCCTGTGCTGCATATAGCACAAGCGGAGTTTGACGGCTGGCTGAGTACACCGGTGATGGATTATGTTGCATCTATACTTTCCATCAAGCCGATTGAAGTATATGAAGTTGCATCATTCTATACCATGTACAATCTCGAACCGGTTGGTACATGTCTCATTGAAGTTTGTCAGACCGGTCCATGCTGGTTAAGAGGTGCCGATGATATCGTAGAGCACTTTGAGAAGAA
>DJFR01000256.1:40987-42026 GCA_002432545.1 Flammeovirgaceae bacterium UBA5867 | reverse complement strand
CAGCGCAGTACATATATGAAATCTAACATGCAGAAGATCTAATCATGGCAAGACTCTTAGAACATATAAATGTACCGGGCATCGAGACATTCGATGTATATAGAAAACACGGTGGCTATAAATCTGTAGAGAAAGCGTTGAAGACGATGACTCCGGATGAAGTTACTGAAGAAGTTAAGAAGTCTGGTCTGCGCGGAAGAGGTGGTGCAGGTTTCCCTGCGGGGATGAAGTGGAGTTTCCTCGATCGTAAGTCAGACAAGCCACGTTACCTCGTGTGTAACGCAGATGAAAGCGAGCCGGGAACATTCAAGGATCGCTACCTGATGGAAAAGATTCCGCATATACTTATTGAAGGGATGATCACATCAAGCTATGCGCTTGGTGCAAAAACATCCTATATCTACGTGCGCGGAGAGTATATGTATATCATTCGTATACTAGAGAAGGCAATACAGGAAGCACATGCAAATGGTTTCCTCGGTAAAAATATTTTAGGAACAGATTACTCACTCGAGCTATATGTACAACCCGGTGGTGGTGCCTATATCTGTGGTGAAGAAACAGCGTTGCTGGAATCGCTCGAAGGTAAACGCGGTAACCCGCGCCTCAAGCCTCCATTCCCGGCCGTAGCAGGTTTGTACGCCAGCCCTACTGTTGTAAACAACGTGGAGACTATATCGGCAGTTTGTTCAATCGTAAACGAAAGCGGTGATGAGTATGCAAAAGTTGGTATCGGAAAAAGTACCGGTACAAAACTGATCTCTGCCAGCGGACACATCAACAAACCCGGTGTATACGAAATTGAATTAGGACTTCCTGTTGAAGAGTTTATATACTCTGATCAATATTGTGGAGGTATATGGAAAGGAAGAAAGATGAAGGCCGTTGTAGCCGGAGGTTCTTCTGTACCGATTCTTCCTGCAGAACTTATACTTAAAACTGCCAAAGGCGAACCACGACTGATGTCGTATGAATCATTATCCGATGGAGGTTTTGCAACAGGCACCATGCTGGGTTCCGGTGGTTTTATAGTAATGGA
>DJFR01000256.1:25198-40946 GCA_002432545.1 Flammeovirgaceae bacterium UBA5867 | reverse complement strand
GGACAGTGCAGCCCGTGCCGTGAAGGTACAGGCTGGATGGAAAAAGTACTCCATCGCATCGAACATGGCCACGGTCACATGGAAGATATAGACTTACTCGTAGACGTAGCGAAGAAGATAGAAGGAAATACAATTTGTCCTTTAGGAGATGCCGCTGCATGGCCGGTAGCCAGCGCGATCCGCCACTTCCGCGAAGAGTTTGAATACCACGTAAAGTATCCGGAGAAAGTAAAAAATCCAAAGCACTTTGAAGTGGAACCGTTCCGCTCCGAGAAAGTACTCGCTGGAGTTTAATAATTAACAAATGTCACAGCATAAGCACACACCGGCTCCCACACTCACACATCTAGTAGCTAGCAGCCAGCAGCTCGCAGCTATTTTCAATAACAGATAACGGATAACGGATAATGGCTAAAGTAACAATAGATGGTATTGAAGTAGAGGTTGCAGATGGAACAACCATTCTGAATGCAGCCCGCCAGATAGGCGGTGAGGTTGTGCCTCCGGCAATGTGCTACTATTCTTCTTTGAAAGACACCGGAGGTAAATGCCGCGTGTGTCTTGTAAAAGTAACACAAGGATCTGCCAAAGATCCACGCCCGATGCCGAAGCTGGTAGCATCATGCCGCACCCCGGTAATGGATGGTATGGTAGTGCAGAACATCACTTCACAGGAAGTACTCGAAGCACGTAAAGGTGTTGTTGAGTTCCTGTTGATCAATCACCCGCTCGATTGCCCTATATGTGATCAGGCCGGAGAGTGTGATCTGCAAAATTTAGCATACGAACATGGGGCTGCGAAAACACGCTATGAAGAAGATCGCAGAACATTTGAAAAGATAGATATAGGAGACAAGATCAAACTGCACATGACGCGCTGCATACTTTGCTACCGCTGTACATTTGTAGCCGATCAGCTTACCAACGAACGCGTTCATGGTGTGATCAATCGTGGTGATGCATCCGAGATCAGCACCTATATCGAAAAAGCTGTTGATAATGAATTCTCCGGAAACATGATCGATGTTTGTCCGGTAGGAGCATTGACTGATAAAACATTCCGCTTCAAAAGCAGAGTATGGTTTACGAAACCTGTAGATGCACATCGTAACTGCGATAAGTGCTGCGGTAAAGTAGTACTCTGGACGAAAGGTGATGATGTACTGCGCGTATCAGCACGCAAAGATCAATACGGTGAAGTGAAAGAGTATATCTGTAACGACTGCCGCTACGATCACAAAAATATGAACGACTGGACGATTGAAGGTCCGCGTCACATCGACAAGCATTCTGTGATCTCTCAGAACCACTATGAGAAAATAGACATGCAAAAACTGAAGCTTGACATCGAACGTCAGATTCAGTTCCAGAAAGGAAAACAATTACCGGAAACTAACCAGTCACCAGCATGAGCGAATTTCTGATCTATAAACTTATCCTCGTTGGTTCTGTATTCGGCATCACGCTATTTGTTGCTGCGTACTCTACCTATGCTGAGCGTAAGGTGGCAGCTTTCCTGCAAGATCGTGTTGGTCCGGACAGAGCGGGACCCTTCGGTATATTTCAACCACTTGCCGATGGAATGAAGTTCATCTACAAAGAAGAGATCATCCCGGTAGTATCCAATAAATTTTTGTTCGTACTCGGTCCGTGTCTCGCGATGTTAACCGCGATGATGGCCGGTGTACTGATTCCCTGGGGAAATACACTCATCATTGGCGACCAGGTATATTCATTACAGATCGCAGATTTGAATGTAGGTATACTATATGTATTTGGAGTTGTATCGATCGGTGTATATGGTATCATGATCGGAGGCTGGGCTTCGAATAATAAATTCTCATTACTCGGAGCGATCCGCGCTTCTGCGCAAATGATCAGTTACGAGATCGCGATGGGCCTATCCATCATTGCCCTCATCATCATGACGGGTACATTAAGTCTTGGTGAGATCAGCGCACAACAGGCTGGTGGTGTAGGTGGCGACTGGAACATGTGGAATGTAGTATATCAGCCTCTTGGGTTCCTGATCTTTATAGTATGTGCCTTTGCAGAGTGTAACCGTACGCCATTCGATTTACCGGAATGTGAAACCGAACTTGTAGGTGGTTATCACACCGAATATAGCAGTATGAAGCTCGGCTTCTACCTGTTTGCTGAATACATCAACATGTTTGTATCGTCAGCAGTGATATCAACACTATATTTTGGCGGGTATAACTTCCCGTTCATGAACGACCTGGGATTGGATCATAACACAATCTCGATCATCGGAACCGTAGTGCTGTTTGCAAAAATTTCTTTCTTCATTTTCTTCTTCATGTGGATCCGCTGGACAATCCCGCGCTTCCGCTATGATCAGCTGATGAACCTGGGATGGAAGATATTGATACCGCTCGCGGTCTTTAATATATTCCTTACCGGACTGGTAATGATATTGTTGAAATAATCATGATCCGTTGAAACGGATAACAGATAACGATTAACGACTAACGATGTTAACAAATAGATCCAAGCTTGTAGTAAAGAAAGAGATGACCTTCGCAGAGAAGATATATCTCCCGGCAATCCTGAGTGGTGTTGCCATTACCATCAAGCACTTATTCCGAAAAAAAGCAACGGTAAAATATCCGGAGAAGCAACGTGAGATCAGCGATGTATGGCGCGGCCAGCATGTACTGAAGCGTGACGACAAAGGAGCCGAGCGTTGTACAGCCTGCGGATTGTGTGCAGTGTCATGTCCGGCTGAAGCCATTACCATGGTTGCTGCCGAGCGCAAGAAGGGCGAGGAAAATTTATACCGCGAAGAAAAATATGCAGCAACGTACGAGATCAACATGCTGCGCTGCATCTTCTGTGGATTGTGTGAAGAAGCGTGTCCGAAGGAAGCTATATTCCTGACCGACCGCATTGTTTCAACAGACTACGGAAGAAACGGATTTATATACGGTAAGGATAAGCTGGTAGAATCTGTGGACGAACGCGTTGATGTAACCAAGCGACAAACACCAGCCGTGTTGGCTTTCAAACAACAGAAAAGATTAAGTCATAATAAATAACAGTATTCAGCAGTGACGCTCAACGCATTCTACTTCCTTTCATTCCTGGCCATTATGTCGGCCATCATGGTAGTGTTGTCCAAGAACCCGGTATATAGTGTACTATACCTGATCATTACTTTTTTCTGCATCGCAGGGCACTACACATTAATGAATGCCCAGTTCCTGGCGATTGTACACATCATTGTATACGCAGGAGCCATCATGGTATTGTTCCTCTACGTCATCATGCTGCTCAACCTCAACAAAGAATCCGAACCTCATAAGAGTAACATTCTCAAGTTCGCTGCAACGATATGTGCTGGTCTTATTATGCTGGTGCTCATCGGCTCATTGAAAGGCACCGAGAACATGCTGGCGCAACAACCAGCCGCTGCTGATATAGGACTTGTAAAAACATTGGGGAAAGTAATGTTCACAGAATTTTTACTTCCCTTCGAAATAACATCCGTGTTACTGCTTGCTGCTATGGTGGGCGCTGTAATGCTGGGTAAACCGGAGAGCCGATAAACGGTATTCGTTAATCGTTATCCGTGAATAACCATAACGATTAACTGATAACGGATAACGAATAACTGACAACGATTAACGAACAATGGTTAAAACCGTACCGCTTGATTATTACCTGTGGCTCGCAGCAGCACTCTTCACAATAGGCGTGTTGGGTGTGCTATACCGCAGAAATGCTATTATCATTTTCATGTGCATCGAGTTGATGTTGAATGCTGTGAATCTTTTACTCGTAGCATTCTCTACTTACCTTAACGATGCCTCCGGACAAGTATTTGTATTCTTTATCATGGCAGTAGCTGCGGCTGAAGTCGCGGTGGGCCTCGCTATATTGGTAATGATGTACCGTAACACAAAATCGGTTGATATTAATATTTTGAATCGCTTAAAATGGTAAGTACAGATCTATTGGTAAGCCTGGTGCCTTTGTTTCCGTTACTGGGCTTTTTGTTTGTTGCACTGAATACACGAAGACTCACACACGGAGTTACTGCATTTATAGCCTGCGGTTCAGTATTATTATCCTTCATTGTTTCCATCGCACTTTTCTCGATACTGCTGGGCAGAGCGGAAGACGATCGCATTATATCGGTAACGCTTTTTAACTGGATCGCTGCCGGAGATTTCTCGGCTTCGATCAGCTTCCTGGTAGATCCGCTCTCATCTTTATTCCTGTTGATTATTACCGGAGTTGGTTTCCTCATTCATGTATACTCGATCGGGTATATGCATCATGATGAAGGTTTCAATCGCTTCTTCTCATACCTGAATTTGTTCGTATTCTTCATGCTTCTGCTCGTCATGGGCGCAAATTACCTGGTGATGTTTGTAGGATGGGAAGGCGTAGGTCTCTGCTCGTATTTACTCATCGGCTTCTGGTTCAAGAACCAGGAGTATAACAACGCTGCCAACAAAGCATTCATCATGAACCGTATTGGTGATTTGGGAATGTTGTTGGGTGTGATTTTAATCTTCGTTCACTTCGGAAGCATTCAGTATACAGAAGTATTCGCGAAAGCAACATCACTCGATACAAACACATTAACACTCATTACCATGTTGCTGTTTGTAGGCGCTATGGGTAAGAGTGCACAGATACCACTATATACCTGGTTGCCCGATGCGATGGCAGGTCCTACACCGGTATCGGCATTGATACACGCTGCAACCATGGTTACAGCCGGTATATATATGGTGTGTCGTAATAATTTACTCTATGCACTGTCGCCAGATACATTGAATTTGATTGTGATTGTAGGATTGGCTACAGCACTCTTTGCAGCAACTATAGCCATAGCACAGAACGATATCAAAAAAGTACTGGCATACTCAACGGTAAGTCAGTTAGGCCTGATGTTCCTTGCGTTAGGACTTGGTGCATTTACCAGTGGTATATTTCACATGGCGACACACGCTTTCTTCAAAGCGTTGTTGTTCCTCGGTGCCGGTAGCGTGATTCACGCATTAAGCGGGGAGCAAGATATTCGTAACATGGGCGGACTTAAAAAATATCTGCCGGTAACATACCTCACATTCTTTGCAGGCGTGTTAGCAATATCAGGTATACCTCCGTTTGCCGGTTTCTTCTCGAAAGATGAAATACTCGCGAGTGCATTCGCGCATAATAAAATTGTATGGGCTGTGGCAGTAATCGCTTCATTGCTTACAGCATTCTATATGTTCCGTTTATTCTTCCTTACCTTCTTTGGAAAGGAGAGAGCAAGTAAACATGCGATGGATCATATCCACGAGTCTCCAAAAAGCATAACCATTCCGTTGACTGTGCTTGCTATACTGAGTGTTGTAGGTGGATTTATGGGTGTGCCCGAAGTGTTAGGTGGATCACACTGGCTGTCGCATTATCTGCACCCGGTGTTTGCTGCATCACACGATCTGGTGCCTGTGCATCACCTGAGCCATGCAACCGAATATATACTCATGGGCACTGTAGTGGTCTTTACGATTGTAATGATCATCATTGCGTATGTAATGTATATAGGCAAGCAACAAGTACCGGCAGCAGAAGGTCAGTCCATCAGTGGCGTTCAGCGTCTGCTGGCCAACAAGTACTATGTGGATGAATTATACAATGCTATCGTAGTGAAGCCGCTGTACTGGTTCTCTGGAATTTTTGATTCAATCATCGAAAGACTGGGTATCGATAAACTTGTAAATGGCGTGGGCGGAAGCGTTGTAGCAGGAAGCCGCGTAACAAGACTTCTGCAGAACGGTGGCATCGGCTACTATATATTCATGATGGTAATAGGTATCGTATTGATCCTTGCATACGCTGTCATCCGCTGATAAACCGAAACGATTAACTGATAACGAATAACGATTAACGGATTAACGAAATGCTAACGCTACTTCTTATATTCTTTCCACTGCTTGCAGCGCTGTTGCTCTTTGCATTCAAACCTCAGAATGCAAAAGTTGTAGCATTGACAGCAGCATTGCTTGAACTGGTTATTTCGCTGGTAGTTGTGATAGAGTTCAACAAAACAGAAGGACCTCAGTTCAGTGTTAATGTACCCTGGATCACTTCGCTTGGATTAAATTTCTCCGTAGCTATAGACGGTATTAGTTTGTTATTGGTATTACTGACCACTGTATTAGTTCCGCTGATCATCCTTTCATCGTTCAGTAAAACATACTATAAACCTTCTACTTTTTACGGATTGATCCTCACCATGCAAATGGCACTGGTAGGTGTATTTGTAGCGCGCGATGGTTTACTCTTTTATCTTTTCTGGGAAGTAGCATTGATCCCTATATATTTCATCTGTCTCATCTGGGGCGGTGAAGATCGCGGCAGAATCACATTCAAGTTCTTTGTATATACCCTGGCGGGAAGCTTGTTCATGCTGGTAGCATTGGTATACCTGTACTTCCAAACACCGGGTACACATACTTTTGATATACAGGCATTGTATGAAGCAGGTCGCTCGCTGTCATTAACAGAGCAATCACTTGTGTTCTGGGCACTGTTTGTAGCGTTTGCTATCAAGATGCCGGTATTTCCATTCCACACCTGGCAGCCTGATACCTATACCGTTTCTCCGGTACAGGGCACCATGTTACTCTCCGGTATCATGTTGAAGATGGGTATATATGGTGTTATTCGTTGGCTGATTCCGGTTGTGCCGGGTGGAGTTGCTGAGTGGGGCTTAACAGCCGTGATCATTTCGGTAATCGGCATCATATACGCTTCATGTATAGCTATTGTTCAGAAAGATTTCAAGCGTCTTATCGCATATTCATCTATAGCACACGTAGGTCTGATATCCGCTGGTATATTTACCCTGGATGCGGTTGGCGTGCAGGGCGCTATGATCCAGATGGTAAGTCACGGTATTATTGTATTCGCGCTGTTCTACATCATTGAAATTATTTTCGATCGCACCAAGACAAGAACGTTATCTGAACTGGGTGGTATACGCAATGCTGCACCAATTCTTACAACCGTATTTGTTATTACCATGTTGGGCAGTGTTGCCCTTCCGTTTACCAGTGGCTTTGTAGGAGAGTTTTTGCTGATCAATTCGCTCTTCCAGTATAAACCGGCCCTGGGTGCTATAGCAGGTGTAACGATCATACTCGGGGCAGTATATATGCTCCGAACATTCCAGAAGTCTATGTCGGGTGAGGCAAACAGCAGAACGGCTTCCTTCATCGACCTGACCGGACAGGAGAAACTTGTGCTATATCCGGTTGTATTGCTGGTTATCATCATCGGTATATATCCTGCTCCTTTGCTGGAGATATCAGAATCGGCTGTCAATACACTTTTACAATCAATTTCAGAAGTTACTGCTTCCGCTAACTAATATATGAACGCATTATTTGTTATCACCGGCTTAGGTATAGTTTCGCTTCTTGCAGAATTTGGTAATCTGAAAAGATGGCTCACAGCATTTGTGCTTATTGGTCTTTCAGCAGCCGTAGTATTGGCAGCGTTAGACTGGAATACAGCACAGCGCTACTTCAGCGATATGCTGGTGTTCGATAACCAGGCGCTCGCATTTACAGCGCTTATCTCGGTTTCAACTATACTGTGGTTCTGGTTGTCGGCCGATTACTTTGCTACACAAACGCATCGTACCGATCGCACATCACTTGTTATATTTGCAGTAGTAGGTTCCGTGATCATGGCATCGTTCAACAACATGGCCATGCTCTTCCTCGGTATCGAAATTCTCTCCATGTCGTTATATGTGCTGGCCGGAAGCAGAAAAGATAGCTTGTCTTCAACGGAAGCTGCGTTCAAGTATTTTCTGATGGGATCGTTCGCTACAGGTTTCCTGTTGTTTGGTATAGCACTGATCTACGGAGCTACCGGTTCATTTCACATTCATACCATAGCACAAACTATAGCAGCTAATCCTGAGGGTTTACCTACATTCTTTTATGCCGGTGTATTGCTGATGCTGATCGGTCTTGCATTTAAAATATCAGCGGTGCCTTTTCACTTCTGGGCGCCCGATGTATATAGCGGTTCGCCTACTACGGTAACAGCTTTCATGTCAACCGTAGTGAAAGTTGCCGCGATCGCTGCTTTCATTCGTATATTCTCATCGTGCTTCGTAGCGGTAGAGTCAACGTGGAGCCTGGTACTACAGGTAATTATGGTTCTTACNNGAACAACGTGAAGCGCATGCTGGCATACTCCAGCGTTGGTCACGTAGGCTATATACTTCTCGCGTTCACAACAAGTCCTGGCGAAACCGGAACTATATTTTACTATCTCACTACCTATTCCATTTCATCGCTTGCAGCATTCAGCGTACTGCATTTAGTGGAGGGTAATTCCGAAGAAATCACGGTTGATTATTTCAACGGACTCTTTAAAAAGAATTCATGGCTTGCTGTTACCATTACTATCGCCTTGTTGTCGTTGGCAGGTATACCTCCGCTGGCAGGTTTCTTTGGTAAGTATATGGTATTTGCACAGGCTATCAATCATGGCTATACCAGCCTGGTGATTGTTGCTGTAATCACGTCACTGATTGGTGTATACTATTACTTCCGCGTAATTATAGCCATGTACTTCAACGAGTCGTCTGCGCCATCCATTACGTTGAGCGCATCACAAAAATTACTCTTGTTTGTACTCATCGCATTGATATTTGCGCTCGGATTATTCCCTGATGCAATCATGTCGCTGTTCCCTGCTCAATAATTTTAGCACTATTTCCCATAGATCAATAGCCAGTCCATACGGATTGGCTATTTGCTTTTTCTATCTGAAAAAGTTATCTTCAATCGATTGCTAAAACTTATACTATGGGAAAAGTAAAAGATATCCTCGATTTCAAAGGAAATGCGGTCTATCATGTTGCACCAGATGTTACTGTCTACCACGCCATCGAAGTGATGTGCGAGAAAAATATTGGCGGCCTCGTCATTGTTGAAGATGGTAGAATGGTTGGCATCTTCACCGAGCGAGACTACGCCCGCAAGCTCATCCTGAAAGGAAGATCGTCCAAGGATACATTAATTAAAGAGCTCATGACTACCAAGGTATTTACGGTTACACCCGATACCTCGATTGAACAGTGCATGAGGATGATGAGTGACAAAAAATTCCGTCACCTTCCTGTAGAAGAAAATGGCGAACTGGTGGGCGTAATCTCCATCAGCGATGTTGTGCGATCAGTCATCAATGAACAGAAATCTATCATTGAACATCTGGAACAATATATAGCAGGACAATAGCCGGATTACCCTCCGTTATTGTTGTGATACAATCTCGCTTTCATCCTGAAACCGGAATGAGAGCTGGAGTTCCTTTGTGTCAATTAGAGAGATATAGTATACCCCATTCGGAAAAGTTATTTTTCAATTGCCAACGGATGGGAGGCATCGTATCACAATACGCTTTAATCTACACATACATTCCGTTCATCTATTTCACAATCACCTTCGGGCATGCTTTGCTTATCTATAGCGTTTTAGAGGCATGTCATGAAAAACAGCATCCACCGGAAGGTTAACCTTCTCTTGTTATTTATTCTGTCGCTGGTTTTTATACCACACCTGGCGCAGGCTATTCCCGGCTTTATTGAGAACAAAGGACAATGGCCCGAGCAGGTTCTATTCGCTGCCGATATACCAGGCGGTAAACTATATGTGGAGCGTACCCGGCTGCTATATGCTTTCGTGGAAAGTCCGTTAAGCCAGCACAACCATTCATCGGAAAATACAACAGGCAAAGATGTTTCCGAATACCACAACGATTTTTTGCAGGCGCATGCCTTCGAAGTAAAATTCCTGCACACCAATACTACCGTAAGGGCCCAGGGAGTGGGAGTGTTGGATACGCGGTATAACTATATTAGTGGCAGCGATCAGTCAGGGTGGCAGCAACAGGCGCGTGCATACGAAACGATCATCATCACCGACCTATATACGGGTGTTGATTTGAAACTATATACCAGTGGTACTTCAGTAAAGTATGATCTCCTTGTAAAGCCCGGGGGACATCTTAATAAAATCGAACTCGCCTATAGCGGATTGGACAGTTTGCAGGTAAAGGAGAAAAATCTCCACATGAAAACCAGTCTCGGTGAAATTATCGAGATGAAGCCGTATGTATACCAGGAACACAACGGCAAACGTACCGATATACCGTGCAAATTCAATTTGAAAAGCAATCGCGTTACGTTTGATCTTGAACATCGTCATGATCCGTCAGCAACACTGGTAATTGATCCGCTCATTATATTTTCTGCATACTCCGGCTCTGCTACTGATAACTGGGGCAACACTGCTACCTACGATGATGCCGGTAATGCGTACATGGCCGGTATAGTATATGGAACCGGCTACCCTACGAAGACAGGTGCTTACCAGGTATCATTTCGCGGAGGCACATGGGATATAGGCATTATGAAGTTTGACTCAGCCGGAACGAAAATGTTATATGCTACATACCTCGGTGGAAGCGCTGCTGAAACTCCGCAGAGTCTCGTGGTGAATCATGCCGGTGAGTTGTTGATACTCGGCACTACAAGCTCCCTGAACTTTCCGGTAACGAATGGATCAAGTTTTGGAGGCGGAACAGATTTTACCCCAATGGATGGTGTGCATTACGTTAACGGTTCGGATCTGTTTGTTGCCAAATTAAGCAGCGATGGTACGAAGTTACTGGGATCTACGTATATAGGTGGCAGCGGTAATGACGGAGTGAATTTTGTTTCCGGATCGTTCGATACGCAGAATATGGTGCAGAGCGCGTTGGGTAAAAATTATGGTGATCAGTTTCGCGGTGATATTATAACGGATAGCGATGATAATGTATATATAGCATCCAATACACGCTCATCGGATATTGCCAATGCTGTGGTTGACTACGCAGGCGGTACGCACGATGCTGTAGTTGTAAAACTTACGGCTGACCTTTCTGAAATAACCTGGAGTCGTTGTCTGGGGGGCTCTGCAACGGATGCTGCTTATTCACTAAAGCTCGATAGCAGCAATACTATATTTGTTGCCGGTGGTACTACCAGTACAAACTTTGCCGGTATAAATGGCTATAAAAAAACAAAAGGATCGGATATTGATGGATGGGTTGCGCAGCTCTCCAATGATGGTCAGCAGATTATCAATGCCACCTATCTTGGCACGTCATCGTATGACCAGGTATATTTTGTCGATATTAACAACGATCAGAATGTATATGTATATGGACAAACGCAGGGAACGTACCCGGTTTCGTCAGGCGTGTTTTCACAGAGCGGTGGTGGACAATTCATTCATAAGCTCTCGCATGATCTGCAGTCGTCTGTCTTTTCAACCGTGTTTGGCTCTGGTAATTATAGTCCGAATATTTCACCCACAGCTTTTCTGGTGAATGATTGTAACAAGATATATATAGCGGGGTGGGGTGGTGTTTTGAATACAACTACCATACGCTACCGCAATCAATTGGGGCAGGTTATTACCGTTACGCGTAATTTTGTTGGCGGAAGCACCACGGGACTTCGCGTTTCCGCTGATGCCTATCAATCCAGGACTTCTGGCAGTGATTTTTACCTGATGGTACTTGATGAAGACGCTTCTGCATTTTTGTACGGAACATTTCTCGGAGGAACACAATCGGCAACACATGTAGATGGTGGCACCAGTCGTTTCGACAAGCGTGGTATAGTATATCATGCGGTGTGTGCCGGATGTGGCGGCTATTCAGATTTCCCGGCTGTGAATGCACCAGCGGGGCATGCCACCAACGCGGCCCGCACACAATCACAATGTAATAATGCTATATTCAAGTTTGACTTAGCTACACTTCGTGCTGTATTGCAGACAAACTCGGTGGCGCTGGATGATCCCGGTATTGATACACTCTGTTATCCTTCGTCCATCGTGTTTCAGAATTTTAGTAGTGGGGCGAAGTATTACGTATGGAATATGGGCGATGGCACCGAGATCACCAAACAGGATACAAGCGCCATCGTATATACTTATACAACGCCCGGAGTATATAATGTTACGTTGACCGCCTATAACGCAGAAACATGCGAAGGACAAGATATAGCAAGTGTTACGGTTTCTGTTTTTGATCCGGAGATAGAAGTATCAGATGATGGATCGATCTGCAAAGGCAGCAGCTATCAACTCTACGCAACAGGCGGTGTAAAGTATCAATGGACTAACGATAGTACATTTACCTCTTCACTTCCCAATCCCAAAGTAACTCCAACCGACACCACAATATACTATGTTACCATACAGGACGAAGTAGGGTGTGAGGTGTCTGATACGGTCGCGGTAAATGTTATACCCGGTCCTGAATATAAAATTAGCATGGAGAAACATTACGACTGCTGGAACAGACCCGTGGTTCGATTCAGCTACACTACCAAAGACAGCTATACCTATACCTGGAACCTGGGTGACGGGACAACATCAACCGAAAAAGATTTTACACACAACTACCCGGCAGACGGTGGCTATACGGTGACATTTAAAAGCACAAATGATTACTGCTCGTACAATGAAAATATTTCATTGAATGTTGTTACCATAAAAGTTCCAAATGTAATTACCGCCAATAGCGATGAGCGAAACGATGTACTGCAGATACAGGCTCCCGACCAGGTAGATTTGAAAATATATAACCTTTGGGGCCGACTCATCTTTCATGATGAAGACTATCACAACACCTGGTCCGCTACAGGCCTCAGTACCGGAGTATACTACTACAAAATAGATGTCCAGAATGAAGCCTCCTGCAAAGGCTGGGTACATGTTATCAAATAAAAAGTGCCGGAAGGTCATTCCGGCACTTCTGAATTTTTTATCTTGTTTCAAATAACCTTGTGTAACGCTGCGTCTCCTTCGTGTTCTCCGTGCCACTGGATTTTTAATTCGTGATCAGGAACGTATACCCGGATTGCCAGACTAACGCATCACATCCCTCAACCATCCCAAAGCAGACTCAACATCCGGAAATAAATTCAGCACAAGCGGATCTTTGCTCTGCCGATGCGCCTCCATATACTCATCCAGGTTTATAGCCGTAAACATATTTTCAGGTACAACCACCGCATAATATACCAAACCGCTTGTGTACGCATTTGTATTCCAATACTCTGCAGCCCACTTAACATCTTCGTCTGTAAAAATTTCAGACTTCGTCAGGTTCGTTATCCAGGCTACCTTGCCATGCTCGGCCACCTTCTTGCGAATTTGTATCAGTCCTTCTTCACATTGTCTCCGAAAATCTTCCGATAATACAAAGCCTGAGTACGTAGCAATAATGCATGGAACAGAAGCATCGAAGTCGAGTGACCCGCCATCAATTGAAAAGAGTCTTGTAGTCATAATATATACTTGTTTATAGAAAGCGCACAAAAGTATATATCACTACGAACAAGACACGTCCGTGTTTTTAACCGGAAGGTTGACGAGTAAACGCAGAGATCAGGATCAGTAGTACTACGTAGATTTTTGTTGAAAACATTTTGTATCTAAATCCATACAGGCAACATAAGGAGGCTGCTTCACAAGTGAAGCGATTCACATCCGCTGTGAAAATGCTGCGTCTTCTTTGTGCCCCTGATTTCGGTCATAAAAAAAACTTCATACAAAACTCAGAAATGTATTTAAATTAGGGAGACCAGTATACGCCACACTATGGATAAATATATTCTCGCACTAGACCAGGGCACCACCAGTTCGCGTGCCATCGTCTTCGATCAGCAGGGAACCATTCAGTCGGTTGCCCAAAAAGAATTTCAACAACTATTTCCCAAGCCCGGCTGGGTTGAACACGACCCCAATGAGATATGGGCATCGCAGGCTGGTGTTGCTGCAGAAGCGATCGCCAAGATCGGCATCAATGGTAAATATCTCGCAGGCATCGGTATTACCAACCAGCGTGAAACAACCATCGTGTGGGATCGTGAAACAAGTCAGCCAGTATATAACGCTATTGTGTGGCAAGACCGCAGAACATCTTCGTACTGTGACGAGCTCAAAGCTCAGGGCCTGTCTGATACCATCAAACAAAAAACTGGTTTGTTCATCGATGCATACTTCTCTGCCTCCAAGATAAAATGGATCTTGGATAATGTAGCCGGTGCGCGCGCCAAGGCTGAGCAAGGTAAACTTGCATTTGGTACAGTAGACACGTGGCTTGTCTGGAAGTTAACAAATGGTAAAGTACATGTTACGGATGTAACGAATGCCAGTCGCACAATGCTCTATAACATTCATACACTTTCGTGGGATAAAGAATTGCTGAAGATATTTACGATACCCGAAAGTATGCTGCCCGAAGTACGTTCATGCAGCGAAGTATATGGCGAGACCGGTACAACTATATTTGCGAGCAAGGTACCGATTGCAGGAATGGCAGGCGATCAGCAGGCTGCATTATTCGGACAGGCCTGCTTCGAACCGGGTATGATTAAAAATACTTATGGCACAGGTTGTTTTATTGTAGCGAACATCGGAACGAAACCCGTAGTAACAAAAGATTTGCTCACCACCATTGCCTGGAAAGTAAACAACGAAGTTACCTATGCAGTAGAGGGATCGATCTTTATAGGTGGTGCTATCATTCAATGGCTGCGCGATGGACTGGAGCTATTTACTTCGTCTGCACAAGTTGAAAAACTGGCACAGCGTGTAGAAGATTCGGACGGAGTATATCTGGTGCCGGCACTCTCCGGACTTGGTGCCCCGCATTGGGATCCGTATGCACGCGGTCTTATCATCGGGCTTACACGTGGTACAACGAAAGCGCACATTAGCAGAGCAGCACTCGATGCTATTACGTTTGATGTGAAGAGTATAACAGACTGTATACTGGAAGAAGCCGGTATATCTTTCCGCGAGCTTCGTGTAGATGGTGGCGCATCGGTAAACAACATGCTGATGCAATTGCAGGCCGATGTGATGGATCGAATTGTAGTGCGGCCTAAAATTACCGAGACAACAGCATTGGGTGCTGCATACCTCGCGGGACTCGCGGTTGGCTATTGGAGTGATTTAACAGAGATACAAAAGTACTGGCAGGAAGATAAACGGTTTGCTCCCGGTACGAACAAAGAGAAACAACAAAAGCAATTCAGAAACTGGAAGCGTGCCGTAGAGCGCGCCAGGAACTGGGCGAACGAAGAAGAGTAATTTTTTTGAAATATATACCGTGATGAAAAGACCCGACATGATCAGTGCCATCGAGCAGCAAGGAAATATACCCTGGGATGTACTCATCATCGGGGGTGGTGCTACGGGTTTGGGCGCTGCTGTAGAAGCCGCATCGCGCGGGTATAAAACATTACTGGTAGAGCAACATGATTTTGCAAAAGGAACTTCGAGTCGCAGTACCAAACTTATTCATGGCGGTGTTCGCTATTTGCAGCAGGGAGATATAGGGCTGGTGCTCGAAGCCTTGCACGAACGTGGCTTGCTGCGGCAGAACGCTCCACACTTGGTGCGTAACCAACAGTTCATTATTCCGAATTACGAATGGTGGAACGGACCATTCTATACCATCGGCATGAAGGTATATGATATGATGGCCGGCTCGCTCGGACTTGGAGCTTCAGAACATATATCGAAAGAAGAAACCATGCAGGCTATTGCTAACCTCAAAGAGGATGGCTTGCGTGGTGGTGTGATTTATTATGACGGACAGTTTGATGATTCGCGCCTTGCCATTAACCTCGCAC
>DJFR01000256.1:22642-25141 GCA_002432545.1 Flammeovirgaceae bacterium UBA5867 | reverse complement strand
GTTATAACTGATCAGGAAACAGGTAAGTCCTATACTATATATGCAAAGTCTACCATTAACTGCACAGGTGTATTTTCAGATGCTATACTAAAGATGGATGATCCGCAGGCCGATCGATCCATTGTGCCCAGCCAGGGCGTACATATAGTATTGGATCGCGAGTTTCTGCAAGGCGATGCTGCCATTATGATTCCCAAAACTTCTGATGGTCGCGTACTGTTTGCTGTGCCCTGGCATGATAAAGTTGTAGTAGGCACCACGGATACCCTGGTGGAAAATGAAAGTCTTGAACCGCGTGCGCTTGATGAAGAAATAGATTTTATTCTAAACACAGCAAGTCTGTACCTTACCCGTAAACCATCGCGCGGTGATGTGAAGAGTATATTTGCCGGGCTGCGTCCGTTAACGGCAACCAACAACAAACAGACAAAAGATATATCGCGCAGTCATAAGATACTGGTATCACTCTCGGGTTTGATCACGGTAGTTGGTGGCAAATGGACAACCTATCGGAAGATGGGTGAAGACGTTATAGATCGTGCCGTAATGGTGGGCAATCTGCCGGAGCGTAGTTCGGTTACAAAACAATTACCGATACATGGCGCTATTGAACTTGAAGATGTGGACGATCCGCTATATTTCTATGGAAGCGATAGAAAGTATATAGAAGAAATTATACAGGAAGATGAGACACTGGCAGAAAAAATTCATCCGTCCTTAAACGTAATTAAAGCCGAAGTGGTGTGGGCAGCGCGTGCTGAAATGGCGCGCACCGTAGAAGATGTACTGGCCCGCAGAACGCGCGCACTTTTCCTGGATGCTGCAGCCAGTATACAAATGGCACCCCTAGTAGCACAGCTGTTGGCGAAAGTATTAGCACATAATGAGTCGTGGCAGCAACAACAAATTGCTGACTATACGCAGCTTGCAAACGGATACAGGTTATTATAAGGTCATCAATAGCAAACGCTGGCATACTTCTTTGTTGTGTAGTCATGATAACTCCTTAATATTGTATTGTATTTAAAAAAGGTAGCATGAGTACAAAAGCGTTTATATTCGACCTCAACGGAACCATGATTGATGACATGCATTTTCATTTGAAGATATGGCATGATGTATTAACAAACGATCTTGGAGCAAAACTTACCATAGAAGAAACGCGAAGTCACATGTACGGGAAGAACGATGAGTTGCTCGCACGTGTATTCGGTGCAGGGCACTTTACGGCAGAAGAAGTAGCAGAGATTTCACAACGGAAAGAAGATAAATACCAGGAGGTATATAAACCTCACCTTGATCTTTTACCTGGTCTCGCTGATTTTCTGGAAGAAGCACACCAGGCAGGTATACGCCTGGCCATTGGTTCGGCAGCAATTCCCTATAACATTGACTTTGTGTTGGACAATCTGAACATCCGCCACTACTTTAAAGTAACTGTTAGTGCGCACGATGTATTGCAGAGTAAACCTCACCCCGAAGTATTTGCAAAGGCAGCAGAATTACTCGGTGTACCAGCACATGCGTGTACGGTGTTTGAAGATGCACCCAAAGGTGTAGAAGCGGCAGACAAGGCAGGCATGCAAACTGTAGTAGTTACTACCATGCATACTCCGGAAGAATTTAATAACCGCGCAAACATTTTGATGTATACCAAAGACTATAAGAATCCTTTATTAAAGGAGTTACTGCTCGGGTAAGACTATGAATGTATAGTAATGATAGACTGTTGACGGTTTATCATTACTATCACTNNTGTTGTCCTGTCGAAGACAGGTCGTTGCCAATTTTTATTCTATAGCTCGTACTTCTTCCACCACCTTCTTCCTTTTCCAGAATTCCTTTTTCAATTAGATCCTGTATATCCCGTAGCGCTGTATCCGGAGAACACTTGGCAATCTTGGCCCACTTTGACGATGTTAGATTACCATCAAATCCATCGATCAGTTTGTTAAGCATTTTTCGCTGTCTGTCATTCATAGAAATTGCCTGATGTATTTCCCAGAATTTTGCTTTCTGAGTTACGCCCGATAAATTTTCTTCTGATAGCGAAATTGCTCTGTCAAGACAATCTAAAAACCACAACAACCAGTTTGTGATATCCAGGTCTCCCTTCTGAGTTTTCTCCAGAATATCGTAGTACGCATTTCTTTCACGCTGAATTTGTGCTGACATACTATAGAAGCGTTGCTGACTTCCATCGGCTCGTGCTAACTGAAGGTCTGCAATTGCCCGCGCGATACGACCATTACCATCATCGAACGGGTGAATGGTAACAAACCAAAGATGTGCTATAGCAGCCTTCAGCACCGGGTCTATAGATATACCTTTATTAAACCATTCGAGAAAAGTATTCATTTCGACATCGAGTCTTCCGGCTTCAGGTGCTTCGTAGTGAATCTGTTCTCTTCCTATAGCACCCGATACAACCTGCATCGGACCTCTCGCATCATCACGCCAACGGCCAACTTGTATTTTATACATTCCACTTCTTCCGGT
>DJFR01000256.1:20111-22628 GCA_002432545.1 Flammeovirgaceae bacterium UBA5867 | reverse complement strand
ATTTCTATTAATAGAAACTTCTCCTGCTATTTCAATTCCAAGACGCCTGGCAATGGATGAACGCACCTGGTCAACAGGTAATTTCTCTCCTTCAATTTCGCTCGACTTGATTACATCCAACGTCAATGTCTCTAATGTTGCTTCTTCTCGCAATCGAAAACCCAATCCTTCGAGTTTACCGAGGAGTCGGCCTTGCTTATGTCGCACCGTGGAAAGTAGCGAGATGATTTTGTCATCTTCCCATTTGAAAGTCGGCCAATCCTTTAATAAATGGATGTATTTACTCATTCTCCGCACGATATGCGGTAAATAACGCTATTTATCTCCGCATTCTCAAGTAATCTCCGCGTTTCATGCGGAGAATGACGAGTGTAATCTCCGCATTATCCATTTAATGTTGTAAATTCGTTTGCAATGGCTTTAATAAAGTTGCTGAGCGAAGATACCTGCAAAAAAGTTTTTCCGTTTTTGTAAATGTTGATTATACACTTATAAAATTTATTGTATCTTAGCCAGCGTTTCAAACGATTGATCACCAAATAAAATATGGCGAAGGGTTATGTCATCGGAGTGGATTATGGAACTGATTCCGTTCGCTCCATTATAGTAGATGCAGCATCGGGAGCAGAGATAGCGTCTTCCGTTTTTTATTATCCGCGATGGCGCGATGGATTGTTTTGCAATCCGGCTAAAAATCAATTCCGGCAACATCCAAAAGACTACGTTGAAGGGTTGGAAGCCACTATCAAACAATGTCTGCAACAAGCGGGTGCCTCCGTGCGCAGTCAGGTAAAAGCTATAGCGGTTGATACAACCGGATCAACACCTGTAGCTGTAGATAAAAGTGGAACACCTCTCGCGCTTACACCAGGCTTTGAAAATAATCCCAACGCTATGTTTGTGTTGTGGAAAGATCATACATCAACAAAAGAAGCTGCCGAGATTAATGAGCATGCTGAACGCTTTGATGTAAACTACCTGCAATATGTAGGTGGTATATATTCATCCGAATGGTTCTGGGCAAAATTACTCCATGTACTTCGTGAAGATGAAGCCGTGCGAAGAGCATGCTACTCCTGGGTAGAACATTGTGACTGGATTCCATATTTACTCACAGGTGGTAATGATGTACACGCACTGAAGCGTGGTGTATGTTCTGCCGGTCATAAAGCATTATGGTCTGCTGACTTCAACGGTTTACCTCCGGATGAATTTTTCAGTTCACTTGATCCGCTGTTGAAAGGGTATACTTCAAAATTATTTACCGATACCTATACATCTGATAAGCCTGCCGGAAAACTCAGTAAAGAATGGGCCGAACGTTTAGGACTCGCCACCGAAGTAGTGGTGGGTGTTGGTGCGTTCGATTGCCACATGGGTGCTGTTGGCGGACAGATAGAACCGTATCACCTTAGTAAAGTAATGGGTACATCTACCTGCGATATGATGGTAGTACCTGTACAGGATATGGAAGGTAAACTTGTACGCGGTATATGTGGCCAGGTAAATGGTTCTATCATTCCGGGTATGATTGGTCTCGAAGCAGGGCAGTCTGCCTTTGGCGATACGTATGCGTGGTTCAAAAATACACTCGCATGGCCGATTGAGACCTTGCTCAAATCATCATCGCTGGTAACACCGGATATAGCCGAGAAACTGAAAGCCGAATTACTCGATAAGATTGTTCCGGAGTTAACGCGACAAGCAGCTGCCCTGCCGTTGAATGAAGGCAGCGAGCTTGCTATAGATTGGTTGAACGGAAGAAGAACACCGGATGCAAACCAGGAATTAAAAGGTGCTATAACCGGATTGAATTTAGGCACCGATGCACCACGACTTTTCAAAGCGTGGGTAGAGGCAACATGTTTCGGAGCAAAAGCAATTGTTGATCGCTTCAATAAAGAAGGTGTACCGGTAAAAGGTCTTATAGGTATGGGAGGGGTAGCTAAGAAGTCGCCCTATATCATGCAGGTAATGGCCGATGTTATGAACATGCCGATACGCATTCACAAATCAGAACAAACCTGTGCTGCCGGAGCTGCTATGTTTGCCGCTACTGCTGCCGGTATATATACAAAGGTAGAAGATGCTATGAATACCATGGGGCAAGGCTTCGATGCCGAGTATAAACCCAATGCAGCGGCTGCCGCTATATATGCCAAGCGTTACAAACAATATTTGGAAACAGGTCGTCAGCTTGAAAAGGCACCTGCACCGGTATCAACTGTAACACTATAATTACTAAACCTAAATCTATCATACCCGTCCCTATATTTTAAGAATGAGTAAGTACGATTCTATAAAGCAGTCAGCTTATAACGCCAACATGCAACTCCCTAAACTCGGCCTGGTAATTTTTACCTTCGGCAATGTGAGTGCAGCCGATCGCAACGAAGGCGTATTCGCGATAAAACCCAGCGGTGTTCCCTATGAAGATCTGTCGCCCGATAAAATGGTGATCGTTGATTTTGACGGAAAGACCGTAGAGGGAAAACTTCGCCCATCATCTGATACCAA
>DJFR01000256.1:0-20083 GCA_002432545.1 Flammeovirgaceae bacterium UBA5867 | reverse complement strand
GATATACCTATATTTGGTACTACACATGCCGATCATAATACGGTCGATATCCCCTGCGCTCCACCTATGGACGATAAAATGATACAGGGTGATTACGAATATGAAACAGGTTTCCAGATCATGAATTGTTTGAACGAGCGCAAGCTTAGTTACGAAGAGATCGAGATGATACTTGTAGGAAATCACGCGCCATTCACCTGGGGAAAAACACCCGAGAAAGCAGTATATAATAGTGCCGTACTGGAATCCGTAGCGCAGATGGCATTGTTTACCGAGCAGATCAACCCGAAAGCACCACGGTTAAAAGATGCACTGATCAAAAAGCATTACGAACGCAAACACGGTCCTGATTCTTATTATGGTCAGAACTGAGCTATATAACTGATCACATCCCATCCACCATGTATCAATAGAATCATGAAAAACCTCTTCTTATTTTTACTTCTATTGTCAGCGTTGCCGGTATGGTCGCAGCATCGCGATTACCCGATCCAGGCAGTGCCCTTCACACAAGTGAAGCTGTCGGATAACTTCTGGTTGCCGCGCATCAAAACCAATCATACCGTTACGATACCCGCTTCTTTTGAGCGGTGCGAAAATACCGGCCGGGTAAAGAACTTCGAAATGGCAGCAGCCCATAGCGGAAAGTTCTGCACCATCTATCCGTTCGATGATACGGATATATATAAGACCATTGAAGGCGCATCATTTTCATTGTCGCTATATCCGGATAAAAAACTGGAGCTATACATCGATACACTCATTATGAAGGTGCAGGCAGCGCAGGAGCCTGATGGATATTTATATACTGCCCGCACAATTAACCCGGAAGAGCCGCATCACTGGGCTGGTAAAGAGCGCTGGGAAAAAGAACGCGAGCTGAGCCACGAACTATATAACTCCGGACATTTATACGAAGCAGCCGCAGCACATTACCTGGCCACCGGAAAAAGAAACCTGCTGGATATAGCGCTGCGCAATGCAGACCTGGTGTGTGCTACATTTGGTCAGGATAAAAAACACGTGGCGCCTGGCCACCAGGTTGTAGAAATGGGTTTGGTAAAACTCTATCGCATTACCGGCAAGAAAGAATACCTGCAAACAGCCAAATATTTTATAGAAGAGCGTGGCCACTATACCGGCTATGATGCAAAGAGCAAAGATCCATGGAAGAACGGGGCTTACTGGCAGGATCATATACCGGTGGTAGAGCAGAAAGAAGCTGTAGGACATGCCGTACGTGCAGGATATCTATACGCTGCCATGGCAGATGTAGCAGCCCTTACCGATGACAAAGCTTTTCTAAGCGCAATTGATTCCATCTGGAACAACGTTGTTACGAAGAAGATATATGTGCAGGGTGGTGTAGGTGCCGTAGGCAGTGGCGAACGTTTTGGTGATAACTACGAATTACCCAATGCTACAGCATACAATGAAACGTGCGCAGCCATAGCCAATGTATACTGGAATCATCGCATGTTCTTGCTGCACGGTGAATCAAAATATATAGATATACTGGAAAAGTCTTTATACAATGGATTGATCTCAGGTGTAGGCATGGATGGTAAATCTTTCTTCTATACCAATGCCATGGAGATCAAGAACCACTATCACCACAAAGATATGGAAGCAGAACGCTCGGGCTGGTTCCCGTGTTCATGCTGTCCGACAAACATTACGCGACTCATTCCTTCTGTACCGGGCTATGTATATGCACAGAAAGGTGATGCAGTATATGTAAATCTTTTCATCAGCGGTAAATCTTCGCTTACCGTAAATAAAAAGGTGGTAGAGATCGAGCAGAAGAATAATTACCCGTGGGATGGTAAACTGGCGTTTCATTTAAACCCGAAAGCATCGCAGGCTTTTAATCTGTTGGTTCGTATTCCGGGTTGGTCGCAAGGGCAGGCTATGCCATCCGATCTATATACCTTTACCAAGGCATCGGATACGAAAGTAACCATTACTGTAAATGGCAAACCCGAAAATTATACCGTCAGCAATGGTTATGCCGTGCTAAACAGAAAGTGGAAAAAAGGTGATGTGGTAGAAGTAAATTTACCAATGGACGTTCAGCGCATCACGGCCAATACTAAAGTAGAAGATGATCAGGGCAAAATAGCCTTGCAACGTGGCCCGCTGATATACTGTGCAGAGTGGCCCGATAACAATGGCAAAGTAAGCAACCTCATTCTGCCGAAAGGCACTTTGCTCACACCTGAATATAAAGCAGATTTACTGAATGGTGTAACCGTATTGAAAGGCGAAGTAACGGCAATAAAGATTGATAGTCAGAACAACGCCGTATCAACTGTAAAACAGAATTTCACGGCTATACCCTATTACGCCTGGGCACACCGTGGTAAAGGCGAAATGGCTGTGTGGTTCCCTGAAACGATCACCGATGTGAGTATATTTTCCAAGTAGCATTTAAAAAAGTATAAAACAATTACGTCAATGACCGATCTCAAAAAATTAGAAGTGTGGTTTGTTACCGGTAGCCAGCATTTGTATGGCGAGGAGACCTTGAAGCAAGTGGCAGAACATTCCCAGCAGATAGCCCGGGAGTTGGATGCGTCATCAGCTATACCGGTAAAAGTAATATTCAAGCCTGTGTTGAAAACACCTGAAGAGATCTATCATCTCTGCCAGGACGTAAATACTGCGAAGAACTGTATCGGTATCATCGCGTGGATGCATACATTCTCGCCCGCAAAGATGTGGATCGGAGGATTGAAAGTCCTGCAGAAGCCTTTACTGCATTTGCATACACAATTCAACCGCGATATACCGTGGAAGGATATCGATATGGATTTTATGAACCTCAACCAGAGCGCGCACGGTGACCGTGAGTTTGGTTTCATTATGTCGCGCATGCGCCTTGAGCGCAAAGTGGTTGTAGGACACTGGCAGGATAAAGGTGTGCAAGAGCGCCTTAATGTATGGCTGCGTGCTGCCAGCGGATGGAACGACTTGCAAGGTGCGAAGTTCTGCCGCTTTGGNNGATCTCGTGAAAGTGATCAACGCGGTATCAGACGATGCTATCGGAAAACTTGCAACGGAGTACGAACAGAAATATACAGTAGCCACTGCGTTGCGTAAAGGTGGTGACAAACATAATGCACTGCGCGAAGCTGCGAAGATCGAAATAGGACTTCGTACATTTCTGGAGGATGGTAACTTCAAGGGCTTCACCGATACATTCGAAGATCTGCACGGTCTCGTGCAACTTCCCGGTATAGCTGTACAACGCCTGATGGCCGATGGCTATGGCTTTGGTGCCGAAGGTGATTGGAAGACAGCCGCATTGGTACGTGCCATGAAAGTTATGGGCTCCGGATTGAAAGGCGGTAACTCCTTTATGGAAGACTATACCTATCATTTCGATCCGGCCAACCAGATGGTATTGGGAGCACACATGCTCGAGATCTGCGAGTCCATTGCTGATGCAAGACCATCCTGCGAAATCCATCCGCTCGGTATAGGTGGTAAAGCAGATCCTGTACGCCTTGTATTCAACAGCGCACCGGGCGCAGCATTAAACGCATCGGTGATTGATATGGGAAATCGCTTCAGATTATTGGTGAATGAAGTAGAAGCTGTAGCACCACTGCATGATCTGCCGAAACTCCCGGTAGCGCGTGTACTCTGGAAACCATACCCGGATATGCCAACCGGCTGTGCCGCATGGATACTTGCGGGTGGAGCACACCACACGTGCTATAGCCAGAACCTCACCTCCGAACACTTGCAAGACTTTGCCGAGATGGCCGGAATAGAATACGTACTCATCGGTAACCAAACCAACCTGTACCAGTTCAAAAACGAACTGCGGTGGAATGAAATATACTATAAATAGCTGCGAGTTTCGAGTTGTGAGCTTCGAGTAGCTTACAGCTCGCTTGCATTATACTATGTACGCATCGATAAACAAATCCAATCTATACCAGTAAGTAGCCACGTTCTATAAGCTGTTACTTCTCACAGCTCGTAGCTCACAGCTAGCAACTCAACCCCTATAGTTATGAACAAAACCCTAGTCTTCTCAGATTACCTTGTATTTGTTATATACTTCATTATTGTAGCCGGATACGGCTACTGGGTATATCAGCGAAAGAAGAAAGCTGTTACCGATACGAAGGATTTCTTTTTGGCGGAGGGTTCGCTTACGTGGTGGGCGATTGGTGCTTCACTGATTGCTTCGAATATATCTGCGGAGCAATTCATTGGTATGAGTGGTGAAGGATATTTTGTAGGTATAGCGGTTGCAGCTTACGAATGGATTGCCGCCATCGCGCTGATCATTATTGCCGTATGGTTCATTCCGATATACCTCAAGAACAAGATATATACCATGCCGCAGTTTTTGAAGACACGCTACAACGAAACAGTAGCGTTAATCATGGCGGTGTTCTGGTTGTTCCTGTATATATTCGTTAACCTTACTTCAATTTTATACCTCGGTGCCGTTGCCATCAACGGACTGGTAGGGGGAGAGTCACTGCATATACTGATGATAGGACTCGCCATCTTTGCACTCGTTATTACACTGGGCGGTATGAAGGTAATCGGGTATACCGATGTAATCCAGGTGGGTGTTCTGATTATTGGAGGTCTTGCAACCATATACCTTGCTTTAACAATTGTGAGTGAAAAATTCGGAATGGGCTCCAGCGCTATTTCCGGTTTCAAGATACTGATGCAGGATGCGCCTGATCATTTCCGCATGATCTTGTCGAAGCCGGGACCGGATGCATCGCAGGAGTATATTAACAAATACCTCGTGCTGCCGGGTATAGCCATGTACTTTGCCGGCCAGTGGATTGTGAACCTGAACTACTGGGGTTGCAACCAGTATATTACACAGCGCGCACTCGGAGCCGATCTGCAAACAGCACGTACCGGTATATTGTTTGCCGGTTTAATAAAACTGATGATGCCAATCATCGTTATGTTACCGGGTATAGCAGCGTATGTACTGTATAAGAATGGGCACTTGCCGCAGTTGGAAGGTGGCAGTAAAGATGGCGCTTACTCCGCGATACTTGGTTTCCTTCCAAACGGATTAAAAGGACTTTCTATTGCTGCGCTTACGGCCGCTATTGTTGCATCGCTGGCAGGTAAGCTCAACAGTATATCTACCATCTTTACACTGGATGTATATAAAAAATATTTCAATGTTGACGCCGATGAAAAGAACATGGTGTGGATCGGTCGTCTCACCGTGTTAGCTTCGATGGTACTCGCGCTCATATTTACCTGGGAAGATCTGCTGGGTATAGGGGGTGAAGGTGGCTTTACGTTCATCCAGAAATATACCGGCTTTATCAGCCCCGGAGTATTTGCCATGTTTATACTGGGTATGTTCTGGAAACGCACTACGGGTGCGGCCGCTATAGCAGGCGTTGTAACCGGCTTTGCACTGTCAGTCTTCTTTAACCAGTTTGCTCCGGCTGTGTTGGGCAACGAAACTATTTTCTATACCGCGTATCCGAATGGCAAAGGTGGATATGAAATTCCATTCCTCATTTGCATGGGACTTGCGTTCTTCTTTACGATGGTTGTAATGATTGTTATTAGCCTCGCAGGACCAAAAGTGAACCCGAAAGCTTTCGCGATTGATAGTGAAATGTTCAAGGTAAAACCTTCAACACTGGTACTGATTATATTGACTCTTGTGATTTTGGCAGCTTTATATGTTAAGTTCTGGTAATATTTAAGATATTTCAGGACACATTAGAGCTTTCACCCCATGGACATCAACAAGTATAAGAGTCATGATCGCATCCTGGTTGCTGTAGACTGTATCATTTTCGGCTTCGATGGTCAGCAATTAAAAGCATTGCTGATCAAACGCGGCTTTGAACCGGAGCGTGGCAAGTGGTCGCTCATGGGTGGTTTTGTCAGTAAAGATGAGAGTACCGATGAAGCGGCAGCACGTGTATTGCATCAGCTTACCGGTATGCACAATATATATATGGAGCAACTGCATTGCTTCAGTCATGTTAATCGTGATACGGCCGGTCGCGTTATATCTGTGGCTTACTTTGCGCTCATCAACATTGCAGATTATAGCGAACAGCTTCAGCTTGAGCATGAAGCGCGCTGGTTTCCGCTGAACAAAACTCCGGAGCTCGTCTTCGATCATGGAGACATGGTGGCGCTAGCAAAAGAAAGACTTCGCCAGAAAGTATCGAACCATCCTATCGGGTTCGAACTACTGCCGGAGAAATTTACACTGCCTTCACTTCAGAATCTTTATGAAGCGATCTATGAAGAGCCGCTGGATAAACGAAACTTTACCCGCAAGATTCTCTCACTCGGCATCCTGAACAAACTCGATGAGAAGGAAAAAGAGACTTCGCGCAAAGGAGCCTTTTACTATATTTTCGACAAGGGCAAGTACAGCAAGCTTCACCAGGAAGGTGTGAAGTTTATCTGACCGATATCGTATCCAACTTTATTTGTAAGTCATATCAACTCTCCTGTCAGAGGATAGTTTGCATTTCTTTTTGCGTAATCTGCGCACGCTGAAAAATTTTCTGCAATCGTTTTAAAAAAGATAAGTGTATTATATACATTTTAATTTATTAAGTGTAAATTGAATTGTTATTTGAATGTCACATTGGTCGGTTTGCCACTACCCGGAAGCAGATCAAGGTTAATAATATATATAGTGTTCGTATCAATTAAACTTAAACCAGTAATGAAAAAGTATTTCGTATTGTGCTGTTTGCTCCTGGCATTTACATCGAAAGGATTTAGCCAGTCGCAAGCCAAACTTAGCTTACAGCCGGGCACGCCCCAGCTTACCATCAGTAAACATATCTATGGAAATTTTGCAGAGCATCTTGGTAAATGTATTTACGGAGGTTTCTACGTTGGCGAGAACAATACAAAAGTGCCTCACACAAATGGCGTGCGTAACGATGTAGTGGCTGCACTCAAGAAATTAAAAATACCAAACCTGCGCTGGCCGGGCGGTTGCTTTGCAGATACATACCATTGGAAAGATGGTATAGGACCAAAAGATAAACGTCCTGCTATCGTAAACCGCTGGTGGGGTGGTGTTACGGAAGATAACAGTTTTGGTACACATGATTTTCTGAACATGTGCGAGCTGATCGGAACAGAACCATACCTTGCAGCCAATGTAGGAAGCGGAACTGTAGAAGAACTAACGGACTGGGTACAGTACGTAAACTTTGAAGGTGTAAGTCCGATGTCGAAGCGGCGCGCGGAGAACGGAAGAGAGAAGCCGTGGAAAGTAAAATTCTGGGGTGTAGGAAATGAAGCGTGGGGTTGTGGTGGTAACATGAAGCCTGAACACTATGCTAATATATACCGTCAGTATTCTACGTTTATGGCCGACTGGTCTAACACCGATCGTCTGTATAGAATTGCTTCCGGTGCAAATTCATCAGACTATAACTGGACAGAAGTACTGATGCGCGATATACCACACCACATGGTGTCTGGTATAGCCCTTCACCATTACTCCGTAATAAACTGGGACAAGAAAGGACCCGCTACCGGCTTCTCGGAAGAACAATACTTTGCTACAATGAAGTCTGCTCTCTTTATGGAAGAGCTCATCAGCAAGCACACAGCTATCATGGATAAATATGATCCAAAGAAACGTGTTGACCTCGTTGTAGATGAGTGGGGTGGATGGTATGAAGTAGAGCCTGGTACAAATCCTGGTTTCCTCTATCAGCAAAATACCATGCGCGATGCCATGATAGCAGGTGCGACACTGAATATATTTCACAAGCATTGCGACCGTGTACGCATGGCAAACCTCGCACAATCTATCAACGTGTTGCAGGCTGTAATTCTTACCAATGACGATAAGATGATTCTCACACCAACATACCACGTGCTGGAGATGTATAACGTACACCAGGATGCAACACTTCTTCCCCTGGAATTACAGACAGTTGACTATACATTCGGTACAGAAAAATTACCGGCTATATCTGCATCGGCATCAAAAGACAAGAATGGTGTGATCCATATATCGCTGGTAAACATCGATCCTAAAAAAGCACAGGACGTTACGCTTACGCTGGATGGTAAAGCTACTGCTGTTACCGGGCGTATACTGGCTTCCGCTACCATGACTGATCACAATACATTTGAAAATCCTGATAAGATTAAACCGGTTGCCTTTAAAGGTGCTCAGCTAAAAGGTAACACGCTGCAGGTAAAATTGCCGGCATGCTCGGTGGTAGTGCTGGAACTTAAATAATAAAAATGCACATCATGAATATATATCGGTATTGTAAAAATCTATTGGCTATAGGTATAGCATGTATCGTTGTTGCTGCGCAGGCACAAACAACGGTACTTACCGTAAAGGCCGACAAACCCGGAGCGGCTATACCGCCAGCTATGTGGGGTATATTTTTTGAAGACATCAATTTTGCGGCAGACGGTGGTATATATGCCGAGCTGGTAAAGAACCGCTCGTTCGAATTCTACGAGCCGATGATGGGCTGGAAAGAACAACGTGATGGTGGAGCAACGGGGAGGGTACTGTTTTTGAACCAGAGTGCAACCCAGCCAGCCAACCCACGCTATGCACAGTTTTCGTGGGATGCTGCACAAGGTTCGTATAGCTTTACCAACGAAGGCTTCCGTGGCATGGGTATAAAGAAAGATATGCAGTATACCTTTTCACTCTGGGCGAATGCACCCGAAGGTGATGTTAAACTGAAAGTAGAATTACTGGCAGCAAACGGCACACGTATAGGTGGTACCGATGTTACGATCAGCGGTAAAGAATGGAAAAAGCATACAGCATCATTCACAGCATCGGCCACTGAACCAAAAGGTAAATTACAGATTACGTTTCAGGGTAAAGGAACACTCGATGCGGATATGATATCGCTCTTCCCGAAAGATACGTGGAAGAACAGACCCGGAGGTTTGCGTGCAGACCTGATACAACTGCTCGCTGATCTTAAACCCGGCTTTGTTCGTTTCCCCGGCGGATGTATAGTGGAAGGACACGAATTGGACACACGTTATCAATGGAAGAAAACCGTTGGTAATGTAGAGAGTCGTGAGTTGATCGTTAACCGTTGGAATACGGAATTCAAGCATCGCTCGGCACCCGATTACTTTCAATCATTTGGTGTGGGCTTCTTCGAATACTTTCAACTGGCTGAAGATATAGGGGCTGAGCCACTGCCAATCATCAACTGCGGCATGGCATGTCAGTTCAATACATCGGAAGTAGTTCCGCTCGATCAACTCGATCCGTATCTGCAGGACGCACTTGATCTGATTGAGTTTGCCAACGGAGGCACCGATACGAAGTGGGGTAAACTTCGCGCAGATATGGGGCACCCCGCACCCTTTAATTTAAAGTTACTCGGTGTTGGTAATGAACAATGGGGACCTCAATATGTAGAGCGCTATAAAATATTTGCGAGTACGATCAAAGCTAAATATCCAGCGATCAAGATCGTGACAAGTGCAGGGCCATCACCGGACGGACCACTATTTGAATATTTGAACCCGGTACTGCGCAGTCTCAATGTTGATTTTATAGATGAGCACTATTACCGTTCACCCGATTGGTTTCTGAAAAATGCAAGTCGTTATGATACCTACGATCGGAAAGGACCCAAGATCTTTGCAGGCGAATATGCAGCGCATACAGAAAAGAAAGTACAACCTGAGAACAAGAATAACTGGGAGAGTGCACTGGCTGAAGCCGCTTTCATGACTGGGCTTGAACGCAACGCAGATATAGTACAGATGGCTTCGTATGCTCCGTTGTTTGCGCACGTGGAAGGCTGGCAGTGGACACCCGATCTGATCTGGTTCGACAACCTTCGCTCGTTCGGTACACCTAATTATTATGTGCAGCAGTTATTCTCGCGCAACAAAGGGACAAATGTACTCTCCATTCTGGCGGGCAATGAAACGGTATCCGGTAAAAATGGTTTGTATGCTTCGGCTGTGGTGGACAATGCTACGAAAGAAGTAATTATAAAAGTGGTAAACACAAGCGACAAAGAGCAGGCAGTAGATATACAGATACCCGGTGTAAAGAAAGCTTCTGCTGCCGGAACAATCACCGTGCTGAAAAGCAGCAACCTGGAAGAAGTAAATACATTGGACAACCCGTTCAATATTAAACCGGCAGAGCAGGCTATTAACCTGAAAGGAAAAGGTATAAAATCAACACTGCCTCCTGCATCGGTATCGCTTATAAAAGTTAAAGCGCTATAATGATAGCAGCAGCGATGAAGAAAATTATCTATATACTCATTTGTATTTATATAGTTATTTCATCGCTGCAAGCGCAGGACATTCGTGTACACGATCCTGTGCTTGCAAAAGATGGAAATACTTATTACCTGTTTTGCACGGGTATGGGTATTTCTGTTTTTTCATCAACCGATCTTCAACACTGGCAGAAAGAAAAACCGGTGTTCAGTTCACCTCCTGCGTGGGCTGCAGAAGCTGTTCCGGGTTTTAAAGGTCATATATGGGCTCCGGATATAGCCTTTCACAACGGACTATATTATTTATACTATTCTGTTTCTGCATTCGGAAAGAATACATCGTGTATAGGTGTCGCTACCAACAAAACGCTTGATCCAAAAAGTCCGGAGTATAAATGGACCGACCATGGTAAAGTAATTGAATCCGTACCCGGTCGTGATCTGTGGAATGCGATCGATCCGAATCTGGCATGGGACGATCAACATCAGCCGTGGCTAACCTTCGGATCATTCTGGAGTGGTATAAAACTGGTAAAGCTGAATGGTGACCTTATTACGATAGCCAATCCGCAAACATGGTATACCATTGCCAAACGAAGTCGCGACTATAAAACTGGCGATGCCAGTGGTGGCGATGCCGCTATAGAAGCTCCATTTATTTTTAAAAAGAATAACTACTACTACCTTTTTGTATCCTTTGATTTCTGTTGCAAAGGCGTTAACAGCAACTATAAAATTATGGTGGGGCGTTCGGAGAAAATTGAAGGCCCCTATATAGACAAAGAAGGGGTTCGCATGGAGGAGGGGGGAGGAACATTAGTGTTGCAAGGTAATAAGGCATGGCCCGGTGTAGGACACAATGCTATATATACATTTGACGGAAAAGATCATTTAGTGTTCCACGGATATGATGCCACTGATGATGGAAAACCCAAACTAAAAATACTTACGCTGCAATGGGACAGCAACGGTTGGCCGGGAGCTTCGCTTCCATAAGTATATATAACTAATACTCGTATGATTTAACGCGCGCATGGTGCGCCAGAAACGATGTAAACACTTCAAGTCGTTTTGCACTCCCGAATACTTCATACATCAAAATATAGTCATCTGTATTCTTCATGTGGCGTTCCTGCTGAAATTTCAGGTTAGTCTTTTTCAACTCAGCTTCGATCAATACAATTAACGAATCATCTTGCGGAATGGTGATCTTATACGTGCGTGCCTGGTGAATACGGCTGATTACCTGCTTGGCATTTTCAAATATTGTGAGCACAACCAGTACCACTACTGAACCGGCAAGCGCTATAAAATACTCGCCGGCACCAACCGCCATACCCAACGCGGCCGAAATCCAGATCGTTGTAGCTGTAGTGATGCCGCTGATGGTAAGGTTGTCTTTAAAAATTACCCCGGCCCCCAGAAAACCTATACCAGTAATAATGTTTGATGCAATGCGATCGGGAGAGGACATTCCGATGGAAATGGATATCTCGGTAAAAATAGTAGAGCCCAGGCAGATCATAATCATCGTGCGCAGTCCTGCAGCTTTGCTCCGGTACTCGCGTTCAATACCAATGGCTGTTCCTATAAAGAACGACAGCAGTAATTGAATGGCTGTCTCATAAACGATCTCGAATTCGGTATCCATAGGTAAAAGATAAGAAAAAAGTATGCCTTCCGGATACGGCAATAAAAAAGGCAGTCCGTTTTAAGACAGACTGCCTGTGCATACTATACTATATATTTAGTATGCTATAGCCTTCCTCATAAATTACATCTTTCTAACTTTTCCGCTTCCTGCAGAGTGGCTGCTCAACTTTTTAGGATCACCTTTATAGAGCACACTCCCGCTTCCGCTGATGTTGGCGTCAAGTTCATCGGTAACGTTAATCTCTACATCACCGGAACCTGATATGCGTACATCACACTTGTTGGTAACAAGATCAGCTGCCAGTACTTTACCGGAACCGCTAATAGCTGTTTTAACAGTTTTTGCAGAACCACTTGCTTCGATCTTCCCGGAACCAGATATACCAAAGTCTGCAAGTCCATCAACAGCCAATGCCAGATTTACTTTACCCGAGCCGCTTACATCACTGTTGAAACTATTGCATTTACCTTTCACAATAACATCGCCTGAGCCTGATACATCCGCTTCCAGCGCACCGGCAACTTCAACTTCAATGCGCATAGAACCGGAGCCGCTTACTTGCAGTTCAAGATTCTGTGACTTGATTCTTGTCTCAGCAATCAAATCACCTGATCCACCTACGTTCAAACCTTCAATGGTAGGCATGGTGATATATACATTTANNTCTATTTCATCAAGCAGTTCTTTTTTACCTTCCAGTTCTACTTTGGTAGTGGTGCCCTGGCGCAAGTAAAATTTACCAGGTACGCGGAATGATACTTTTGTAAATCCTGATACGTTTCGAGTTTCGCGAGTTTGTGCGAAAACGGACGCGCTTGCCAGGAGAATGATGAGTAACAGGGAAGTATATTGTTTCATAATCGTTGGGTTGATACTTTTTACAGACTTATTTCATCTCCGGAAGGTTGCACCGCGGAGCTTATAATTTTTTATTCTTTTCTTTGACAAAGAATCTGAGACAGTCGTTACATGCCTGTATTTGCTTATCGAACCATTCAGCAATCTGCTGAAGGTATTTATAAAGAGAAGGGAAGCAAGTTTCTGGCTTTTGCATACCCGGTAAATTCAGAGGCAGCCGTCCGCGAAAAACTAGAAGCACTTCGAAAAGAATATTTTGATGCACGCCATCATTGTTATGCATGGATGCTGGGACCGGAACGAAAAATGTTTCGTGCCAACGATGATGGTGAACCGAATCATTCTGCAGGCGATCCTATACTCGGGCAAATTCGCTCGAAGGAATTAACAAATATACTCGTGGTGGTAGTCCGTTATTTTGGAGGAACCAAACTTGGTGTAGGAGGTTTGATCAATGCCTATAAAATTTCTGCTGAAGATGCACTGAATCATGCTGTCATTATTGAACTGGAAGTTACCGAACCCATTACCATTCTATATGATTACGCTTCCACTCCCGAAGTAATGAAGCTTGTAAAAGATTTTGATCTTAAAATAATCAGTCAGGATTTTGCCAACGGCTGTAGTATGGATGCAGAGATCCGGTTGAAAGTAAAAGATAGTTTTACCGAGAAAGTAAAACTCATGAAAGCGCTCGGCACAACCATAGATGTACCAGCCTTACCGTTGTAAATTGAAGTGGCAGAGTTGTGTAACGCTATAGCTACAAGAGGGTAAATAATCCCCATATAATGATGGTGACCATCATCATTATCAGTATACTCAGATTATTTAAATTCCGGTTTGTCATAACACTTCAATTCTACGGTAAGGGATGTTTAAAGATCGTGCCCGTGAATACGTTGTTGCTGTAATAGTTGCTTATATATGTAACGAAATGTTGTAGGAAAACGTAGATGAATTTTCGCTTCCACAGAAGATGCAGATTTTTCACAGAAGAAAATTCAGGATTTTGTATACGGAGTTGGTGCACCGGAAAGAGAAGCAGTCCTGTGTAGAAGTGTAAGCATGGAAGAGTAGAAAACGATTCGCATCTGCAACTTCGTGGAAAAAAAGATTTGACATGAACGCTAATTCCTCGTTTACTTTACGGGCTTTTTCAGAACGTGATTTTTAATCGGGTCGTGTTTATACAATTCCTCATCAGCTTCTGAATTTAACTTGACTTTATTTACCAACGAATACTACCACCATGATCACGAAGAAAAACGCAGCACTCGGATTCATCTTTGTTACGCTGCTGATCGATGTGATCGGCTTTGGTATTATTATACCCGTTATGCCGCGGTTGATCAGTGAAATGCTGCACGTGGGTATTCCGGAAGCTTCTGAATATGGTGGCTGGCTAATCGCTGCATTTGCTATCATGCAGTTTTTGTTCTCTCCATTAATGGGTAACCTCAGCGACCGCTTCGGCAGAAGACCCGTATTATTAGCATCGCTTTTGGGTTTTGGTATCGACTATATATTTCTCGTGTTTGCGCCCAGCATTGAGTGGCTCTTTGTAGGACGGGTCATTGCCGGTATTATGGGCGCGAGCTTTACCACGGCATCAGCCTATATTGCCGACATCAGTGAACCTGAGAAGCGTGCGCAGAACTTCGGTATGATCGGAGCTGCGTTTGGTCTTGGTTTTATTATAGGACCAGCCTTGGGAGGTATACTTGCCAAGTATGGTTTGCGGGCACCGTTCATCGGAGCAGCAGCCCTTACGTTGCTCAACTGGCTCTATGGATTTTTCGTTTTGCCGGAGTCACTCAAACCTGAGAACAGAAGACCTTTTCAGTGGGCGCGTGCTAACCCGATTGGCTCACTTGAATTTTTCCTGCGCTATAAAGTTATACTCGGGCTTGTTGCATCTATAGTGTTGATCTATATAGCCGGCCATGCCGTGCAAAGTACATGGTCGTATTATACCATGGAGAAATTTGGCTGGGACGAAGCATGGGTGGGGTACTCGCTTGCGTTTGTTGGTTTAATGGTAGCCATTGTGCAGGGCGGACTGATCCGCTTTATTATTCCCAAGCTCGGCCAGCAACGCAGTGTATATATAGGTATATCACTTTATGCAATAGGATTTTTTCTTTTCGGTATAGCCACGGAAAGTTGGATGATGTTTGCATTCCTCGTACCATACTGTCTCGGAGGTATAGCAGGACCATCGCTGCAGGGAATTATGTCATCTCAGGTTCCGCCCAACGAACAAGGCGAATTGCAGGGAGCTCTTACCAGTCTGATGAGTTTAACTTCCATAATAGGCCCGGTAATGATGACCTGGATTTTTCATCACTATTCTGATAAAGACACCGGAGTATATTTCCCAGGAGCCGTCATGATGGCCGGAGCCGCGCTGACAATCGTGAGCGCGTTTTTAGCACGCCTTAGTTTGAAGAAAAATAGCAAATAGCTATTTTTCTTCGAGCTTCTGGCTGGCAGCTTCTGGTTGCTAGCAGATTTTCTGCGATATAGCGTGTATCACTATTTTTATAGTATTTTCTATAGTCTATGATAATCAGACCAGCCGCCAGAAGCCTGCAGCTTTTTTTCTTCTCACGGCTCGCAACTCAAAGCTCGCAGCTATATACAGTATTCGCTATAGTTTACGATAATCAAACCAGCAGCCAGCAGCTTGAAGCCAGCTACTTTACTTAAAGCTCGAAGCTATTTCTACAGTCCGAGTACTGCCTTAAGCTTCGCATATCCACTCTTGCTTAGCGGTACGCGTACGTTGCTTTTCAATAGCGCTACGTGTGTGTCTTTTTCGAGGGGTTCGATGCGGGTGAGTTGATTGAGTTGAATGATATAGGAGCGATGTACGCGCACAAACTGGTTGGTGTCGAGTGATTGTTCGTAGAAGCTCATCGTCTTCTTTTTCAGGAACATTTCTTTTTGGGTGTATATCTTCACGTAGTCATCGTACGCTTCTATATACTGTATTTCGTGTACCGGTATAATACGGATGTTGCCGCCTTCTTTTACAACGATACGGTTACGCTCTTCCGGTTGCCTGATCTCTTCCTGCAGTAACACTTGCGTACCCTTTTCAGATGTGCTGCGTTGCTGCGACCATTTTTGTATTGCCTTATCAAAACGATCTTTACTGAAAGGCTTTAGAAGATAGTCGATCGCGTGCGCCTCAAATGCTTTCATGGCATACTCATCAAATGCAGTAGTAAAGATTACAGCAGGAGGTTGCTCCAGTAATTCAAGCATCTCGAAACCGTTGATCTTCGGCATCTGGATGTCGAGGAAGATTAAATCGGGCTGCAATTCACCGATCAGCTTGGCACCTTCGAAACCGTCGCCGCATTCGGCTACCACTTCCAGCTCCGGAATCTCTTTCAGGTATTCTTTAATGACGGCGCGGGCCAACGGTTCGTCGTCGATGATAATTACGCGTTTCATGTCTGCGGAATAAGCAATGTTGTTGTGAACTGTTCAGGTGTTTTGGAGGTCGATAACAGGTCATTCTGGCCGTAGAATAAGGCTAACCGCTTGCGGATACTCGCAAGTCCGAAGCCGTTTCCGGCACTGGCGGCTACGAATTGCTCGTCGTACGGACTGGAAACGTCGATACGCAGCAGCTTCTGATCGCAGGTGATTTTCACGCTGATCAGAATCGTATTCACCTGGCCGTAGAGTCCGTATTTAATGGCGTTTTCGATGATAGGCTGCATGATAAGCGCCGGCAGCTTCGCGTCTTCGCAATGGTCGGACTGAACGATCTCGGTCGTTAAACGGTGTCCGAAGCGCACCCGCTCGATCTCGAGGTAAAAGCGCAGCTGCTGCAATTCTTCTTCGAGCGGCAACAATTGCTGTACGTCCTTCCGCAGCGTTCCACGGAGGAAATTGCTGAGCAGCTGGATCATCCGGTGAGCTTCTTTCGGTTCCAGCAAGGCCAGTGCCCCGATGGAATTCAGGCTGTTGAACAGAAAGTGCGGCTGCAGCTGCTGGTGGATGTTGTCGAGCTCGGCTTTCGTGAGCGCGCGCTCCTTATCAAGCAATTGCTGCTGGATCTTTACCTGCGTCTGCTCGTTCTTGCGGATCCACCAGTAAAAGCTGATCAGCAAGAGGAAAAAGAATGCCATCACGCCGCGAACGGGCTCGTAAGGCAAAATCCACATTTCCCATTCGTTTCCGCTGGAAAGCAGGCGATAAGAGCCGTTGAAAGCCAATTGGAACAAGGCCGCAAAGGCAAATACGATGGCAAAGCTCACAAAATTCAATGCTTTCGCCGCGTGGTAGCTGTGCTGGATCAGGTAAAGGACCTGCGCCAGTACGATCATGATCACCGACGTGAGTGCAGCATCTTTGGCGGCCACTTCCAGCGGGAAGCGGTTTACCAGCAGCAATCCGAACTGAATACCGGCTGCCAGCAGGATCTCGAGCGAGAATAAAATCCGGGGGCGTAGTTGTGAGCGGCTTTCCATGCGCAGGTTTTACGAATTGTAGCTGTTGATCTCGATTCCGCCGAAAAGGCAGGTTCCTTTCAGGATGACAACTTTCTCGACGCCTTCCCCTACGGATGCGTTTTTCGGGCGTTTGTCTTCCACGTCTCCGAACAGCACTACGATCTCGGACTTGATCTGCCAGTTGTTCGGAACGGTCAGCGTGGTTCCGCCGAAGATATTCGTCACGTCCATCACCACCTTGTCGGTAAAATCGGCCTGTGACAGGTTGATCTCGTTGCCACCGAAGATGGTCACGATATCGGCACCGCGGAACTGCTTGCTGACTACGTTCTTCTGCACACCGCCGAAGATCGAAACGGCGTCGATAAAATCATCCTGCGACACGTCTTCGAGGTTGCCGATCTCTTCGAAAAAAGCTTCGTGTTTCTTCCAGCGTTCACGGTGAAAACGGTGGTGATGATCGCGGTGGCCACGGCACTTTTTTCCTTTAAAGCGCGATTTGAAAATGATGCCAAAACCGACAAGAATGATCAGGATAGGCCAGACAACCTTCAGGTTGACGATTTCAGGATACCAGTGGTGGAACAAAAACAGCGTACCGATCAGCATTAGCAGGTAGCCTGCCATGGTTTTGAATTTGTGTTTGATCACGATGATCAGTCCGATGCTGATCACGATCAGCGGCCAGCTGAACAGCCAGTCGGGAAGCGCCACACCCAATCCCCTGAGGAGAAAAAGGGTACCGAAGGCGATCACGATGAGGCCGGTAGCCACTTTGCCCCTTCTCCGGTTTTTCTGCCAGGTCAGGTACATGTGCTCTTCTTCTGCATTGAGTAAATTGCTCATATTCGTTTCATTTATGAGTCAAAAGTAGGGGCTTTCCTCCTGTGCCACAACAGGAATTAGGCGAACCGTAGCTGAGTGTAGGTGAATGGTGGAAAGATTCCTACCCGCCAACGCATTGGCAATGAAACGCGTTGAACGTATCAGTCCCTGATATGTACCAACGCAAAACCTCGATCATGAAACAATTCATCCTTCCAATCACCTGTGGCCTGCTGCTGGTTGCCTGTGCCGCCAAATCCGAAAAAGCTTCCGAGAATAAAGAAGAGATCTCCAGTGCGCGCATGGAATCTCCTGCACAGGGACAAAGTGCTTCGGACAATGATCTGCTTTCCGCTTTGAGCAGTGCTGCGGCGCTTTCGATGAAAGAAGATTCACTCCATCGTTTCGTGAAAACCGCCAACCTGCGCTTCCGGACAAAAGAAGTGATTGAAACCTCGCTGGCGGTCGAGCAGCTGTTTGTGGAACGTTCGGGCTACATCGAGCATTCGAACATCACCAGCGAAGAAAAAGAGGTGAACACCGCGCCTATCGACGATCATTCGGAATGGAAGATCACACGCTACACGACCGTTTCAACGATCACAGCACGCATTCCGGCCGATCGGTTGAACGACGTTTTGAAAGCACTGCATCCGTATGTCGATTACCTCGACCACCGAACGGTTGAAGCCCGAAATATCGGTTTCGACAGCTACCTGAAGAAGCTCGTACAAGAGCGCATCAGTGCGCACGCCGAACGCTTTCTGAAAGCGAAATCACCAAACGAAAAAGAAGGCCTGGATCAGTTGCTGGAACGCGAAATGCAGTCCGACCGGGAAAAAGTGCAAGACATGAAACTCGACGACCAGGTAGCCTATAGCACTGTAACGCTTTCGATCTACGGAAACGACAAAGTGAGCAAGCAGAAAGTTCCGGTATTTTCAACCGAAGGCTATGAGCCCGGATTCGGCTCCCGACTGCTCGACAAGCTGGAAACGGGCTGGAAACTGATCCTTGGATTTGTGCTTGCACTGGTCAGTATCTGGCCTGTATTGGTAGCTGGCGGAATTGCGTGGTTCTGGTGGAAAAATCGCAAAGCGAATTCAAAATTGAAAATGTAAAATTGAACGGGTTCTATTATCGAGATTGAAGGAAGCCCCTTTTTACATTTCAAATTTTACATTTTCAACTCATCCTTCTTCAAATCAATCTTATTATTTGATCCTACTCCGATTTTATACAGTCCATATCCCATCACGGCGAATGCAATTACACCTAACAGGAAATAACCCCCTTCACCTAATGAATGAGCAAGACCTTCTTCAAGATTGACCGATGCCAGGAAGTTTGATCCTGCATCTGTACCTGCAAGGAATGCGATCAGTACTCCTGCGACTGCTCCTCCTGCAACCAATCCTGTTGCAAACAGGTTTCCTTTTCCTAATTCTTCTTCTTCAGGCGCGATATGAATATTTTTCTTTTTATTTCTCCATTCAACAATGCCGCGGATGGCGCCACCTATGAAAATGGGCAACGTAGTTGATAAAGGGAGATAGATGCCAATCGAGAAGCTTAATGCTTTAATACCACAGAGCTCTACTACGATAGCGATGAAAACGCCCACTAACACGAATTGCCAGTCGAGGTTGAATGAAAGAATGCCTTTGATCAATGTGGCCATCAATGTGCCCTGTGGTGCCGGATACTTGTCAGTACCAATGGCATGCTGGATACCTTGTGCCGCCATCTCGGCCGTGGGTTGATCCAAAATCTTAATAGTAGCTCCGATAGCCAGTGATGAAACGATGGCGCCTACAAACAAAGCTATCTNNTAATAGCCGGTCTTCAGATCCTGTGACGTAGCACCGGCATTGGCTGCTGCGATACAGATCATTCCCCCCACTACCAATGCCATAGGTTCATAAACATAGCCCGTCCATTTTACCATGATAAAAATCAAACAGGTTCCCATCAATGTTGCGATAGTCATACCACTGATAGGGCTATTGGATGAACCGATCAGACCTACAATC
>DJFR01000132.1:24420-37106 GCA_002432545.1 Flammeovirgaceae bacterium UBA5867 | reverse complement strand
AGCACGCGCGAAAGTAATTGAAGCCGAAGCTGAAATTCCGAAGGCAATGGCCGATGCATTTGTAAAAGGTAATCTGGGTGTAATGGATTACTATAAAATGCAAAACGTACAGGCTGACACCGAAATGCGTCAGGCTATATCGGGCACCGGCAAAGGAGGAACACAACCTTCTACCGGAAGCGGAACACAGAAGAAAGACTAAGTATATATTTACAGGTAGCTAGATATGCAAAAAATCCCCGGTTATGCCGGGGATTTTTTATTGGTTGAGACTATAGATGTTATGTGTCAGTTCTTGAAATCAACCCACAACGATTTTTTCTGTGCGATGAAAAACTGGTTGAGCGGATCGTATTGTATATAGTCGTACATGAGCGGAATGGTGCTGATGCCCTGTAAATTGATTACACCATATTTACCATCACGCTGAACAATAGCGAAGCCATTACCAACATCTTCCAGCAGGTGATACTTAGGCAGGATGAGAATTTTTCCCGAAGCATCCGCCAGTCCCTGCAGATCATTGATCTGAATAAGGAAATTTTTACTCGGCAGTAATTTTACCTGCTGATAGCGCACGGGAAGTATAACTTTTCCGGTCTTGTCAACCATGCCCCAGTTCTGTTGCAGGCGCACAAAGGCAACTCCGTTTTTAAACAAACGCACTTCTTCATATACCGGCTGAATGGCAATTTGATCCTGCCGGTTAATAAAACCCCACTTGCCCCTGATCTTTGCCGGAGCCAGGTCTTCGCTAAATAGCCCGATGCCTTCGTAACGGTTGGCTATACGCAAGCGACCTTGGGAATCGATAAAACCATATTTACCATTCTTGAGTATACCGCGCAGCCCTTCACTCTCTTCAAATATCTTGTCGATGCCATCATCTGGAAATACTTGCCGGTCTACAATACGACCGTTTAGATCTATTTTCCACACAGTGCCCGAAGGCAAATATTCAAGTATATGATCGGGCGAGATGCTGATCGGATTATCTGTAAAGTAAATTACAGCGCCACTGGTTTGTTTAAGTGATTTTCGTGGTGAAGCAGTCTCAATATATTTATCAGGAGTAAGAATGGTAAGGCGGCTGGCACGCGGTGCAACGATCCATTCTTCTTTTGTATTTACTATACCATATTGACGGTGGAACTTGACCACAGCGAGATCGTACGTTATCTGAAATATAGAGTCGTATACACAGGCAATCACTTCCTTTCCCTTTACATTTATAGCACCGGCAAAGCCTTTGTCTCGTACGGAGAAATATTGATCGTTAAAGGGCCAGAGGTATTCGTATGTTTTTGATGTAAGCCGTGTGCCCATACTATCCAGCAATATCCAGTTATGGCGTAAGCCCTGACGCTGACTCGCCAGTATATAGTTTCCATATAGAATAAGAGAATCGTGGAGTGGCTGAATAATAAATTTACCCTTACGGTTGATAACGCCTGCTTTGCGATTTACAGTAACAACGGTTTTGTTGTTAGTGAACGGACTTATTGTAGAGAACGCTGTTGATGCGATGGGTTTTAATTGTTGATCGGTTAACTCGACCAGGTCACCCTTTGTTACTTTCAGTAAATCTTTATCGAGTGGTACAATAGAGTCGGCCAGATGTTTCTGTATGAGTTTATTCTTGCCGTCCAGAAATTCCCACGTATGGGGTTCACGGATTTTTATTTTACCATCTTCCAGTATAGCGATGGATTGATATTTAGGCTGCACCGTGATTTGTCCTTCACGATCAATTACACCCTGCTGCTCGCCCTGGTAAATAACAGCATAGTTTTTTGTGAACGGAGAAATCTTGTCAATTACAAAACCGGTGATCTGCTTACCGGCTTCCGAGAAGAGTGCGATCTTGTTATCAAAATTCTCAACCGCAAAGCGCAGATTGCCGATGGGATATATGTTTTGATATTGCTGCGGAAGAATGGTATGATTATCAAAATCGATCAGGCCGTATTTATACTGATTGCCAATCTTTGAAAAGACAATCGCGCGGAGTGAATGTATCTTGAGTCCATCATACTCAAAGGGAATAACTTCTTTACCTGAAAGGTTTACGCAACCCGTTACAACACGAAGCGAGTATGAAGAATTTTTTCGTGCAATAAATAAAGCGCCATCGCCTGGTACGAGATCTTCATAATCATTTTTGGTAACGCGATGATTGTTGGTGTTGATCAATCCCCAGCGACCGTTAAGTTTATAGCCCGTAACATTATCAACCACCGAGAATTTGCCATCACTCCAGCCCAATGCATCATACTGTGCCGGTATAACAACCTTACCCTGGCTATCTTTTAAACCCGTCTTACCATTTTCTGTAAATACAATGTAATTACCGAACGCTGAAAAAAAAGTGATCAGCAAAAAACAAAGTGAACAACTCGCTGCCTTCATCGCGTGCAAAGTTAGAAAGCCTGGCGGTAAACAGATCGATTTTTACACGGGATTTATTCAAGCTTCTTATGAAAATATAATGTGTGGTTGGGCAACAGATCAGGATGGGCAATTTTTACCAGGTCTTGCAGAATAAGATCGGGGCGTAAATAACCCAGTTCCATAAACTCGCTTCCGCCTTTTGCTCCTTTGCGTGCATCGTAAGTATATACTTGCTTTTGCTGATAGGGTTTGAAGCGTGTATACCGTTCATCGGCTTCCTTAATTTCCGTGAGTGTATTGTAAGAACCTGTTCCAATCCAGATGTCGGCCTGGTTTGCTTTTTCATACACAGCTTCAAAACTGAGCTCCAGGTATCCGTTGGAAGCATCATCCCCCCACAGGTATTGACAGCCCGCATCTTTTAAAATACGCGATGCATAATTTTGCCCACCCGGTAAGAACCACGCATCGCCATATACTACACCACATAGTACCGTGGGTTTAGTATTAACATGATCGGCAACTTCTTTTGCTGCGAGGTAATTTTTCTTCACCACCTGAAAAACAGAATCAGCTTCCTTTTCTTTTCCAAAAAAAGCAGCCATAAATTTTATCCACTCGGCGCGGCCCAGCGGATGTTTCTCCAGGTATTCAGCATTGATGATAACCGGTATACCTAACGCTTCTATTTTCTTAAACTGTCCATAGTCACTGCTCATGGTATAGCCCATTACCATACCTGGTTTGAGCATCGCCAGGCGTTCCATATTTATACCTTTATCAATACCCAGCTCCGTTACTTTGCCTGCATCGATGCGTGCCCGCATTTTTTCGGAGCTTATAAAATCAGTGGTGGTGAAGCCTGTAAGTTTATCCGTTTCGCCAATGTAATCCAGCAATGGTATATGGGTTGTAGAAGTGCAGGCTATAGATGTGATGGGCGTGCGGATAACCCGTACGTTGGTTTCGTGCTCCGGCACAGTTTCGCCCTGCGGCACCAGTAAATATTTATAGCCTGAAGTAGCTCCCTGAAACGGATATAGCACCTCTACGATTTTGATATTGCCATCGTATTGCACTTTAAAACCTTCGGCATAGTCCAGGTGTAAAGAATCCAGTCTAGTATGAACAGTCTTGTCTACAGACTTTTCAGTTTGACACGCCCAGCAGGTGAGGAGGAGTAGCGCTATACTTGAAATTTTTTTCATGATGACGATGTTTCAATAACGAAGCAATTTAATCACTTTCATTGCGCGTGTTGCTGTGCAGTGTTCTATATCTGTTAAATTTTTAAGTTTGCCTTCAATCCAAGTATATATGGCCGATACAAATCAACCCGGTAAAGAAGATGACTTCAAAAGTTCCATCTATCACTATATGGAAAACGGATTGATTGTTTTCACGGAAGCATACCATCTCAAACGCGGTTACTGCTGCAAGAGCGGCTGCAGGCACTGCCCGTATGGATTTAAGAAGAACAAGGACAAAGGCGACACACATGGATAGTTGCGAGTTGTGAGCTTTGAGCTGCGAGGAGGAATGGCTGCAAGCTGCTGGCTTCTGGTTGCAGGAAACAGCCAGTAACCTGAAGCCTGTAGCCAGTGGCTCTCGCGGCTCGTGGGTTAGATCGAAGCTATAGCTATATTTAGATAGCTGCGAGTTGTGAGCTTTGAGCTGTGAGGAGGAAGGCTGCAAGGTGCTGGCTTCTGGTTTCAGGAAAACAGCCAGTAACCTGAAGCCTGTAGCCAGTGGCTCTGGCGGCTCGTGGGTTAGATCGAAGCTATAGCTGTATTTAGATAGCTGTGAGTTGTGAGTTTTGAGCAAAAAGGCTACTAGCTGTGCTGGCTTCTGGTTGCAGGAAAAAAGCCAGTAACTTGAAGCCTGTAGCCAGCGGCTCTCACGGGCTCGTAACTCAAGGCTCGAAGCTATTTCGTATTGCTTCGTGGTATGCTTCCAGATATTGCAGTGCGGCTTGTCTTGAGGAGAGTTCGCGGTTGCCTACGGCTTTTGCTAGTTTCTGGTTGATCTCCTGAAGGGACGTAATTTTTTGCAGATCGTTTTTTAGCAGTTGCTCGAAATATTCCTGGTACCAGGCTATATTTTGTGTACTTCTGTTTTTTTCAAAGTATCCGGATGCTGTGGTGTGCTCCTGGTATTTTGAAATCATATTCCATACGGCATCTATACCTTGCCCGGTATGTGCTGAAGAAGTAAGTACCTGTGGAGTCCATCCGGATTCAGCAAGACTAAACAAATGAAAAGCATGTTTATACTCTGCCTGTGCTTCGGTGGCATGTTTTATATTATCACCGTCTGCTTTCGTAATTACCATGCCATCGGCCATCTCCATAATTCCTTTTTTTATACCCTGCAGTTCGTCACCGGCTCCCGCGAGCATCAGCAGTAAAAAGAAATCAACCATATTTTTAACTGATACTTCCGATTGTCCTACACCCACTGTCTCAATTAGGATAACATCATAACCTGCCGCTTCGCATAGCAACATGGCTTCGCGTGTTTTGTGAGCAACGCCTCCGAGTGTATTTCCGGAAGCTGTAGGACGAATGAATGCATTCGGATTTTTAGACAACTCTTCCATGCGTGTCTTGTCTCCGAGAATACTTCCTTTAGTAATCTGACTACTCGGATCGATGGTGAGTACAGCAAGTTTTTTTTTCTGATCAATAACATACTTGCCGAAAGCTTCAATAAATGTACTCTTGCCAACACCCGGTACTCCGGTGATACCAATGCGAATGGCACGACCGGTTTTTGAAATGATGCGTTCAAGCAGTTGAGCGCCTGCATTTTGATCGGCAGCACGTGTACTCTCCATGAGTGTTATAGCCTGGCCGAGAATAACGCGATCACCACGGAGAATACCCTCTGCGAATTGATCTATGGTGAGTCTGGATCGGAGCTGAGCCTTCAAAGTTGTTATGGATATTGAACGTTTAAATTTCTAAATTTACTAGATACTACGACTACCTGTATGAAGAAATTCCTGATAAACAGTTTGCTGGCTACGCTCTTTGTGTTTGGATTCATGTGGTGTATTTCAAAAATAACAAAGCTCGAACTGTTTAATGCTTTTGATCCGATAGCACAGGCTCTTTCTGATTTTGAACTTACCGACTATGCGTTTTCCAATTTACGTCAGGATCCGCTGGTAGACGAACGCATTGTGCTGGTAAATATAGGTGGCTTGTCAAGAGGCCAGATCGCTCAACAACTTTCCATCATTGCGCAGCATAAGCCACGCGTTATTGGTATAGATAGTTTTTTTAATTGTGAAGGCGGACTTCGTGATACAGTCAATTGCCCGCAGTTGCTGGATACATTGGGAAATTTAATGTTAGCCAGCGCCATACAGGAAGCTGGTAATGTTGTGCTGGTAACAAAGTTGTTGCAATCTGATTCGCTTACAAAAGCAGATGCTATAGAAGTATATGATTCAATTGAATACTCGGATGAATTGTTTCAGAGTCCCGCGCAGCACGGCTACGCCAATCTGGTTACCGGGGCGCGTTACCAGGAAGATGTAAAGATCTGTCGCTCGTTCATCCCCCGAACAATTGCCAATGGTAAAGATGAGTATGCATTCGCGGTAAGAATCGCTATGAAATATGATCCGGTAAAGACTGCAAAATTTTTGAGTCGCGATAAATCTGAAGAGATCATTAACTACCGCGGTAATATTGATATACAGGATGTGAAAATAAAATCACTTCGCGGGCAGGATCTGGGCACAACGCATTACCCGGTAATGTTCTATGCGTTGGATGTATACCAGCCTTTTCGTGGTGAGTTTCTTCCGGAGATGATTAAAGATAAAATTGTAATCTTCGGTTATCTCGGAGATTACCTGGGCGATCCTTCCTGGAACGATAAATTTTTTACTCCGCTCAATAACAAAGTAGCCGGTCGTGCAAACCCGGATATGTTCGGGCTGGTGGTTCACGCCAATATTCTCGCTACCATTCTAAATGAGGACTATATTGACGGACTCCCTGAGTGGGCTACGTATCTGATCGCGTTTTTGTTTTGCTTTTTTAACGTTGCATTGTTCTATGCTATAAATCACCGGTATCCATTGTGGTTTGATAGCGTTTCACTGCTTATCCAGGTATTGCAGATCGTTTTGCTTGTGGGCTTTTCAATATGGTTGTTCTCCGAATCAAACTTTAAACTCGATCTTACGTTAACACTCGCCACCATTGCCGCAGTGGGGCCGTGCTTTGAATTTTACTTCAACGTATTCAGACCGGGAATGGCACGCCTTTGGCTAAATATAATTCGAAGATTACCTAAGCCAAGTCAGGAGTATTAACGCACAAAGATTTATACTGTGAATGCAAGATTATGAAAACTAAAATCCTCACCCTCGTATCCATCACGCTTCTCTACGCTGCTTCTGCCGTTGCTCAAGACTATGCTTTTAAAGTGTTGGTTAACAAAGGTTCTAATGAATTAAAGAATGGCGATGCCTGGCAGCCGATCAAAACAGGTGCATCCTTAAAAACAGGAGATGAACTGAAACTTTCCGATAACGCATATATAGGTCTCGTACATGCCAACGGTAAACCTATAGAACTAAAGCAGGCCGGTAACTATAAAGTAGCAGACCTGGCCGCGAAAGTAAGCGGCAGCGGTTCAAGTGTTCTGAATAAATATACCGACTTTATACTCAGTAGTAATTCTGCTGAAGCAAAGAAAAACAGATTAAGTGCAACAGGAGCTGTACACCGCGGTGAAGCTACTGCTATACAAATTCTTTTACCGGAGAATCAGCATGCAGATGTATATAATGCTTCGGTAGTGATTGCGTGGGATGCAAATAAAATTGAGGGCCCGTATGTAGTGGTGATTAACAATATGTTTGGCGATGAACTTGCTAAAATAGAAACACCTGAATCTTCTCTGCGTGTAGACTTGAACGATGCCAAGTTTGCTTCAGAGAATGCAGTACTGGTGCAGGTTTCCGCGAAAGCAGATCCAACTAAAAAGTCTGCTGAGAAGTTGGTGAAGAAGATGGCCCCGGCTCAGAAAGATAAAATCAAAGTTTCCTTGGGGGAAATACAAAGTAACGTAGCAGAGCAAACCGCGCTGAATAAATTATTTCTGGCGAGCTTCTATGAAGAGCATCGTTTGTATATAGATGCTGTAACTGCATATGAAGAAGCGATTCGCCTGGCTCCAGATGTAGCCTATTACAAAGAATCGTACGAAGATTTTCTGATCAGAAACGGCATGAAACGTTAATCTTCCATTAAAAAATAATAAAAAGAGGCCGCCATGGTGCGGCTTCTTTCGTTTATGGAAAGAAAATTCCAAACCATGTTCTACTTTTGGATTGGAAAGTAAAACCCTTAACCCTATAGAATGTCATGAAAAAGAAGTTGGCGTTGTTCGTGTTTGCCTTGATTGGATTGGTACAGGCAATGGCCCAGGACTATACTTTTAAGGTTCTGGTAAATAAAGGTAAGAATGAGATAAAGGCAGGTTCTGGCTGGCAGGTTATTAAGGTAGGCTCTGCCCTGAAGTCTGACGATGAATTGAAAGTTGCCGAGAACGCGTATGTAGGTTTAGTACACGTAAGTGGTAAACCTATAGAAGTAAAGCAAGCCGGAAAATATAAAGTAGCTGACCTGGCCAAGAAGGTAGGCAACGGAACAAGTGTACTGAACAAGTATGCTGATTTTATACTAAGTGCCAATACACAAAAAGCAAACGGCATGCAGGCCACAGGAGCTGTTCACCGCGGTTCGATTATACCGCTATATCTGCCGATCGCTACGCAAAACCCTGCTATCTATAATGATGTGATCATCATCAACTGGGATGCTGAAAAAATTCCAGGACCGTATGTGGTGAAGTTCAAGAGCTTGTTTGATGATGAGCTTGCCAAACGCGAAACGAACGAGAGCAGCATCCAGGTAAATCTTGCTGACGCTGATTTTGCCAACGAAGACAATATACTGGTGACAGTAGAGTCTAAGAAAGATGCTAATAAGGTTTCAGAGAAATATACTTTGAAGCGTTTGTCCAAAGCCGACAAAGCGCGAATCAAGACTTCATTAAGTGAGATCTCCGGTGAAACACAGGAAAATACAGCGATCAATAAATTGATTCTGGCAGGCTTCTATGAGCAGAATTCATTGCTGATTGATGCAGCCACAGCTTTCCAGGAAGCGATAAAACTTGCTCCGGATGTGCAGAGCTATAAAGATTTATACAACGACTTTTTGGTGCGTAACAATTTAAAAGACAAGCCCTTGAATACGAAATAACCCTGTCGAAAGGCTGCTGAAAGGCAGCCTTTTGTATTCCGGGTTGGTTTGGTTGATAGCTTTATTCTCCTATTTTTGTGCTGCTTAAAAATCAACGTTCATGAGTGTACTGGTTAATAAAAATTCAAGAGTAATTGTTCAAGGATTCACTGGCTCGGAAGGTACTTTCCATGCCGGACAAATGATAGAGTACGGAACCAATGTAGTAGGAGGGGTAACTCCGGCGAAGGGTGGCTCAGAGCATTTGGGTAGACCAGTATTTAATACGGTAAAAGAAGCTGTTGATAAGACGGGAGCTGATGTATCTATCATTTTCGTTCCGCCAGCTTTTGCTGCAGATGCTATCATGGAAGCAGCTGATGCAGGTATAAAAGTAATTATCGCAATCACCGAAGGTATACCTGTAAAGGATATGATGGTGGCGAAGAAGTATATCAAAGACAAGAAAGTAACACTGATCGGTCCTAACTGCCCGGGCGTTATTACTCCGGGTGAAGCGAAAGTTGGTATCATGCCGGGTTTCGTATTCAAAAAAGGGAAGGTAGGCATCGTGTCTAAATCCGGAACGCTTACATACGAAGCTGCTGATCAGATCGTAAAAGCTGGTCTGGGTATATCTACAGCAATTGGTATTGGTGGCGACCCGATCATTGGTACACCTACTAAAGATGCTGTGGAGTTATTGATGAACGATCCTGAAACCGATGCGATCGTTATGATCGGTGAGATCGGTGGAAACTATGAGCCGGTTGCTGCTCGCTGGATTAAAGAAAACGGAAACAAGAAACCTGTTGTAGGATTTATTGCCGGACAAACAGCGCCTCCCGGAAGAAGAATGGGACATGCCGGTGCTATTATCGGAGGTGCAGATGATACTGCAGAAGCAAAGATGGGTGTAATGAGAGAGTGCGGCATCCACGTAGTAGAATCGCCTGCTGAGATCGGTGAAACGATGCTGAAGGTTCTTTCAAAGAAATAAAAACAACACTAAATAATTAAGGCCAGTCAAAAGCTGGCCTTAAATTCTCTTTCGAGGTAATCATTCAGATTATTCAATCCGCGGAGCATATTCAAATGCTCAGCTTCATCATTAGCATTGTCATTTTTATAGAGTACTTCAATAAAGAGGTCGCGCAGCATATAGATGTGAATCTTGCGGCCATTCTTTAAACGTGTTCCAAGCATTATACCTTTTTTCTTCAGATAACGAGCTTGTTTTTGGAGAGACATCTGCCTGAAAATAAAACGAAGTATCATAAAACTTAGTGCGGTTTGCCAAGCAATGACCAATAACGCGCCAAAACTAAAAATCCCTGAAATCGCAGTGATTTCAGGGATCTTGTTCTGTTAAAGTCTTGGAATGGGAACGAAAATTTCTAAAAATGAAAAAACTCAGAAGGCTGCTTGCCTACAAAAGTTCATTCGCCAGGTTTGCCAGTTCAGAACGTTCACCTTTCTCCAGTGTAATGTGCGCATATAGCTCATGATCCTGGAGCCGGTCGATAAGCGTTGAGAGTCCATTGCTTTGCGAGTCGAGGTACGGTGTATCGATCTGGTATATATCTCCGGTAAAAATGATTTTCGTATTTTCTCCAGCACGGGTAATGATCGTCTTTACTTCATGTGGCGTCAGGTTTTGTGCTTCATCTACAATGAAACATATATTTGAAAGACTTCTTCCGCGGATATAGGCGAGCGGTGTGATTACCAGTTTTTCCTGGCTCACCATTTCTGTAATCTTCGAATACTCTTTATCAGTTTCGCTATATTGGTTCTGTATAAACTTCAGGTTGTCCCACAGCGGTTCCATATAGGGATTCACCTTCGACTTTATATCACCGGGTAAATATCCGATGTCTTTATTGCTGAGCGGAACAATAGGTCGCGCAAGGTAAATCTGTTTATACTCCCGCTTTTGTTCGAGAGCAGCCGCCAGTGCCAGCAATGTTTTACCGGTACCTGCCACCCCTTGAATGGACACGAGTTTTATTTCCGGCTTCAGTGCTGCGTGAATAGCAAAGGTCTGTTCGGCATTGCGAGGCTTGATGCCATATACCGAACGTTTCTCCACATGCTCCAGCATTCCGTTGAACGGATTGTAATAAGCCAGCGCAGATTTCTTGCCGCTCTTCAATATATAGTAATGATTCTTAAGCGGATTTAATTTACCCAGCAGATCTTCAGGCTGGCAGTAACCTTTCTCATATAGCAGGTTGATCAGGTTCGCATCAATATCTTCAATGATGGTGCGTCCGGTATATAGCGAAGATATATTCTGTACTTTACCCGTAGTATAGTCTTCTGCCTGCAACCCCAGCGACTTCCCTTTCAGCCGAAGGTTAACATCTTTTGAAACGAGAATAACGCGCTTGCCCTTCTCTTCTTTCTGCAGTTGCAGTGCTGCATTGAGTATACGGTGGTCGGCTTTTACTTCGTTAAAAACCTTGTTGGCATCTACGGCACTGTTGGTGTCCATCAACACCTTGAAGTTACCCTTGCCCTTTCCGTTGATGGGGTTCCACTCCTGAAGCATACGGTCTTTCGCCAGCTTATCGATAAGCCGTATAAATTCACGTGCTTCAAAATTTTTAGTGTCGTTGCCCTTCTTGAAATTATCGAGTTCCTCCAGAACCGTTATAGGAATACCAACGTCATGTTCATCAAAGTTGAGGATAGAGTTGTGTTCATAAATAATGACAGACGTGTCGAGTACGAAGATTTTCTTCTCCTTCTTGGGTTTTGCCATGCTTCACAAAGAACATTAGGTTTAGCGTTGAACAGGACTGCAGTTGAATTTACACCTTGCGGAAATTTCATGCGATGTTGTTCTCGGCTTCAAATGGATTTCATGTGTGTTACTGAATTACATTCAAAAGGGACACATGGAGTTCGTATGACTCGTATCATTTCACTATGAAAAATACACTGCATCACGATTTCAAATGAAATCTAAAAAAAAGGTTATGATTTGAGAACATGCAGGAAAGAAAACTTTTTTCATAACTTTACGACCCCGTTCGGGAGATTGTTATCCGTTAGCAGTTATTCGTTAACCGTGAGGTAATATCTTCGTAAAGAATACAATCCTTGTAAATGTGAGATGTGTCAGACGCGAGAGTAAATATCTCCGCGTTCATTAGGAGCTACACGAAGTACATCAGCAAGCACCAGCAATACTAATTTTTTGGAAGCATAGAATTTCTTCAGGCCGCTTATCTCTATAAACTTCCTGAGTGTTATAGTGCTGTTTGCTTCCAGGTATTGCATGAGCAGGTGTTCATACTCACCGTAATTAAAACGTATATCTTTTTTATGCTGTGCACGCTTAGTGATCTCACGTACTTCACGACTTGCTTTTATACTCTTGTCTTCTACACGTACAAAGCATTCTTTGTTTTGTTCGTTGTGGTATATATAGTGTGGTTTTTGATTGCTCTCCGGGATCTCGTATTGAATAACTGTTCGGGCATTGCCTACTGGTATATATTCTTCATTATATACTAAAGCAGGTTTGCATTTCTTTAGTGCTTGTTTGATCACGTGCGATTCATCTTCCGGATGCTTCAGTCCTGGTATAGTAAGGTCATCGCCAATGCCTATCAACAGTATTCCTCCTTTTGTATTGGCGAGTGCTATCATTTCGCGCACGATTTTTTCAGGGAAAGCAGCCTTGCGTTTAAATTCAAGCGTAAGCCCTTCNNACAGACTCCTGAAGTTTCATACGTATATATGCTGAAAGGAGAAACGTTAAAACTAACGTGTTACTGTAAATATTTTTATGCCTGCACCCCGGAATTATTTTCCGGTGACTAGGACAATTGCAAACGGACGCGCGACACGTGTAGTGTCTTTATAAAACAATAACTTCCCGCATATACAGGAAGTTATTGTTAAGGTTGTTTTTGTGTATTAAAACTTGCCTCTCGCAAATTCATCATCGTCATCTTCTTCCTCACCGGGGCGAGGCAGGGTAAACATACTGCTGAGCAGATCTTTGAATTGAAG
>DJFR01000132.1:19083-24351 GCA_002432545.1 Flammeovirgaceae bacterium UBA5867 | reverse complement strand
GACTTCAGTGATTTTTCAAATTCACTTTGTTGCATGTTATGGAGCAGGTCTACCGTATTGCCTTCGCCAAACCAATCGGCTACTTTTTTATACGGACTTTTTTCTTTTTGTTTTCTGAACTTATCAGGATCCGGGAAGTAATTCAGAAACTGTGTACGCAATGCTTTACCGATAAGATTCTGTGCTACTATACCGGGGCCTTCCTGTTCGCCTTCATATACCAGTTCTACTTTACCGGTTATAGCCGGCACTACACCAATGAAGTCTGCTACACGAATAGCGGTGCTCTTCTCCTGGTTGATAATTGTTCTGCGCTCGGCAGCTGCAACCAGATTTTCGTATGCAGATATAGTTAAGCGAGCGGATACACCACTCTTGGCATCTACATATTCGCTCTTGCGTGCTTCAAAGGCAATCTGTTCAATCAGGTCTTTCGCAATCTCATTTACCGTTACAGCGCTTCGCTGCTCTTCTTTGAGGCGCGCTTCCTGTTGCGTAATGCGTTTACCTATATCCAACGTTTTCGGATAGTGTGTAATGATCTGGCTATCGATACGGTCTTTCAACGGAGTAACTATACTACCACGGTTGGTATAGTCCTCCGGGTTGGCGGTAAATACAAACTGTATATCCAGCGGCATGCGTATTTTGAAGCCGCGTATCTGGATGTCGCCTTCCTGTAGTATATTAAACAGTGCTACCTGTATGCGTGCCTGCAAGTCGGGCAATTCGTTAATTACAAATATACTTCGGTTCGAGCGTGGTATTAATCCGAAGTGAATCACGCGTTCATCCGAATAGGGCAGTTTTAATGTTGCTGCTTTTATAGGATCAACATCACCAATAAGATCGGCAATGGATACATCGGGTGTTGCCAGTTTTTCTGTATAGCGTTCATCGCGGTGCAGCCACGCTATCGGTGTGGCATCGCCCAGTTCCTGAACTTTATCTTTACCGTAACGCGATATAGGATCGAGCGGGTCATCGTTCAGTTCAGAGCCTTCTATATACGGTATATATTCATCCAGCAGTTTTATCATGAGGCGCGCCAATCTTGTTTTAGCCTGGCCACGTAAACCAAGCAAGTTTACATCATGGCCCGCCAGTATAGCACGTTCCAGATCAGGAATTACGGTTTCTTCGTAACCCCATATACCTTCAAATACAGTTTCTTTATTGCGGAGTCTTTTGATAAGATTTTCGCGAAGCTCATCTTTTGTAGAGCGCGATGTATAGCCAGTCTTTTTTAGTTCTCCGAGGGTTTTAACAGATGTATGATGCATAGTATGTGTAATTCAAAAAGGGTGAGCCGAAGTATATATCGGCAGTTGATTATAAATTCTTGGTCCTGTTTCTTTTGAAATCTTCAAACACAAGATTTCCGAGACCTTCCAGGCTGCTATAGTAGGCGTTTCCATTGTTGGCCTTTGTAAATTCGCGCACAAATGATTTCAGGTAAGGGTCTGTAGCGATCATAAAAGTAGTAACGGGTATTTTTAATTTTCTGAGTTGCCCGGCCAGGTTAAGTGTCGTGCTCAAAATCTTCTGATCAAGTCCGAAGGCATTCTTATAGTACTTTATACCTTGCTTAATACACGTTGGCTTTCCATCGGTGATCATGAAGATCTGCTTGTTGGCATTTTTGCGTCTGCGTAAAATGTCCATCGCCAGTTCAAGACCTGCCACGGTATTGGTATGATACGGCCCAACCTGCAGGTAGGGTAAATCTTTGATTTCGATCTGCCACGCATCATCACCAAATACAAGTATATCCAGTGTGTCTTTCGGATACTTCTTGGTGATGAGTTCGGCCAGTGCCATCGCTACCTTTTTAGCAGGCGTGATGCGATCTTCTCCATACAGGATCATGGAGTGCGATATATCAATCATGAGTACGGTGGAGGTTTGTGTTTTATACTCACTCTCCATTACCTCCAGATCTTCTTCTGTCATGAAGAAATTATCAAGACCGTGATTGATCTGTGCGTTTCGCAGTGAATCGGTTACAGATATTTGTTCGAGTGTATCACCAAATTCGTAATCACGTCTTTCAGTAGTCTGTTCGTCACCGCGACCGCTGTGCGATGTATTATGTTCTCCCTGTTTTGTCTTTTTTAGTTTACCAAATATCTCTTCCAGTGCCGACTGACGTAAGTTTTGCTCGCTCTTGGCTTTGAGCTTGAACTCACCGCGCGGGCCTTCATCGGTGATGTAACCGTTTCGTTTTAAGTCGTCTATAAAATCACCGATACCATATTTATCATTGGTTAAACCATATTGCCTGTCAACTTCGGTAAGCCATTGAAGGGCCTCAGAAACATTTCCTGAAGTGATCAGGATNNTATTTTGAGAATCTGTATCCGAGCATATCTGTCTGAGTATACTTCTCTAAACCATTAATTTCGGGTTTCTGTTTCTGCTTCAAAATTTAATTTTCCAAAAGATTCTCCATCTATGTAAGAATTCTGCGAGAATCGAAAAGTGCCGTTTAACGGACTTATATACCTTTGAACAACAATTTTAATCCTGACTTGTATGAAAAAATCTGTAGCTATATTCTCTGTGCTGGCTATCGTTCTTTCTTCCTGTGGTTTTCATACGTGTCCTACGTATGCCAAGAAACCTCAGAAAAAAGGAGTTGTAAAAGTTGAAAAAGAAACTCGCATTTAACGTTTTTATACCTTTACCTAATCAATTACCTGAAATAAATAAGCCATCCTGAAATCCGGGATGGCTGTTTATTTTTTAGCGCCAGCTTACGATGGTCGCTTGTCGCGCATCGTGCCATATATATAGTCCCACAGCGGAGACGAAACTCCAAACACTACCTCTCCATCTTTATAGTGATGTACGCTATGGTTTATCCATAACACTTTAAAGAAATTTTTAGGCGGCTGATAAGCATGCACCATATAGTGTACCGATAAGTATCCTGCATAGCCTACCAAAAATCCGGGGAGGAACGCAAAAACAAAATCACCGATCACCAGTCGTAACAGCAGTAGCAACACCGTTGCGATCGTAATACTTAACAGCGGAGGCATCGCCAACCGGTCTTTGTCTTTTGGAAATTCGTGGTGAACACCATGCAATGTATACTGTAACTTCTCGCGAAGCTTGGTATAGGTTTGCATGTGAAAAAGATGACGGTGTGTTATATACTCTACCCATGTAAACGTTACTACACCCAGGGCGAATAACCCTACCGTTGTAATAACATCAAGCGATGTATGCGTAACACTCCAGTATAATAAAACTGAAGAGTATAGGAAAAAGATAGTGAGGGGGACAGATATATGTGTACGTGACAACTTCTCGAGTACAGGATTTTTAAAAAGCTGTTTTGTCCCTTTGTTTTTAGGTAGTACCTCTGCTTCCATACCGTTAGTCAACTTTCGTGCGAAATTATAACCACAGAACTCTCGTACAAATATATTTAACGGTTATACTGTGGATTTTGCTGCCGATTTTATCAGTATTTTTTGATAGTAGTTTTCATATACCGGCAATATTTTGCTGATATCAAATTCTTGTGCCCGCTTCAATGCGTTCTCTTTAAAGCGTGGAAGGTTATTCGGATCGAGGACAAACAGTGATTTACGTGTCATATCTTCCACATCTCCAACGGGACTCATAAACCCTGTAACACCCTGAACATTCAGCTCCGGTAAACCTCCGGTGTTGGTAGATATAACCGGAACTTCACAGGCCATCGCTTCGAGTGCTGCTAAACCAAAGCTCTCTTTTTCAGAAGGCATCAGAAAGAGATCGGCTACCGACAGTACTTCTTCTACCGCTTCAAGTTTACCGAGAAAACGTATATCGTCACATATACCCAGTTCGCGGCACATCTTTTCGGCATGATTACGTTCGGGGCCGTCACCAATCATTAACAACTTGGCTGGTATCTCTCTGCGTACGTTGGCGAAGATCTGTATAACATCCGGTATACGCTTAACCTTGCGGAAGTTGGAAGTATGTACAACAAGCGATTCACCATTCGGACAGATCGCTTTTTTGAAATGATCTTTCTTTTGCTTCTTGAATTTTTCAAGATCGATGAAGTTCGGTATTACTTCTATGTCATTCAGTATCTGAAAGTATTGAAATGTTTCGCGTTTGAGATCTTCGGATACGGCCGTTACTCCGTCTGACTGATTTATACTAAAGGTAACTACGGGTTCGTAGGATGGATCTTTACCCACCAGTGTTATATCCGTACCGTGCAAGGTTGTTACTACCGGTATATAAATTCCCTGTGAGCGAAGTATCTGCTTGGCCATATAGGCAGCCGAAGCGTGTGGTATAGCATAGTGTACATGCAGCAGGTCGAGCTTCTCGTTCTTTACAACACTTACCATTTTACTGGCCAGTGCAAGTTCGTACGGTTGAAATTCAAAGAGCGGGTATGACCGGAAATCAACTTCGTGGTAGTAAAGATTTTCATTCAGAAAGTCGAGCCGGGTGGGTTGTGAGTACGTTATAAAGTGAACTTTGTGTCCTTCCTGGGCGAGTGCTTTTCCTAATTCTGTAGCGACTACACCGCTTCCCCCGAAGGTAGGGTAACATACAATACCTATTTTAATCTGTTCCACTGGTGGTTGGTTTTGTTACATGCATTAACCTTTTTCAGATACCGTAAGTTTCTTACATTTTGTTAATTTATTGTGAATGCAGGCAATAATTAAAGATCGATTGATAAACGACATCCTGTATACGCGACCGTATGTTGCTCGATATGAGCCGGGTGTTACGATCAGGGTATACCCGGTTCGACAAAAATATATAAACCAGGTTGAACTCCGGATCAATCCACATACATGTGCCGGTAAAGCCGGTGTGTCCGTACGTGAGGGGAGACGCGGTTAACGATGTAGGGCTGTTCCATTCGCTCTGCACGGGCCTGTCCCAACCTATAGCTCTCCGGCCTTTATACATTTTGGTAGCAAACGTGCGCACTGTTTCAGGTTTATAGTATTGATAGCCACCATATTTACCTTCCTGCAAAAGCATTTGTCCGAGCTTGGCTAGATCAAGCGCACTGCTAAAGAGCCCGGCATGTCCGCTCACACCGCCCATCATGGCAGCACGTTCATCATGCACGGTTCCGGCTATCATTTTTTTGCGGTATATCTTGTCGAACTCGGTTGGTGCTATAGCTTGTACTGAAAGTTGATTGTCAGTAGGGTTGAAGCGCGTGGTATAAGCACCGAGCGGTTCATAAAAATTCTGCTGCAGAAAATCATCCAGTGGCTGATTCAACACGCG
>DJFR01000132.1:1075-19053 GCA_002432545.1 Flammeovirgaceae bacterium UBA5867 | reverse complement strand
GCCTGCGAACCATATAGTCCGGGAGCAACGGGGAACGGATGTACAGCATCGCGCTTGCGACTATAAAACTGCGGCAGAAATGTAGTGTCCTTCATGGTTTGTGGCCACAACGGAATAAATGGTGCGAGCCCCGCCTGGTGCGTAAGCATATCAATGATGGTGATGTCTCTCTTGTTACTGTTACGCAGTTCGGGTAAATAGAAAGAAGCTTTTTTGTTCAGGTCTATCAATCCCTTCTCATACATAAACATGGTAGCCTGCAGTGTTGCCGATACTTTGGTAAGCGATGCCAGATCATATATAGTGTTTTCTGTAACGGCTGTCTTTTTCTCGTACGTTAGGTATCCGAAAGATTTATCATATACTACTTTGCCGTTGCGGGCTACCAATACCTGGCATCCCGGTGTTGCCATATTTCGGATCGCTTCTTTGGCGATGCTGTCGATCTTGCTGAGCATACGACTGTCCATACCGGCATCTTCCGGAGTAGAGTATACCAGGCGATCTATAGCGGGTACTATATTTCCGGTGCCGGTTTGCAGTTGATCACTGATTTTCATAGGCAACAAGGCATCGGCCGTAAGTCCTCCGAAAATTACCTGCGGCATTGTCTCCAGCATTTCCAATGTGTTGGTATAGGCTGTAATTACGGTAGGGTACTGAGCGGCTGTACGAAGAAATTCTTCATTACCGAAATCGCATAAGATTACAGGATGTTTACGAAAGAGCTCTAATACTTTTTTTAGCTCTGCTAATTTCTCGGGAGTTGTTTGCGGATATATACCTATAATACACGTTAGGGGTTGTTTGCTGGCAGCCAGTGTTGTGAGTGTGCCTTGCTGGTGCAGTGCATAACGTTCCGCATGTACATAGCGCGAAAGGTAATGGTATAGCTCATCAGGCTTTTGTGTAGTGTCGCTGGTTATATAGATAAACTGTTTGTTGTCTAGTACTGATACCGGCAATACATTGTCGCTGTTTTTTAATACAGTAATAGCAGCCTGTTGCAATTTTTTATTGAGCAGTTGGGCCTGTGGCGAATTGAGTTTCAGTAAAAGATTATCGGTGTTGATCGTACTTTTTCTCCACAGCCCTGCATCGTATTTGGCTGCCAGAATTTTCTTTACACTGTTGTTAAGCTGCTCTTCCAGTTCTTTGTCTCTGCGTACCTGTCTTCTGATCTTTCGTATAGCGTTGTTTATATCCTGCGGATATAAAATAATGTCGTTGCCGGCCTGGAGTGCATAGAGCGAACCAAGTCCTTCGCTGTTCTTTTCCTGTATAGGCGGCACGTTGCGCAGGTCTGCAAAAGCAAGTCCCTGGTAATTCATATTTTTCTTTACCCAATTGCCAATGAACAGTGACGACAACATCTGTGACGTGAAATTATTTTTGCGCGCCAGGTTCATGTTGGTATAGAACAAGGGCAATTCGGTGCTGCTGGGTATAAAACCCGTTAACCTGTTTTCGAAAAGCTTGCGAAAAGTATATACCTGTGCGGTATCAACAGTTGGCTGTATAATGGGCCAGTCTTTTTGTACATCGGTTATCGTAATGCTCTGTACAGGAAAATTCTTCACACATGTAAGCACCTGCTCATCCGTCATGCCCTTCATAAAGGCAATTGCTTTGTTGGTGATACGATATTTATTTTCCCCGAAAGACTGGTAACGAAACGTAGAAGATGCATTCAACTCCACCGTAGGTGCAAAGCTTAAATTTACTCCCACCATTTTTAATTGCTGTGCTATAGCGCGGCCGAGTTCATATAGCAGTGAATCATTTCGTATAGCACCGAGCACCAGTGGCGATGGATAGGTAATCGTGCTATCTATACTCATGCCCAGCCCGCCTTCAGCATCCTGCGAAACAAACAGCGGTATATCGGTTTGCTCCTGAAACGTACGAACCTGGTTTGCCAGTTGTAACGGATTACCTCCCGTAAGGATCAATCCTCCAACCTGTTCATTTTTTATTTTCGATCGCACCTCGTTCATCGCGGCAGCATCGCCTTGTGTAGGTACCTGCACCATAAACAACTGGCCGATCTTCCGGTTGGTGTTCAGCGAATTGAAAACGCTGTCAACCCACGCCTCGCGACTGAGCTGGGCGAATGTTGAAACGAAACAAAATAAAAGCGTACAAAGACTGAGGGCCTTCTTAATCATCCGGTTACTGAAGTTTAAAAAATGGAGCGACAAGCCAACTTTCGTGAGCGAAGTTAATGGTTAAATTTTTAACGGTAAATTCCACTCAACATTTCACCGGTCAGATCTAAAAATCTGGCGAATCCTTTTATAAAATTTAGCACCTTTGTATTTCCACAATTTGCAAGATTGCATTCATGCCCGACATCATTCAGCTATTACCCGATTCTATTGCAAACCAGATTGCTGCTGGTGAGGTTGTGCAGCGTCCGGCATCTGCTGTTAAAGAATTGATGGAGAATTCCATTGATGCCGGTGCAAAAACTATCAAGCTCATCATTAAAGAAGCCGGTAAAACTCTGTTACAGGTAATTGATGATGGCATTGGTATGTCGGAGACGGATGCACGTCTGAGTCTCGAGCGACATGCAACTTCCAAGATCAGAAAGGCGGAAGATCTTTTTGAACTGTATACCATGGGCTTTCGTGGTGAAGCACTCGCTTCAATTGCTGCCGTGGCGCAGGTTGAGTTGAAGACACGCCCTGCTGACCAGGAATTGGGAACATGTATAGTGGTGGAAGGTTCGGATATAAAAAAGCAGGAGCCTGTTGCCTGTGAAAAAGGAACGAGCATCAGTGTAAAAAATCTTTTCTATAATATACCGGCCCGCAGAAATTTTTTGAAGTCAAACCCGGTAGAGTTGAAGCACATCATCGATGAGTTTCAGCGGTTGGCATTGGCGCATCCGGAAATTACATTTTCGTTTATACAGAACGATGAGCAGATATATGATTTGCCGGCAACGAAACTGAGTCAACGCGTAGTAAGTCTCTTCGGTAAATCATACAAAGAACAACTGGCTACATGCCAGGAAGAAACCGATACGGTAAAGGTAACAGGCTATGTAGGCAAGCCGGACTTTGCCCGTAAAACCCGTGGCGAACAATTTTTATTTGTGAATCGCAGGTTCATCCGCAGTAATTATCTGAACCACGCGGTAATGAATGCTTTTGAAGGATTGATTGTCGAGAACAGTTTTCCATTCTATGTACTCTTCATCGAGATCGATCCGAAACATATAGATGTTAACGTTCATCCTACCAAAACCGAAATCAAGTTTGATGATGAACGCGCGGTATATGCTGTAGTACGTGCCGCGGTGCGACAAGCCATTGGTTCGCACAACTTAACACCGGCTATAGATTTTAATGCCGATGTTAATTTTATAACCAAGCTTAACAATGCCAACAGCCAGTCGAAGCAGGTTTATTTTGAAGAACGGTTCAGTACAGCTCTGCATCGTTCGAATAGTGAGAACTGGGAAAAATTATACGAATCTCCTGAAGTAAAACCGGTAGTGGTAAAACAGCAGGATGAAATTGAAATACCGGCTGTGCAGACGTTGCGTTTTGAAAGTGCAATAAATCAAACAACACCTGCGACTGCAACAGAAGAGAAGGCTTTGTTCCAACTTCATGCGCGGTATGTCGTTAAACAAGTGCGGTCTGGCATGATGATTATAGACCAACAGGCTGCACATGAACGTATACTATTTGAAAAGTTTTTGAACCAGCTTAAAAATAAATCCGGACAAAGTCAGCAGAGCTTATTTCCGCAGGCGATTACATTTAGTGCTGCCGATTTTGCGTTAGCACTGGAGATGCAGCAGGAGATTGAAGCACTGGGATTTCGGTTTGATGTGTTCGGAAAAAATACGCTGGTAGTAAATGGCGTGCCGGCAAATGTGCAGACCGGCAATGAAAAGGAATTGTTCGAAGGATTGATCGAACAGTTTAAAGTAAATCAGTCGGAGCTGGCATTGCCGCTGCAGGAAAACCTGGCGCGGGCGTTGGCGAGGCGTGCTTCCATTAAAACCGGACAGCCGCTGGTGCGCGAAGAAATGCAGGCACTGGTAGATAGTTTGTTTGCGTGTTCAACATCAAACTACTCACCGGATGGTAAACCGACATTTTTTATTTTTGAATTGAATAAAATTGAAAGTTATTTTCGATAACCTCTGGCTCATGCTGGAGTAATTAATTGATTAATTAAATTACTATATGTTCAGACTAACTCCGGTTGTTAAAAATTTGATTTTTATATGTGTCGCGGTTTTTATTCTCGATAAAATATTTCCGGGATTTTATCTGACTGAGAGATTGGCTCTTTGGAAGATCAGTACAGATCTATTCAAACCGTATCAGTTGTTTACCTATATGTTTGCTCATGGTAGCGCAGGACACTTGTTCTTCAACATGTTTACGTTTGCATTTTTAGGAGCACAACTTGAAATGGTGTGGGGCTTTAAAAGATTTCTTTCGTATTTTCTCATAACCGGAATAGGTGCTGCAGTAGTATACTTGTTAATTGAGATTTTATTGAATCCCATGAGTGGCGGAAGTATGGTTGGTGCATCGGGAGCAATTTATGGTATGTTACTGGCCTTTGGTTTTTTATATCCAAACATGGAAGTTCAATTAATTATACCTCCAGTCGCTGTAAAGGCTAAGTATCTGGCATTGATTTTAGGTGTATTTGCCTACATGATGGATACCAGTGGTCAGGTTGCTCACTTTGCGCACTTTGGAGGAGCCGTTGTTGGATTTTTAGTTTTAAGATTAGGGCTTTTGAGAGACTAGTAAACTTATGTTTGAAGATTTTAAGAACGCGTTTAGCCGGTATAACAATGCCCATGTACAATTGATAATTATTAATATAGTTATCTTTTTAGCACTGGGCGTTTTGTTTGTTGTTGCTAAAATTTCTCAGACGCAACCAATATTTCAGATTGTATACGATCAGTTTACACTGCCATCGGTATTCTCAGAATTTATTACGAAGCCGTGGACGCTGATTACATATGCGTTTGCTCACCACTATAACTACGAGGTCAGTGATGTAGGTATAGGTCATATCTTTTTTAATCTCCTTGTGTTTTATTGGTTCGCGAAACTGTTTGTAGAATACCTGGGAAGTGATAAGCTGGTTAGCGTATATGTGCTTGGCGGATTAAGTGGAGGAGTTTTATACTTGTTACTGTATAACACAATTCCGTTTTTCATGCAACAACCCAGTACGTTGGTTGGCTCATCGGCAGCAGTATATGCGGTTGTTACGGCAGCAGCTACTCTGTTGCCTGAGTATACTTTCTTTTTGTTGTTTCTCGGGCCGATCCGAATCAAATATATAGCAGCATTTTATATCGCTGTGTCTTTTCTGTTATCTGTTGGATCAAACGCAGGCGGAAATGTGGCTCACCTTGGTGGAGCACTGATTGGCTTTGTATATATCAAACAACTGCAGGCCGGCTCGAACTGGGGAGCCTGGATTACAGCAACAATAGATTTTTTTAAAGGACTTTTTAAGCCACGCCTCCGGGTGAAGGTGTCGTATCGTAATGAAAATGCTTCGGCTAAATCTGCACCGAAACAAAAAGGACCTTCTATCTCACAGGCAGAGATTGATGCTATACTCGATAAGATTTCGGATGGCGGCTACGAGAGTTTAACCAAAGAGGAAAAGGATAAACTCTTCAACGCCAGCAAAAAACAATAATCGTTTAGCGGATAATCATAGCATTGGCCACCCACTGGTAGATAAGCACACCGAAGATGAATACATTTGCCAGTACTCCCATGCTGCCGGTGGCTATATATTCATACATAGCGCCAATACCGACAAAAGCCAGTCCAACGGTATAGATAATGAGTATAGTTCGGGAACTCTGTTTTCGCGGTTGATACATGGAGGATAATGGAATCATCATGGCTATACCGAAAAAGCCAAGCATCATAAACAGAAAATCGCCTGTGAATAATGCCGCTATAAATCCGATAACACTCAATCCAAATGCTATACCTACAAAGTTGGATGAAGCTGTTTCGTCTTCTGTAAGCGCATAGCGTCCGTATACATTCAAGCGCAGAAATAAATTAGAGAGCGGTGTAATAACCCACGTGGAAAGCGCGAAGGCTGTATAGAGGTATATAATCGGGTATAGTAACAGCCCCAGCTGCGGATTGCTGTCAGCGGCACCCCGTAACACACGTACACCTATATATAGACCAATGATGATGGCCCACTGCCCCTGGCCTTTAAAGTTTGAAATCCAGAATGCATACCGGAGAAAGATGCGATAAAACCAGTAACGCGCTTTCAATGCTTCAACAAGACCTGCTTTAGCATAGGTGTGGTTAGGGTTGATCTTTAGCGCTTCGCGAAAATGTTCGAGTGCTTTTTTGTGATCTCCTTTTTCCAGTAGACTCCAGCCGAGATTGGTATGTGTTAACTCGTTCTCCGGATTTTTATTCAATGCTTCCTGTATCGCGGAGTATGCTTCCTCTTTTTTGTCGAGCTTGTATAAAGCCGTAGAGCGCATGTTGAGGCATTGCAAATTATCAGGATCGGTCTCCAGTCCTTTATTAGCAAACTCGAGTGCTTCGTTCCATTCTTTCTGGTTTACCTTGATGGTAGCGAGTAATCCAAAATAATCAGCATTGTGCGGATCGTATGCTATAGCATTACGGATAAATTTCTCAGCCTCCTTAATGTTCTCACTTTTAAAATAGAATAACGCCTGCAGGTATAGCAGGTAGTCGTTATCGGGCTCGCGACTGATAGCACTTTGAATTACCTGGAGTGCTTCTGTTTGTTTATCAAGTTCAGAGAGACATATAGCGAACAACGCGAGCGCCAGTGTATTGTTAGGATCACTTGCCAGTATAGATCGAAGTTCGGTTTCGGCATCTTTATAGCGTTGCTGGTTAACAAGCTGCTGCGCTCTTTCTAATTGCGGGTAGATCATTTCTTGATTTTTAAATACTCCAGAATTTCATCGTATAGTCCTGAATCATTTGCATACAACGCATAGTTACGGGCTGTGTTAAACCACTCTTTTGTAGAAGGCTTAACTTGCTTGAGTGAAGCGAGCAGATCTTTGGTGCGTATAGGCTGGGGGATACCTTTCTCAAACGACTCTCTCAGTTTTTCTTCGATCGCTATATCAATCACGGCACGCAAATCAGCTCCTGAAAAATCAGCAGTCTGTTTAGCAAGTGCAGCATAATCTATAGTGTCGAGCGGTTTATCTTTTAATAATATTTTCAGAATAGAATTTCTTCCTTCTGTATCCGGAGGCTGTACAAAAACAATTCTGTCAAATCTTCCCGGTCTTCTGAAGGCTCCATCGAGATGCCATGGAGCATTGGTGGCACCGAGTATAAGAACACCATCGTTGGAAGCATCGATCCCATCCATCTCTGTAAGAAACTGGTTGATTAGTGTTTTGCTGGATGAATGGCGCATGTCCGAGCGACTGGCACCGAGTGCATCAATCTCATCAAAAAATAAAACGCAGGGAGTTCTTCTTCGTGCCAGATCAAAAAGCTGGTGAAGTTTACTTTCACTTTGTCCCATCCACATATCGAGCACATCATGTATACCTACCGATATAAAGCTGGCGTTGATCTGCCCGGCCGTAGCGCGCGCTAGATGTGTTTTGCCACATCCCGGAGGCCCGTACAGTAGTATACCACCGCCAACCTTTTTGCCATACGCTTTGTATAGCTCGGGGTGAAGCATGGGTTGTATAATCTTTATCTTGATCTCTTCCTTTACTTTGTTCATGCCACCCACATCATCAAAGTTAATGGTGGGGCGTTCCATGTTGCGCACTTCCTTCTCAATGGAATCAAGCAGTTCCTCGACTTCTCCTTTAGGGGCAGCCGATGGTTTGCGCAGTTGCTGATCTAATTCTTCATCCAGCAGCGAAGGGTTCAGCTGCAGCGCTTGCTTATAGTAATCTATAGCTTTGTTACGTTCTTCATTTCGCAGCAACGAACGACTCAGCAACATCAGCAGACTTACATCGTTTGGCTTCAGCTCAATGAGATCTTCCAGGATAACAATGGCTGTAGAGTATTTCTGCTGTGCAAAGTAAATTTTAGCAAGCCCGGATTTGGCCTGTATATTTTGTGGCTCGGCTTCGAGTACAATTTTATACTCGGCTTCAGCCTCCTGCATCAGGTTGCTGTTGAGCAGTGCCTCCGCCAGTGTTAAACGTAAGGGTATATTTTGGGGAGAGAGCTTAAGTGCTTCCCGTAAATTCTGAATGAGTTCTTCCTGCATATATGAACACAATTTGACTTGAAAGATGCAAAGTTTGATCAGCTCGCGCAATACACCGTTTATAATATAGTCGTACGTGGTTACGATTTATTGGCCAGCTGTCCGCAGGCAGCATCTATATCTTTACCGCGGCTCTTCCGTATGCGTGTAGTTATACCGTGGCTTTCCAGTATGTGCATATACATGTCCAGCACTTCCGTGGAGGCCTGTTGAAATTCACCATCATCAATCGGGTTGTATTCGATGAGGTTTACTTTGGAAGGAACGATCTTGCAGAACTTCAGCAATGCTCTGGCGTGTTCTTCGGTATCATTAATACCTTTCCATACAACATACTCGTAGGTAACTTTTCGTTTTGTTTTATCGTACCAGTAACGGAGCGCATCGCCCAGTTCACTCAGTGGATTGGTATCGTTGATCGGCATGATCGCTGAACGTGTTTTGTCCAAAGCAGCGTGTAGGGATACAGCAAGGTTAAACTTTACACCATCGTCTGCCATTTTCATTATCATCTTGGCAACGCCCACGGTGGAAACCGTAATGCGTTTCGATGCCATGTTCAATCCTTTCTGCGAAGTAATTTTGTCGATGGCAGAGATCACGTTGCTATAGTTCAGCAACGGTTCGCCCATCCCCATAAAGACTATATTTGTAAGCGGGCGACCGAAAAATAATTCTGATTGTTCTTTAATGGCCACAACCTGGTCGTAGATCTCATCCGGTGTCAAATTACGCTGGCGCTTTAGCCGTGCCGTTGCGCAGAACTTGCAAGCCAGGCTACAGCCCACCTGCGAAGAGACACACGCAGTGATGCGCTTTTCGGTGGGAATCAGTACAGACTCTACCACCATGCCATCAAAAAGTGTAACAGCATTTTTTATAGTGCCATCGGCACTGCGCTGCATGTGGTCTACCTTGATGTGGTTGATGGTGAAATGCTCTTTCAGCATATCGCGCAGGCCTATGGAGAGGTTCGTCATTTGGTCAAAACTCTTGGCCGATTTATGCCAGAGCCACTCGTACACCTGCTGTGCCCGGAACGCTTTTTCTCCATGCTGCACGAAAAATTCTTTTAATTCGTCCAGTTTAAGCTTTCGTATATCGCGTTTAGAAACTGTCTCCACCATAACGGGTGCAAAGGTACGCAAGAAAAATATTAACCTTTCATCTGTGTAGGATTCTGGCGCGAATCAAAAATATCTGTTATGTAAACCGCATTGTCAGTTACATAATAAATGATTTTGTAAGATCCCTCGATAAGTCTTCGATGCTGTTTCGATTGTGGTCTTAGATATTCTTCAGATTGTCCTAAAAATTGTCTTTCTGCTAACGAGTCGATTTTGAACAAAAGGTCATCAACTATTTCGTCAATTTTTTCTTCTGGGATACCGCGGAATCGAAGGAAGTTAATGGATCGTTGTAAATTCTCTTTGGCGTGTAACGTAAAAATAACCTTCACCTAACGTTTCTGCTTTATATAATCCTTGATTAATTTTTTAAATTCTTCAGATGAATAAACTCTACCAGCTTTGATATCCTCTTCGGCTTTTAGTGCACCTTCTATTATCGCTTCCTTCATGCGTGCTTCATGCTGGGCTTTCTCTAAAATTTCATAGACATTATTGAGGATGTCAGGATTATTCTCAGTCTCCACCAGCTTCTGAATTTCGTTTTTAATCTCTGCAACTTTCATAGCTATAAAGATATCATTTTATTCTCACAAAAATTTTCGTTTCGCAGGCGCGCGATGCATTGGATATGATCAGCGAATCGGCTTCAAATTTCTCTACGGTAAAGCTCTCCAGTATCGTGCGCGACTTCTTATCCAGAAAATGTAGCGCATCTCCATTGAATTTATAGAGCAGCGATTTCGAATTGTAAGATTTACTCTTGCTCACAATGCGTGTACTCTCTTCTGCTACATTTTTATCTTTGAACTGAATGACTTGTGGCGTAGCGCCCGACATGCTCTTCATATCATCAACAAGTTCTTCTACACCGGTCTCTTCATTGGTATCCAGGTTTTCATCCAGGCAACTGGTTTGTTTAACGAGTTGCCATTTGCCTATAATGGACTGTGCCTGGGCAGTATAACTTGCGCATACGGCAAGTGCCGCCAGGAAAAGGGCTATACGAGCATTCATAAAACGTCAGGTTTGTTTTCAAATTTACTCAAAATTCACGCCACTCGCTTTCATCATCGATACAGCTTTTGAAAACTCACTTTATTGCGCGAAATTCCGGCCCTTCAGAAAGCTAAAATCAATATGACAAAAAGTAACGCAATTGTACTTACCGGTGGATTCCTCGACACCGGCAGCTCTAAGACTGCGCACGGATTGATCCGCGGCACAGATCGCTTTACGATCGTTGGCGTCATCGACAGTAAACATCCGGGTAAGGATGCCGGTGAAATACTGGATGGCCATAAACGAAATATTCCGATCTATGCATCCATCGCTGATTTCAGTAAGAACGCTCCTGAAAAAGCTTCGTACTGTGTGGTGGGTGTTGCTACCAAAGGTGGCGTAATTCCGGATTCACTTCGCGCCTTGCTGAAAGAAGCATTGGAGAACGGATATAGTTTGGTGAACGGACTGCATGAGTATGTATCGGATATACCGGAACTCGCAGACCTCGCCAAACAAAAAGGACTAGAAATTATAGATGTTCGCAAGCCGAAAAAAGTTAGAGACTTACACTTCTGGACTGGCAAGATAAAAGAAGTGAAATGTCCGAAGATAGCGGTGCTTGGAACGGATTGTGCTTTGGGAAAACGAACTACAACGCGATTTCTCGTAGAGGCTATGCGCAAGGCTGGCTATAAGGCAGAGATGATCTATACCGGGCAAACCGGATGGATGCAGGGCGCTAAACATGGTTTTGTTTTCGATTCTACCTTGAATGATTTTATATCAGGCGAAATGGAGCATGCCGTTGTAACATGCTACCATGAAGAGAAACCTGACATCATTTTTATAGAAGGACAATCATCACTGCGTAACCCGAGCGGACCGGCAGGAGCGGAGTGGATTGTTTCTGCGGATGCCGATGCCGTTGTATTGCAACACAACCCCGCGCGCAAGCAGTATAAAGACATGGAGTATTATCCGGCCTATATAGCCGATCCGAAAGATGAAATAGCACTCATCCGCATCTACGGTGCGCCTACTATAGCGCTTACTATAAATACAGCCCGGATGAATGAACAGGAGGCGCGCGCGTATGCACAGCAATATGAAACGCAGCTCGGTATACCGGTAGTGCTTCCGCTGGAAGATGGCGTAGATAACCTGGTGCCGGTATTTGAAACACTGATCAAGAAAAGTCTTGCGCAGGTTTAACCTATAATTCGATTTTCAAATTAACGATACATGACGAAGATTAAAGAAGTAAAAGTCTGGAGCGTAGACCTGGGCAACACCAAACCCTATACCATTGCTTTTAAAACAGTAGATGAAGTACGAAATGCTTTTGTTGAGATTACACTCGACAACGGCTTAACGGGTATTGGCTCGGGCAACCCCAGCGAATATGTAGTGGGTGAGACACTTGAGCAATGCCTCGAAGCATTGGAAGAAAAAAATCTGGAGTTCCTCATTGGGCGCGACATTCGGGAATTCAATCAGCTGACGTTTGATGTATGGAAGAAGTTTCCGGACAATCCATCGGCACGTGCTGCGCTTGATATAGCCTTGCACGATGTGTTTACGAAATACCTGGATGTGCCGCTGGTTAAATTCCTCGGGCAGAAAATTAAGAAGCTTCCTACGTCTAACACCATCGGTATAAAGAATGTAGAAGAAACATTGAAGGAAGCGAAAGACTATATACAGCGCGGCTTCAAAGTGTTGAAAGTAAAACTCGGCCACAGCCTCGATGAAGATGTAGAACGCCTGATGAAGCTGCGCGAAGAGCTCGGCAACGGTGTGGTTATACGAGTAGACGCTAACCAGGGATATACTGTACATCAGACTATAGAATTATATGGCCGTGCTTATGATCTGAACCTCGAACTGATCGAGCAACCCTTGCCTGCACATGATATAGCGGAGATGAAAGGTTTACCGAAAGAAGTAAGAAAGGTTCTGGCGGCAGATGAATCGCTCATTACTCCGGCTGATGCTATAGAACTTGTAAAGCCTCCGAAAGCGGCTGCTATCTTTAACATCAAGTTGATGAAGTGTGGCGGTATCAGTCAGGCGTTGAAAATTGCAGATATAGCGCTTCATGAAAGTATAGACCTCTTCTGGGGATGTAACGATGAAAGTATTGTGAGTATAACGGCTGCCCTGCATGCTGCGTATTCATGCGCTAATACCAAGTATATCGATCTGGATGGAAGTCTTGACCTGGCACGCGATGTTGTGAAAGGTGGCTTTGTTTTGAAAGACGGATATATGTATTGTTCTGATAAACCAGGACTTGGCGTAGAACGCATTGGCTAATTAAACGAGCTATATATATGATCTGGTGGTGCTCTTCCTGCTAGAAGCCCTTTGAAGAAAGTATATGTCGAGAAAAGCTGAAGCCACGTGTAGGACTTCTATTTCGGGATTTCTCGCGGTAAGTTTGCATGCTGTAACAAAAAAAGCTCGCTCGAAATGACAGTGCATTGACGTCACTTCGAGCGAGCCTTGTTTAATCTGACCTGAAGCTTCCTTATTCCTCTACATGTATATAATTAAAGTTCCCATTCTCGTTCAGGTATTTTTTGTAGAGTTTCTGATACTTGTTGTTTGAATCCTTTATTTCTTTTCCGTTGATTCTGATAGAACCATCTTTGCTCCAGTTTATCTCTTTAATCTTTTCATCTTTCTTTATATAGCCATCGTTCAGGAGTTCTTTGGTAAGTTCAGCTTCAAACTTCTTCATATTTGCTTCGTGCTCTTTCATTTTCTCCTCGTGGCGCTGCATCTGCTGTGCATGTTTCTCCTCCCAGCGTTGCATATCTTCATTCCAGCGTTTCATGCTTTCTTCCTGGGCAGCCATTGCTTTCTCTACCATTGCTACAGCTTCTTCACGCACGGCTACTTCCTGCTCAACTGCTGCAAGCTTTTGCGATAATCTCATTTCATCTAATTCTACACGAATCTCATCCAGGTTATTTTCATCATACTTGCTTCTCAGTTCTTCCATCATCTTGTCGAAGTCTTCTCCATGTGCTTTGTAGAACTCACTGAATTTTTCCTTGAACGATTTTTCAAACTCCCCCGTAGCTTCCTCCCATTGATGATCGCTCCAATGAAAGACAGGAGCAACCGGTGGTATACTATCAATATGTATAGCCATATTCATATCCATCACCGGAAATGCAGGAAAATCAGGGAATGCAGGTATAGGAGGAATTTCCATGGTAACATCCAGTGGTGCTAACGGAGCGAGCACATCTACATCATCCTCCGTACTCTCTACTACTTCTTCGTGTGTAACACCGTTTTCATCCGTTGTGGTAATTACCGTTCGTGAATAGCCTGTAGTTTTATTTTTGTTTTTAATGACGGTATCGGTTTGTACCTGCTTTTCATCATCTCCTATATTTCGGATCGTTGCTTTTTCTGCACGACTCATCGTTAACCACGATGCGCACATCAATCCTACCACCAGTAGCGCAACCGGAATGATCCGGTCGCGACCAGAATAATTTTTTACAGATTTTTCCATAAGTCTTTTGATTCGTTTGAGTAACAGATTTTTATTTTCGGCAAGCGATAATGCTATACCTGCCTGTTCAAGCCTTACTTCTTCCAATTGTACCAATGCTGCTGCATATAATTTGGCATCACCTGTGCGACTCACCACTGCATCATCGCAGCAATGTTCGCGTTCGTTACGAATAACAGATGATAACATCCATACGAAGGGATTGAAGAATAGAAATGCTTCAACAATCATCTGGAATACGTTCACGATATAGTCATGTCGTTTGATGTGTACGAGCTCGTGCAAGAAGATCGCTTCCAGTTGATCTGTGGTAAGCCCGCTAAGCATACCGGTAGGTATAATGATAAGCGGCTTGATATACCCTAGTACTACGGGAGCATGAATCCGTGCCGATTGTGCCAGTGCTATAGATCGCTCAATGTTGAGTTCTGCTGCAAGTGTTTGAAGACGCTTATTCCATTCGTCAGCTATCGAGAGTGACTCTCTGCGCAGAGCTGATACATATATACTGCCTCCCACTACGCGCAACAAAAAGAAAAGAGCCCCGATAAACCAGCATGCTATAATCCATTTCATGTTGGCATCCATAAACTGATATGCAGTTGCCAGTAAACTAACGGGTGCCTGATTGGTTGCGTGAAGATTACTTTGCGTGGGAGAAAAGGTATATATAGTAGTGGGTATACTTTTGGTGGTATATAGACTGGTAAAGGTGATGCCTGTTGCCAATACTAATATAAAGAGCCCTGCCAGTGCAATTCCATACCGGTAGCCCGATGCACGCGAGGGTATAATTTTAAGCAGCAGGGCAACAATGCCAGTAACAATCAAGCCTTGCCAAAGCGAATGAACAAGCGTCCATCCTAATGCTTCTGCGATTGATGATGAAAGAAAATCAGGTATAGTCATGATTCACCTCCTTCCAGTTTTTCGAGATATTTTTTGATTTCGTTAAGTTCTTCCTTCGAAGATTTTTTATTGCCAAGTGCGCTCATCACCAATTGCGCGGCTGATCCCTGAAAGACCGTATTAATCATCTTGTCAAGAATCTGCTGGCGCGTATTTTCCAATGAGGGCACTGCTTTATAAAGATGAAGCTTGCCGTTCTTTTGGCGTGTTACTAATCCTTTTTCATGCATGATCTGCATCAACTTCAGAATGGTGGTATAGCCATTGGTATCTTCACCGCCCATGGCATCATGAACTTCACGCACCGACACAGCTCCTTTGTCCCACAATACCTGCAGAATCTCCAACTCTTTTTCAGTTGGCTTTATGTTTTTCTTTGCCATAGTACGAACTATTTCGTAGAACAAGTTTAAGCACGATCGCTCACACCTGCAAGTGTTTTACGAAATAATTCGTAGATGGTTTCAGAAAAATAGAGATGTTGTTTAGGACATCTCTATCCATAATAAAGTAATGGTATGAATTAAATACCTGCTTCGATCTGGAAACGCAATTGCCAGTTGTTGTGATCAGCGTTCATACCTTCGAGCCAGGTGTTCTTTTCGTATGTAAGGTCGCTTTGCAGCTTCAAGCGATGGCCGCGTATATATTTCGTTACACCCATTGTATACTGCTGTATCTTTTCTTCCAATGTTTGAATGTCGTTGTCCGGACGTACCTGTGAGTAGCGACCTGCAACTTCAAAGTTATTTTTGAAAAGATAGCTGCCCTGAAAATTCTGTCCATGACCAACATATACAAAGCGCTGGTCGCCATCTTCGTTGGTGGTGATGGGATCAACCGCGGTGCGTCTTAAGTATTCTGCTGAAAATGCCCAGCCGTTATACTTCAATAGAAAGTCGGCCATGCTGGTTTGTATATCGCGCGAGTCGTATAAGAACTTACCGAGCTGGCCTCCGGTGCGTATAGCATTTTGATTGTTTGAATACGTTATACCGAATGAAACTTTTGGTTTGGGCTCACGTGCCAGATCGCCTTCAAAATAATCGCCACCATTGGTAAATTTACCAAAGGGTAATACTTCCAATCTGCCGGTATAGGCGAGGCCCCGATCGGATGAAGTTATATTACGACCATCACCGGAAGATATAGCAGCACGCAATACATAGTTCAATCCCTGTATAGCATTGTTATAGTAGAACTGTACACCAAAGTCGCGATCGATGTTGAACGTTGAGTTTACGATAGAGCGATCCGGAAGTTGCAAGTCCCCCGAAGAGTTAACACGCTGACGATTGCCCGGAAGTTTAGTCTGCCCCAGTCCAATCGAAAAATGTTCGTTAACACTATACTGGATCATGGCATCGCGAATCACATTCGGAAACCCCGTATCATCATAATCCATATCCGCACGTGAAAAGGCGAGCTGAATGAGATAGGTAAGTCGCGTAGTATAGATAAATCCATCGAAGCGCAGGCGCAGCCTGCGGGTTCTCGCTTCAACACTGGCGATATCCAGGTCACTTTCACTTTCGGAAGTAAATGCAAGCCTGTTCTGCATACGAAAGCGAATGTTCAGCATAAAAAGACTATCGGGCGAAGTAATGCCGAGACCTTTTCCGTACGTAAAATATGGAGAAGGAGAAATGGGTGGTTGCTGTGCCTGCGCAAATCCGGTAAACTCACATAAAAGAACGAACGCGATCGTCCAAACACCCGCCTGCAGTTGTTTCATAGAGGTAAACTTTGGCCGCGAAGATCACGAAAGAATAATGGAAATAAAAGCGATTATTCTTTGGCTGCGTAGAGGTGATCGTACTTTCGTTTTAGCATAGGGTAAGTCGCTACTGCGCCCAGAATAATGAGCGTGCCGAAGTAAAAATTCAATCCCATTTTCTCCTGGTTGCCAAATACAATGATGGCCATAACAATACCATAGAGCGGTTCAAGGTTGAGTGTGAGCTGTAATAAAAATACGCTGATCTTTTTCATTAGCTCTACGGCCACAGAGTATGCATATACCGAGCACACGCCTGCGAGTAGACCTATATACAGAAGATCCATCCACGAAGGCGCCAGGTGCAGGGTATGATTCGTTGCCCAGGTGTATTTATATACCGGCAGAAATACTCCGATAGACAGAAATACACCGATCATTTCATAAAACGTTATCGTGAAGGCGGGAATGCTGCGAACAAACTTGGCATTAAATACAGAGAACAGTGCCGATGTAAAGCCCGCCAGTATACCCAGCACTAATCCTAATTTATACTGGAAGTCGAACGAGAAGATGATATATAGTCCGCAGATAACAACGAGCCCGAGCAGCAACTCAAATTTTTTAATACGTGTGCGATTGAACCACGGCTCGAGTAAAGCGGCCCACAATGAGTTCGTGGCAAAGCCCACAAGACTTACCGATACGTTTGACACACGTGCTGAACCGAAGAATGCCATCCAGTGAACGGCAACAACAGCACCGATCAATAGAAGTCTTACGAATTGTGTTCCGGTTACAGCGAATGTTCCCTTCGTAGCAGCGATCACAATAGCCATACCGGCTACGGCCATAAGCGCGCGATAAAAAACCATTTCAACAGCCGGTATAGTTACCAGCTTGCCTAATATTGCAGAGAAACCCCAAAGAAAAACTATAAAGTGTAGTTTCAGATAATCATTACGCGAAGCCATTTAACGAGGAACGTATTTATACATGATGAGTGAAATTATACCAAAGATGATGTTGGGGATCCACACCGAAATTTGAGGAGGCATAGATCCGTTCTCAGCAAAGGTACGGAAGAGTGTAAAGAACAAGATGAAGATGAAGGAGAGTAAAAATCCAAGCGCAATTTGCAAGCCGGTTCCTCCGCGACTTTTTCGTGACGATACAATCACACCCATAAACACCAATATAAAAATAGTGAAGGGTGCTGTATAGCGGGTATATTTTTCAACCTCGTATACTTCTATGCCGGTAGAGCCGCGCGAACGAAGTGTTTTTATATACTTGTTAAGTTCATTCAGCGTCATACCATCGTATTTTCGATAGTCGCTTTCAAACTCTTTGGGATGTATTACGAGGGCAGTATCAAGCGTGGAACCTGTTTTTATAGAGTCGGTTGTAACAA
>DJFR01000132.1:0-988 GCA_002432545.1 Flammeovirgaceae bacterium UBA5867 | reverse complement strand
TACAGGTATACATCCGGGGCTACCTGTATATGTATATTCTGCTTGTCGTAATAGTATTTATTCTTGAGATACTGTACTTCAAATGCAAGTTTGGATTTGTTGGAGTTTGGTATTACCCAACCGTTGAGAGCAAAGCTGAGGGCTGCAATAACGAGTGAGCCCATAAAATAAGGCAGCATCATTCTTCTGAAAGATATACCGGCACTGAGTATAGCAATTACTTCCGTGCGACCCGCCATGCGTGAGCATACATATACCGTAGCAATGAAGATCGTGATCGGTGTTACCAGACTACCAATCCACGGAATGAAGTCGAGGTAATAACCAAAGATTTGTCCGGAAGTTAATTGCGCTTTCGCAAACTTGTCCATCTTGTCAGTCATATCAATAACCGATATAACTGCCAGCAGAATCACCACCACAAAAAAGAAGGTGCTGAGGAACTGTTTGAGAATATATTTGTCCAGTAGTTTCATATCTATAGTCTAGCGCATGCTGTTAAATATCTCACGTTTATACAGCTTGTAATCGTTGCTCTTTATAATCGTTGAGAAACAATCTTTACCATTTTATTTTTCCATTCGGCAAAAGTTCCTGCCAGTATCTGCTTGCGCGCTTCCTTAACCAGCCAAAGGTAAAATGTAAGGTTATGGATGGAAGCAATTTGCGCGCCTAAAATTTCTTTGTTAATGATCAGGTGGCGTAAATATGCTTTCGAGTGAAATGTACTCACGTAGCCGCCCAGCATAGCATCGATCGGAGAAAGATCATCTTTCCACTTTTCATTCCGGATGTTTATTATTCCCTGCGTTGTAAAAAGCATGCCATTGCGCGCATTGCGTGTAGGCATTACACAGTCGAACATATCTATACCCAATGCAATACACTCCAGAATATTTTCAGGTGTACCAACGCCCATCAGGTAACGCGGTTTATCTTTTGGAAGGATGCCGCACACCAGGCTTGTCATGGCATACATATCTTCATG
>DJFR01000189.1:2911-21520 GCA_002432545.1 Flammeovirgaceae bacterium UBA5867 | reverse complement strand
GTACAAGACAACGGTATAGGTATAAGTTCGGAAAATCATAAGCGTGTATTTCAAAAATTTTTTCGCGTGCCCACTGGCAATGTTCATGATGTAAAAGGTTTTGGTTTAGGACTGAGTTACGTGAAGACAATTATTGAGGCACATGGTGGAACCATTACATTACAGAGTGAAGTCGGGAAGGGAAGCTTGTTCAGATTTTTTTTACCAGTTGACTAAACAGTAACCGTCTATGAAAAGAATTCTATTGGTTGAAGATGACCCGAGTCTGGGCTTCGTTATTAAAGACAATCTAAGCCTGAAGGGTTATGATGTTACACTCTGCACCGATGGTGAAGCTGCCGAGCAAACGTTTAATACTTCGGCATTTCAACTGTGTATATTCGATGTGATGTTGCCCAAGAAGGACGGCTTTTCATTGGCAAAGTATGTGCGCACGAAGAATAAGAATATACCTATATTATTTCTGACAGCGAAGGCGATGATGGAGGATAAGCTTACGGGCTTCCAGACGGGGGCTGACGACTATATAACAAAGCCTTTTAGCCTGGAAGAACTGCTGTGCCGCATAGAAGTTTTTCTGCGAAGAAGCTCGGAAGAATTACCGCTGCAGTTAAAGAAGTTTCACGTTGGTAGTTATGAATTTGACTACACCACGCTTACACTCAGAAATCCCGTAAGCGAAAAAACGCTCACACAAAAAGAAGCTGAAGTACTTCAATTACTATACTATAATCGCCATCGCGTACTAAAGCGCGAAGAAATTCTGAAAGAGGTATGGGGTGATGACGACTACTTCATGGGGCGCAGCATGGATGTTTTTATCTCCAAGCTCCGAAAATATCTGAAAGAGGACCCTGCCGTACAGATCGTCAATTATCACGGTGTTGGATTTCGGCTGGAAGTAGCCTGATGTATATATAGTATATCAGCGCGATGCTAAGCGATTGCAACGGACTCGGCATTGCCCTGGTTCTCGGGCAGCGAGAAGTAAAATGTAGTTCCTTTACCTTCCACACTTTCAAACCAGATGCGGCCGCCATTCTTCTCTACAAACTCCTTGCAAAGTAAAAGTCCGAGGCCAGTTCCTTTTTCTTGTTTCGTGCCCGGTGTAGTTATACTGCCCAGTGTAAACATTCTGTGCTGATTGGCTGCTGGTATACCCACGCCCGTATCAGCAACCGATAAAATTACCTGCTGATCGGTGCGCATCGCATTTATGGTAATAGTACCACCGGAGCTGGTGAATTTTATAGCATTGGTAAGTAAATTTCGCAGCACAGAACGAATCATATTCAAATCTGCGTATGCCTGTAAAGATTGATGGAGGTTGTTCTTAACGTTGATATCTTTTCTGCGCAGCTCGGCTTCCATCAATGATATAGTTTCTTCTGCTGTTCTCGACAGATCAAGATATCCGGGATCATACGTCTCACCTTTCAATTGAAGCGTAGCCCATTGTAAAAGATTTTCAATAAACTCCGTAGTCTGACTGAAGCGTACTTCAAGTGCTTTGGCGAGATTTTGAAATTCATCTTTACTTACATCACCTGATTTTAAAAGTGAAAGAGCAAGTTGCAGCGATCCGAGTGGCCCTTTGATATCGTGCGATACGACTGAGAATAATTTATCCTTTACACGGTTTACTTCTTCCAGTTTTTCGCTCTTGTGCTGTATCTCCTCAATGCGGAGTTGTACTTCACGTTCGAGACGTTCGTTTTCTTCCTGACCCCGTTTTAATTCGAGCTCTTTGGCAAGCTGGTTTTCCTTGCGAAGTATATTCCAGCGATCGCCCAGCGCAAAAGATATAAACAGCATTTGCATGATACAGCCTACCATAAGACCACTATAGTTTGTGCTGAGGTAGCCCGGTATAAAACCGAGGTTGCTGATGGTAAAGAAAACCGCTGCAATCAGTACGGTAACCCATGCAAGGAGGTAGTAACGGGCAGACCGATAATTTTTCAGGAAGCAGTACCCGGCACTGACCAAGGCTAGCAAGCAGTGGATGAGTATAAAGTAGTGATGGTATTCGTATGATATATTCGGAAAGAAAACAAACATGCATATACCCGCCAGTATATTCAGCGTCATGTTGATTTGCATGAGGTTATCCAGCAACGGACTGAACTTCTTCAGGTTTAAAAATGAACGCGTCAGAAATGTGGACGTTACTACGAATGCCGGCCCCGAGAACATCGCGAAGATATCGTTCATTCCCGGGTGACTCGGATATATATAGAAAAAAGTATACCCCTGAAACAACGCAACTATATTTACCATCGACATCAGCGTGAGCACGTAGTAAAACGTAATGCGATCGCGAACGGATAAGAACAGGAACAACTGGTATAGCAGCATCAGTATCATGCCACCGTAAAAGAACCCGTTTACAATCTGCACATTATAGCTTGCAGCGTAGAATGCATCAGGCCGCCAGATGGTAATGGGCAGTTGCACGGAAGATATAGTGCTTACCTTCAGGTAAATGGTTCTTGTTTCACCGGTCGGTATAGTAAATGAAAAAATCGGATGGCGGTGTGCTACATCGCGTACACCAATCGCGAGCCTGTCTCCTGAAATTTTATGCTGGCCTACCAAAGAAGAATCGGTGAGCATATAAAAATCAATAAAGTCTAACGGAGCATACGCAATCTCCATGAGCCAGTCCTGGTTGGCAGACCCATTGGTTATGGTGAGCTTGAACCAATGGGTAGCGCGGTCGAAACCAAAGTTAGGCGACTTCGAAGGAGCTAGTGAGTCGAATTGTATACTCTTTACTTCCTCTAACGTAAGTTTATGGGTAGCATCTCGCCAATGACCGATCGCACCCTTTACATCTACATGTCCGTTGTTATCCAGACGAATAGCTTGAGGATACATCTCGAATGAGGCGAGCACAAGACAGATCAGGAGAAGAATTCTGCGGCCCATAAACACAATATACTATATATTACTTTAATGATGCGAACTCTTTCGCGAAATAGGTTAATATAATATCAGCTCCTGCCCGCTTCATACTCAATAATGTCTCCTTCATCACACGCTCACCATCCAGCCAACCTTTCAACGCGGCAGCCTTTATCATCGAATACTCTCCGCTAACATTATAGGCAGCGATTGGTAAAGATGAATTATCTTTTAATAACCGGATTATATCCAGATACGAAAGTGCCGGCTTTACCATTAGAAAATCTGCGCCTTCTTCCGTATCAAGTTGTGCTTCGATCAATGCTTCCGTGCGATTAGCAGGATTCATCTGGTACGTTTTTTTGTCTCCGAATTTAGGTGCAGAGTCCAGTGCATCGCGAAACGGATTGTAAAAACCACTGGCATATTTAGCGGTATAGCTCATGATGGATACTTGTGTAAATCCATTCTTGTCAAGAACATCACGCAGGTAGCCTACACGACCATCCATCATATCAGAAGGGCCGAGTATATCAATACCGGTGTCTGCCTGGGCCAGTGCCATTCTGCCGAGTATCTCCAGTGTCTCATCGTTCAGTATCTTTCCATCCTTCACAAGACCATCGTGTCCGTCAGAGCTATAGGGATCCATCGCTACATCGGTCATGATACACACTTCCGGAAATTGTTTTTTTATTTCACGCAGTGCACGGAGGTAAAAGAAATCCGGGTCGTAACTCTTCGTTGCTGTTTTGTCTTTATACTGATCTTCCACTGCCGGAAATATATCGAACGCACGAATGCCGAGCTTCATACATTCCTCCACTTCCTTCAGCATAAGGTCTGTTGAAAACCGGAAGATGCCGGGCATCGATCCCACTTCAATTTTCTGATTCTTGCCATCCAGCAAAAACAAAGGAAAGATCAAGTCATCCGTAGTCACACGGGTCTCCTCCACCATAGCACGAATGGCCTCACTCTTTCTGTTTCGTCTGGGCCTGCGGGTATTAAACGACTGTAACATGTATATCTATATTTGATATCAAAGGTAGTGCTTCCGGCTAACCAAAAAAATGTTGATCTTCAGGTTCACTGCCCCTAACGGTTTTCAAAATGATGCGAACAATTTACATAACATTTATTTTCTTCTTTCTGTTTTCATGCGCTTCGCGAAAAAATAATATTAACGTTGATGCCATCGATAAGTTCGCAGCAGCATACTTTCCTTCTAACGAACCCGGTGGTGCTATTCTTATCATGAAGCACGACACTATAATTTTTTCAAAGGGTTATGGTGTGGCCGATATCACTACGAACGAGTCCATCACTCCGAAAACTCTTTTTAACCTCGGCTCACTGTCCAAAACGTTTGTGGCCAATGCTATTCTCCTCTTGCAAGAGCAGGGAAAGTTATCCGTAGAAGACAGTCTGTTGAAGTATTTTCCCGACTTTAAAAATCAATCGATTGCCGCCAGGGTAAAGATCAAGCACTTGCTGACGCACACATCGGGTTTGCCGGATAACCGTCACGTTGTAAACGACACCGTTTTTTACCTCACAGCAAAAGACGAGGAGAACTGGTATCCCGAGATGCAGGTAGATTCACTCCTGTTCGAACCGGGTTCACACTTTGAATACTCCAACCCGGCTTTTAACGGACTGGCATTGATCGTTGAAAAAGTGAGCGGCATGCCGTGGCAACGCTTCATAGAAGAGAATATTTTTAACCCATCGGGTATGAAGACGAGTACAATAACGGATGGGCCGCATCCGGAGCACGGAGTTTCGCACGGCTATATATTGAATCACGGGCAATGGCAGGAAGATGATTATGGCGAAGAACCAACATTTGCAGCAGCAGGCAACGGAGGGGTGTGGAGTTCCGTTGAAGAACTGGCCTTGTATGAGCGTGCCTTGCAGAAGGCTATATTTCTGAAAGCAGAAACAATTCGTGATGCTCGCACGGTAAAGCAATTCAACAACTGGGATGGAGGTGAGCCACCGTTTATAGGATGGTCGTGGTTTATACGAGATCTCCGCAGTGATATAAAAAGTATAGGGCATCCGGGAAGCCAGGGCGGTTTTCTTACAAACTATATTACGATTCCGGATAAAGGTATATTACTGGTTATACTCTGTAACGCACCACGCGAAGANNAGAGAAACAGAATTGGTATGACTAAACGCAGGCTTGGCTGGATACTTTTAATGATTTTTATAATGATGAACATTGTGGCATTCCAGCATGCCTACACGTTTACACACTTCAGTGCAACTGCTTCCGCCCGAACGCAAGATCCAAAAGAATTATCGATATGGAGTAAAGCAAAAATTCTTTTTACCGGTGTAGACAATCCGCGCCCCGAAGCAAAAAGCCTTCCGGATATACCTTATAAAACCATTCGCATTATAAGTACACATGAGTTGGAGTGCTGGCGAATGGAAGTGCCTCGCGCAAAAGGTACGGTAATTATGTTTCATGGATATGCAGGAGAGAAATCATCGCTGCTCACACGTGCTCAAGAGTTTAGAAAGCTGGGCTATAGCACCATACTTGTAGACTTCATGGGCTCCGGTGGTTCTACGGGCGATGGTACATCAATAGGCTATACTGAAGCGATACAGGTAAAAGACTGCTTTGAGTATATAAGCAAGCAATCGAAAAATGTTATACTCTTCGGTACTTCGATGGGTGCTGCGGCTATACTAAAAGCGATGGATGACTATACATTGCCGGCATCGTCTGTTATTCTTGAGTGTCCGTTCGGGTCGTTGTATAAAACGGTGTGTGCGCGTTTTGAACTCATGCACGTACCTGCTGTGCCAATGGCAGCGTTGTTATGTTTTTGGGGTGGCGTACAGAATGGTTACTGGGCTTTTTCGCATAATCCTTCCGCGTATGCAAAATCAGTTTCGTGCCCGGTGTTGTTGCTCTTTGGTGAAGAAGATGATCGCGTTACGCGCGAAGAAACAGATTTGATATACGCCAACCTGAATGGCCGAAAACAACTAAAAGTATATACGGGTATAGGTCACAATATATTTACAAAGTCTAATCAGCAGCAATGGGTAAAAGATGTAGCATCGTTCCTGAACACTGCTTATCCATGATACCGGTCTATAATATGCTGGCTGATTACTTTATAGATCTCTGCACGCTGTTCGTCAGCCTGTAGAAATTCCATATGACGGTCGAGTATCTCAAAGTCACCGCGCCTGGCCGGGCCCGTCTGCGCATTTTCAGGACCAATGGATATACTCTTGTTGATCATCTCGGCAACGAGTGGTTTTAACCATTCAAAGTTGAGGTTATTTTCTTTCATGATCTGCTGCGCGATCAGCAACATATGATTGGTAAAGTTGGAGGCGAATACGGCTGCTATGTGCATCGCTTTGCGTTCTTGTGAAGTAATTTGGTGTACATTTTTGCTGATAGCCTTTGCCATGGAGAGCAACAGCTTTTCAGTTACAGCATTTTCACTTTCAACAAATATAGGTATATCTGTAAAATCTACTTTTTTGGATTTACTGAAAGTCTGCAACGGGTAAAACACACCAATTTCGGGTATGGCGGCATAGCCTAAAGCAGCAAGTGGCTGGCTGCCCGAGGTATGAACGAGTATCGCATTATCGGGCAGTATAATTTCCTGTACGATGGATTGAATGGCATCATCCGGAACTGCAATGATAAAGATGTTTGAAGGACTGTCGGAAAAATCAAGCGAAGTTTTTACATCCGCTTCATATAGTTTATCCACCAGTGCAGCAGCATGTTCAGGATTTCTGCTATATACTTCGCGCACGGCAAAATCGGTATTGTCTAAAGCCGGAGCGAGGTGCCAGGCTACATTTCCGGATCCGATAAAGGAAACAAGTTTCATAGCTAATTTACTTCGTGTTATACTATACCTTTTACAATGCGATCTTTACCATCTAGATCTCTTACGATCGTTACAGGATGGTAATGATTTGCTTTTAACAGTGCAGCCGTTTCGTTGCCGAAGCGTTCGTTAATCTCTACAATCAATAGTCCACCGCTAACAAGAACTTCGCGCGCTTTTATAGCAATAGCTTTGTAGAACTTCAATGCATCATCATCCGGAACAAATAAGGCCAGGTGTGGTTCATACTGCAGTACGTTGCTATTCAAGGTAGTTTCTTCCGTTTGTGCTATATAGGGAGGGTTACTTACTACAACATCGAGCATACCCAGCGGAATATCTTGTGTAAGAATATCGTGCTGTATAAAATCAACGGGAGCATTGAGCATTATTGAATTGTTTCTCGCTACCGTTAGTGCATCTATACTAATGTCGGTCGCTGTGATGGACGCTTCCGGTAATTCTTTCTTCAGCGTAATGGGTATACATCCACTGCCGGTCCCTATATCCAGAATTTTGAGATCGTGTTTTTTTTGAAGATTACCATAGTGCAGAATTTCGTGAATAAGATATTCAGTTTCGGGTCGCGGTATCAGCACCGCGGTGTTTACGTTAAACAAGCGGCCGAAAAATTCTGCTTCACCTAAAATATACTGAATAGGTTCATGCTTGTTAATGCGCTGTGCAATAACATAAAGTTTTTCTTCCTGTTCAGGTTCAAGTGCAACCGGTTTTGCCGCCAGGATATCGGTGCGATCGAGCCCCAGTATTTTAGCAAATACAAGATGTGCTATGCTCTTGATCTCATCGCGGCTTTCCTTCAGCGAAATATTCGCGATGAAATCCTGAAAGACTGTTTTGGAATTCTTCATAGCTTGACAATCTTTGCAAGTATAAGGCAATGATAAAACACGATCACCATATTGACGAAGTTTTTATGCAGCGCACGCTGGAACTGGCGCAACTCGGAAGGGGCCATGTTAGTCCCAACCCGTTGGTAGGCTCTGTCATTGTGCACGAAGGAAAAATTATAGGCGAAGGCTGGCATAAAAAATATGGTGAAGCACATGCCGAGGTAAATGCTGTACGAAGTGTAGATGATAAAAGTCTCCTGCAACGCAGCACAGTATATGTTAACCTTGAGCCGTGTTCGCATACCGGTAAAACACCTCCGTGTGCCGATATGCTGATAGAGCATAAAGTAAAGAAAGTTGTTATTGCCAATCTTGACTCCAATCCTTTGGTAGCAGGCAATGGCGTAAAGAAACTTCGCGCGGCCGGCATTGAAGTAGTAACGGGTATACTTGAAAAGCAAGGTCGTGATCTCAATAAAAGATTCTTCACATTCATGGAGAAGAATCGTCCTCATATTATTCTGAAATGGGCCGAGACAGCCGATGGATTTGTAGCACGCGAGAATTTTGATTCGAAGTGGATCAGCAATGAACACGCGCGACAGCTTGTACATAAGTGGCGAACAGAAGAAGATGCTATATTGGTTGGCGCACGCACTGCCGCATACGACAATCCCCAACTGAATGTACGCGATTGGTCAGGCAGAAACCCGGTGCGCGTGGTAATAGATCGTTACCTCAAATTATCGCTTAAGCTGCATCTGTTCGATAAAAAGCAACTTACACTTTGCTATAATGTTCTGAAACATGAAGAGCATGAAAACCTCTCGCTGGTTCGGATCGAAGAGAGTAATTTTATCCCTAATCTTTTACAGGATTTATACCGCAGAAAAATCCAGTCGGTAATTATAGAAGGTGGTGCTTCAACGCTCGCTATGTTTATTGACAAATGTCAATGGGACGAAGCGCGTATATTTATAGCACCACAAAAATTTGGTAAAGGTATACAGGCACCACGTCATCCGGGTATACTTACGGAGCAGCACATGCTGGCGGGCAATAGCCTGAATTTTTACCGGGCTGCTCGGTAGCCGTTAACCCCATTTTATATGCATTCACAATTGTGAACAATTTTGTCCATGTGATATTTAACGTCTGTTCCATAATTAGGTTAATCTTTGAGCAGCTGTATCCGAAACAGTGCTTATTATTATTAAGATTTTTTTATTTAACAAATTAACCTGTATGGAAATATATTTTGATGCCGATTACATAACCGTTAAATACGATGCGACTCACCACATCCTGATAGTAACGTGGAATCTTCCTCCCACTTCAAAAGAATTCAGAGATGGTATGATGGTGATGCTCGATGCCATGAAACATTTTAAAGCGGGTAGAATGGTAAGTGATGTAGTTAATCTGGGTGCTCTTCTGGAAGAAGATCAGACATGGGCTGCTACAGAATGGCGTGCATTGGCTGTGCCTGCCGGACATTCCAAAGTCGCATTTATACTCTCAGATGATGTTTTCACAACCATGTCTATGGATGACATGCTTTCGAAAGCTGATAAGGATGTATCATCAGCTTATTTTAACAGAATGGAAGATGCTATACGATGGGTGGTTATTCCGCAGCAGCGAAATAGTACAGGAACCTCTGCGCTTAAGAATAGTACGGATAAGTAATATATTTTAAATGCATCATTCTTACCTGATAAATATACTTTGTATATCTTTTTATTTCTTTAACAAGAATAAGCATGGAGATTTATTTTGATACAGACTATATAACCGTTAAGTACGATCCTGCTCACCACATTGTAATATCAATCGCGAAGGTACCACCTACTTCAAAAGAGTTCAGAGATGGTATGATGGCCATACTTGGCGCTGTGCGGCATTTTAAAGCTGGCAGAGTTGTTTGTGATGTAATCAACCTGGGTGCTCTGCTGGAGGACGACCAGACCTGGGCTGCAAAAGAATGGCGACCATTAGCAGTCGCAGCCGGACATTCTAAAGCTGCATTCATAGTTCCGGATGATGTCTTTACAAATATGTCTATGGAAGACATGATGGCGCAAGCCGATAAAGATGTATCCTTTGGCTATTTCAACAGGATGGAAGATGCTATTCGCTGGGTAATTATTCCACAGCAGACGAGTGCTATAAAAAGCAATACTGTTAAAAGCAAAACTGATTTATGATCTTTTACTCTGATATAGCCTGCTTGCTATAGTTTAGATTCGCGAAGAGGCCGGTGCTTCGCGGTACCCCCGTTGATAAAACTTTCCAGTGTTCCTCACCGGAAAGCTGGAATTTCTTTTTTTTTCTATAGCGAGCTGCCTTTACAATGTTCCGGTGATATACCAGGTATAGAGCAATTTCTTTTGCATTAGGATTTACTTGATGCGTGCCGATAAGTTAAGCTCGGCCGTAGTGCGTTTCGGATTATCAATAAATATTCTATCAGCCTGTCACAAGTATTAGACACAACACAGCAGTTATATCGTACACGAAGTGCGAGATTTATCTGATATTTTTTTTCGCAGTCTGTCGCAATGTGCACTTCATGGTATTCATGTATGAAAATATTCGAATCAACGCGTTGTATATATACTATACCCCGTTATCTGGTAAAAGATAATACAGCAATTTAATTCATTCAGGAATATAGCCGGGTCACCGGCTTTTGAAGTGAAGTAAAAAACGTCTATTTTCTGTTAGCAACAACCATCTATAAATACCAGAATACGCAAGTAAGGTTAATCCAAACCTTGCTGTACCTGCACTCTTAAAAAGCAGTAGCTATGTGAAAATTTTTAAGAGAATAAATCAATTCTAAATGCAGACTTTTTTTGAAAACCGAAGTGCCAGGGTGTACTATCATTCTGAGTTGAATACATTGTTTTTAGAGTATACAGACAAGGTAGTTAATCATGAGCAGTTTATAATTATTAACACTGCAGCGCTTCGGGCGTTCCTGGAAGTACAAACAATAAAATTTGTGGCTGATATACGCAAAATGGGCGTTATCAGTATTGAATCGCAAAGATTTGTAGTGGACCAGATGCTTCCAGGGATGATAAAGCATCTTAATGGAAAAGATCCGGTTGTTGTTCAGCTCATGGATAAGTCTGAGATCTTTGCAAAGATTGCCGCAGATAAGATCAAAGATAAATCGAAGGATGAAAAAAATGGTTTGCAGATAATGCAATTCACCGATCGTGCAAAAATGGAAGCCTATCTTAAAAGTGTGTAATAAGTATATATATCTTTTGTAAGGGAACCTATATAAGCGTTATATATAGTATACAACTATCATTCACGCATAACGGATAACGATTACCGCCTCACCAAGCGAAAGAAATCCATAATCAAAGCATTCGGTTTTTCCCGGGATGAATCCAGCGGAGGCTGAAACAATGTGCCTTTGTAAAAACGATGTCCTTTCAATTCAAGTCCGCGTACTTCACCGTTGCGAGAGAATGCTGTGAATGCAAACGGAGCCTGTTGAAGTTTATCCGTATAGGCCGGATTAACACCATAATTGCAATTGAAGAAACCGGTAATAACATCTTTCTTCAAAACAGTATATAGCCATGAATCTTTGTCGGTGATGAGTACCTCCTCCTGTTGTCCCTTCAGCGAGCAACTGAGTTTAGTAATTACCAGTTGAGATGCACCGGGCTCGCTTTCTTCGTGACTGGCCTCAGCTATACCCAAAACATTTTTAGCATACTCAACCACCATATACTGAAAGCCGCCACACGTGCCCAGCAGCGGAAAATTATTTTCGCGCGCCCATTGTATAGCACGGTATACCGCGTTATCATTTTTATAGGGCGACCCCGGGGCGATCCAGAGGGCATCGGTATAGTTAGGAAGCGATGAAGGCTCCGGAATATTTTCAGTCCCGATCCAGATTGTCTCCACGGGAAAATCAAGATGCTGCTGGCAATGTGTTACAGCTTCATTTAATGCCAGGTGAGTATGTTTACCAGCAGTAAAATCGCCAATGATCGCGATGCGGAGAGGTTTCATAAAGTACGAATGAAAATCCATCACAACGCAGGCCCTACACGAAGTATACCGGTTATGATGGATTGAATTTTTTAGTGATTATGCCAGACGTTTGGCAACTTCATCCCAGTTAATAACATTATACCAGTTGGCAATATATTCATTGCGTTTATTCTGGTATTTCAGGTAGTAAGCATGTTCCCATACATCGATACCGAGTATCGGGGTTCCTTTCAGTTCACTGGCATCCATCAGCGGGTTATCCTGATTAGGTGTTGAACCAATTTTTAATTTGCCACTGCTATCTTTTACCAGCCACGCCCAGCCCGAGCCGAAGCGTGTCATTGCCGCTTGTGTAAATTGTTCCTTGAATTTATCGAATGATCCAAAAGAACTGTTGATAGCCTCACCTATTTTACCGGAAGGATTCGCGCTTCCCGGTTTCATTACCTGCCAGAAGAAGTTGTGATTCCATGCACCCCCTCCGTTGTTTCTTGCTTTCGCAGAAAGCTTGGAAGCATTGGCAAAGAAATCTTTCTCTGATCCGAACGTAATTTTCTCGGCAGCGATTGCTTCGTTTACATTCTTGATATAGGCTGTGTGGTGTTTGGTATAGTGAATCTCCATGGTGGTTGCGTCAATGGAAGGTTCAAGCGCACTATACGCATACGGCAATGCTACCTGCGAAAATTGCAAGACTGATCCGGGTATATTACCGGAAGATGAAGATTGATTTTCCGCAAGGGCCTTAAAGGCCAGAGGCGTTCCGAGGGCGGTAAGGGTTGTAGCTTTTAAGGCTTGCTGCACAAATTCTCTTCGGGTTGTTTTCATAAACAGATATATTATAATGTGATACTTCTGCAACCAGTATGGCCGCGTTTACCTGCACGAAATTTAGCCAAAAATATTTAGCTTGCACGGAAACAACTCCGAGTGTTATGAACGAAATATTATATGATCAGATTCCCTCGCTCGACCTGGCCGATTACTATGGTGGTGACGAGAAGAAAAAAAATAAGTTTGTTGCAGACCTGGGGGCCGCCTATAATAGCATTGGCTTCGTGGCCATTAAGAATCATTTTCTTACTGATGCAATGCAACAGGATCTGTATAAGGCAATTAAAAACTTCTTTGCGTTACCCGATGATGTAAAGAAGAAGTATGAACGCACTGACCTTGCCGGGCAACGCGGATATACCGGTAAAGGAAAAGAGCATGCCAAAGGTAGAAATACAGGTGACCTGAAAGAGTTTTACCATGTAGGGCAAGACCTGGCAGAAGCCGAACTGAAAAGTGAAGACTACCCGGCCAATGTATGGCCACAGGAGATACCTGAATTTAAAAAAGTAAGCACCGATGTATACCGGGCCCTGGAGAAAACAGGTACCTATATGCTGCGCGCTATAGCACTATACCTGGAGTTGCCTGAAAATTATTTTGATGATAAGATAAAGCATGGCAATAGTATACTGCGCCCTATACATTACTACCCGATTGAAAATCCGGATGCTGTGCCGGAAGATGCAGTACGCGCTGCCGAACATGGCGATATAAATCTGATTACCCTGCTGATGGGTGCCAGTGCCGATGGCTTACAAGTATTGCGCAGAGATGGCAAGTGGATACCAATAACAGCACTGCCTGATCAACTTGTAGTAAATGTAGGCGACATGCTGGAGCGCCTTACCAATAAAAAACTGAAATCAACCATACACCGCGTGGTAAATCCGCCACGAGCGTTGATGAATACGCCCCGTTACTCGATTCCATTCTTTATGCACCCGCGCTCGGAGATGAGCCTCGCTGCATTACAGAATTGTGTTGATGGTGAAAACCCGAAGCAGTGGAACGATATTACTGCAGGGGAGTTCCTGGATCAGCGCCTTCGCGAAATCGGATTGAAAAAATAATGAAGATGCAAACAGGTATACTGTTGCTATGATCGGGCGGGTTCGATACTATATATTTCTGCGCGATATACTGATGCTCGCGGTTACAACATTTGGTGGACCGCAGGCTCACCTGTCTCATTTTCAAAAAGTGCTGGTAGATAAACGCAAGTACCTGACAGAGGATGATCTCATGGAGATTAATTCACTCTGCCAGATACTGCCCGGGCCTACATCTACACAAACATTAACCGCTATTGGTTTCAAGATAGGTGGCCCTAACCTGGCGTACCTCACATTAATTGTATGGATACTCCCGGCTGTTATCTTAATGACGCTTGCCGCGATGTTGATGTCAAGTATAGAAGAGAAAAACTGGTCGCTTGAATTTACCCGCTTCATACAACCGATGGCCGTTGGTTTTGTAAGCTATGGCGCGTATGCTATCATTCAGAAAACGGTACGCACCAAAACAGGTATAGTGTTGATGGTAGCAGCTGCTATACTTTCCTATCTCATTCAAACTCCCTATGTATTTCCGGTTATACTGTTGTGCTCAGGTTTACTCACCGCACTCAAGTATAAAAATCAACCCAAAGAGGAGAAGGTAAAGATTGTTGTGCCGTGGGCAAATTTTTTGTTGTGGGCAGGTGTATTGATTTTTGCTGCTGCACTGGGAGGTATAACACGAGCGCTTCCCGTAAGGTTGTTTGAAAATTTTTATCGTAACGGCAGTCTTATATTCGGAGGCGGGCAGGTACTCACTCCGTTGTTATATACCGAGTTCGTGCAATACGCACCGAAACAATATCTTACTTCGGGCGAGTTTCTGTCAGGGTATGCTATAGCGCAGTCGTTGCCCGGTCCGGTGTTTTCATTCAGCTCGTATATAGGAGCGTTATCTATGCGTGAGTATGGTACCGGTGGAGAAATTCTGGGCGCACTGGTTTCTGCTTTCGGTATATTTTTACCCGGTACATTTCTTATCTTCTTTGTGATTCGTTTCTGGGAAAGTCTCAAGCGCTATAGGGCTGTGCGCGCATCGCTTGAAGGAATAACGGCTGCAAGTGCAGGCCTTGTAGCAGCATCAGCTATTATACTCTTTCAGCCGTTGGAGAATACCGTTATAAATTTCAGCGTTACGATAGCAACGTTTCTGTTGCTCGCCTTTACAAAAATACCGTCACCATTAATTATACTGGGAGGATTGTTGTTGGGATTTGTTGTGCGATGGGTAACAGAACATTAGTCGAGAAAATCAATCTGCAATTTGATCTGATCTGAATAGAACTGCATGCGCGAGTGATTCGTATCTAACGGTAAAATCTTCTCGATTATTGTGTTCTTGTGATTGATAAATACTTCCACGTAAAAATTTCCGAGGAGATAAAGGTTCACTTTATAACCATAGTATCGGATCGCCATGATGAATGTACCTTTTTCATACAACACATCAATTTTCTCCTCTAGCGCCAGCTTTTTATATTCCTTCCACACGATCATAAGATGAACATACAGCAAAAATACGTTGGGCACAACATTGCATGTTACCGAAGTTTTTCGTTAAACGGTGCAAAGCCTCTTCTCTAAGACAACACGACTTTTGCTTCGTTGTATTGTACTGCTATAGCTATGTTTTGCGAGTCGCATTTACACCCGTTTCATATACTCATCACTCATAAACAATATAGCACTGTCTCAAAAAAGCTTTTGTATGAACACTATATATGCGTTAATGCATGCATCCTTTTTGAACGAGATATAGTTGTGATGTTGTTCTCATCGCCGAGATCATTTCATGTGATGCGTCATTCATAAAATGAGACAGTGCAGATATATAGATGTGTATCAGAATTGCTTTTTTGCATTCTTAAATTCTTCGGAAGAAAAGTCGGTTGCTGCCTGAATCTTTTAGCAGTAGTCTGGATTTTTCCAGAGAACTATACACAAGAAGTGCCCCGTGGCGAAACTTCAGCTGAGGATATAAAAATAAAAGCCTCTTGAAGAGGCTTTTATTTTTGGGGTGAATGATGGGACTCGAACCCACGACCCTCAGAATCACAATCTGATGTTCTAACCAACTGAACTACATCCACCATTTTGAGGACTGCAAATTTAGTGACCTGCTTCGAATTTGCAAAAAAACATTTATATCATTTTCGATTAAACGTCAGGCGTTCGCCCGGGTGGCTTTCGTCAAACTTTCCATCTTCATACGCCAGGTGTCCCGAAACAAAAGTGTGCGTAATGCTTGAATGAAATTTTGTTCCCTCCAGGGGCGACCATCCACATTTCGATAAAATATTGGACTTGTGCACCGTCCAGGTCTTGTCGAGGTCGGCCAGCACAAGGTCGGCAAAATAACCTTCACGTATAAATCCGCGCTTCTCGATCTGGAAAAGTATGGCCGGGTTGTGACACATTTTCTGTACAATCTTCTCCAGACTTATTCTTCCCTGCTGGTAAAATTCAAGCATGGCTACCAGGCTATGCTGCACAAGCGGGCCTCCGGATGGAGCTTTGAAGTATGTATTATTTTTTTCTTCGAGCAAGTGAGGAGCATGGTCGGTAGCGATAACATCGATGCGATCGTCAAGCACGGCTTTGAAAATTTCCTGCTGATCGTGGGAAGTCTTTACGGCCGGATTCCACTTTAGCAACGTGCCCAGTCGTTTATAGTCAGCATCGTTAAACCACAGGTGATGAATACATGCTTCGGCCGTAATCTTCTTCTGCTCCAGCGGAATACTGTTATCAAACAGCGATGTTTCTTTTGCCGTAGAGATGTGCAGTACGTGAAAACGTGAACCATGTTTTTTTGCAAGACCAATCGCGAACGATGAAGATCGATAGCAGGCATCTTCGTTTCGTATCAGCGGATGATATTCTATTGGCACATCTTCACCATAACGTTCTTTATACTCTGCCGTATTTCTGCGAATGGTCGGTTCATCTTCACAATGCGCAGCGATGAGTGCCGGAAAGCGTGAGAAAAATCCTTCGAGTGTTTCAGCATTATCAACCAATAAATTACCGGTGGATGAACCCATGAAGATCTTCAGTCCGCATACTTTGGTAATATCAGTCTTCATCACTTCATCCAGGTTGTCGTTTGCAGCCCCGATGAAGAAAGAGTAATTCGCCAATGACGTACGCGCAGCGATCTGATATTTTTCTTCCAGCAAAACCTGTGTAAAAGTTGGCGGGTTGGTATTGGGCATCTCCATAAAGCTGGTAACGCCACCGGCAACAGCAGCGCGCGCTTCCGTTTGTATGGTAGCCTTGTGCGTTAATCCCGGTTCACGAAAATGCACCTGGTCATCAATCGCCCCGGGAAGAAGGTATTTACCTTTGGCATCGATCACTTTATCAGCCATCGGATACGACAGATCTTTTCCGATTCTTTCGATGTACCGGTCTTTAATAAGTACATCTCCCTGAAAGACCTTGCCCTCATTAACTATATTTGCGTTCGTTATCAGCGTAGTTTTCATCGCAGTAAAATTAGAACCAAGTGTCTGCCATTACAACTTTCGAAGAATTTAATCTCAATAAACAATTACTCAACGCAGTTTCTGACCTGGGTTTTGAAAATCCAACAGAAATTCAGCAGAAATGTATTCCGATTGTCCTCGCAGGACAGGATGTAATTGGCATTGCTCAGACCGGCACCGGCAAAACGGCAGCCTATCTTTTACCGCTTCTCATGAAGATTAAGTATGCTCAGGGTACGGAGCCTCGCGCGTTGATTCTCGCTCCCACCAAAGAACTTACCATTCAATTGGCGGAACACACAAAGCAACTTGCCAAATATACCGACCTGCGTATACTGCCGATCTACGGAGGCATAGGACCAAAAACACAAATCGAAAGTATTCAGCAAGGTGTTGATATACTCATCTCTACTCCGGGGCGCTTCACTGAACTTTACCTGCGCGGTGAGATACCGGTAAAGCAATTTAAAATACTGGTGCTTGATGAAGCCGACCGTATGATGGATATGGGTTTTATGCCACAGCTGCGTAAAATTTTTGAAGTCATTCCGCGCAAGCGCCAGAACCTTTTGTTCTCGGCTACCTTTCCCGAAAAAGTTGAAAGGCTCTCCGCCGAGTTTCTTGAGTTTCCGGTTAAGGTTGCCATAACACCACAGGCAACACCCGCCCGACAGGTAGAGCAAGAGCTGTATCATGTGCCCAACATTAAAACGAAGATCAACTTTATTGAACATCTGCTTCGGACTAAAGAAGACTTTAACCGTGTAATGATCTTTACCCGCACAAAAGAGAATGCGGAAAATGTTTTCCGGTTCATCGAACGTAAAAACCTCGGTCCGGTGCGTGTTATACATTCCAATAAAGGGCAGAACAGCCGCATCAATGCTGTAAATGAATTTAAGGAAGGTAAACTGCGCGTGCTCGTATCAACCGATGTTACTGCGAGAGGTATAGATGTAAGCAAGGTATCGCACGTTATAAACTTCGATGTACCTATACTATATGAAGACTATGTGCACCGCATCGGGCGTACCGGTCGGGCGTTTCAGGATGGTAAAGCGATTACATTCGTAAACCGCGCAGAAGAATATCATGTTGAAAAAATTGAAAAGCTGATTCGCGAAAAAATACAGGTAAAAGATTTACCAGTTGAAGTGTTTGTAGAGAAAACGTCTTTCGAAGAGAAACAGGAAATAAACAAAGCGATCGATGATCAGAAGCGCAGAGACGATCCAACTTTTAAAGGTGCATTTCACGAGAAGAAAGATGCAAAACGCATTGAAGCAAAAAAGAAAGAAAGCAAGGCCCGCGTTGGTAAACAAAAAGTAAAGAACAAACGTGATGACAGAAAGCGACCCGATATAAAACGGGAAGACCGCAAGAAGCCTGATAAGAAACGGCCACGGTAATATATATGCGTTGCTATATAAATCGAATCTTTGCAGCTATATATGGAATGCTTTGCTGTGCAGGCGCAGGCATGAGATTGTCTCAATAAATCGCCCAAAGCACTTACACATAAATGTCTCATCTATATAAAGACCGGTACAAAAATTCAATT
>DJFR01000189.1:0-2840 GCA_002432545.1 Flammeovirgaceae bacterium UBA5867 | reverse complement strand
TTACCGCAACAAACAAGTAATCCCTGTAGCCAGTAACCTCTCGCAGCTCAAACCTCGCACCTCGTAGCTATAGTCAGTGCCGCTAAAAGGTGTGTGCTCAAGGCACATGTAAAAATCTTTTTACACTGTGCGAAAGTGTTTAACTTGGTTGAGTTACAAACCCCAACTACAACCATGAAATTGCGAACGTTACCCGGAGTACTGTGCTTTGCCTGCTGCATGTGGTTTGCCGAAGCAACAGCACAGAGTATCTCCCTCATTCCTGCACCGGTAAGCCTGCGGCAAGAGACCGGTCATTTTCTGCTGACCAGCACCACAACGGTAGGTATACCCGCCAAACAACAGGAAGTTGCACGCATTGCCCAATACCTTATTGATAAAGTAAAACCGGCAACCGGCTATACATTAACGGTGGCAGAATCCGGATCAGCCCATATTGTACTCCAGCTCAATGCAAAGACTGATGCAAAACTCGGACAGGAAGGATATACTTTGCGCACCCAGGCCGGTAAAGTAGAGATCACAGCAAATACACCAGCCGGTATATTTTACGGTGTGCAAACCTTATTGCAACTGTTGCCGCGCGAAATAGAATCTGCTTCCATCGTGAAAGATATAGAGTGGAAAGCACCGGCTGTTACCATAACTGATTACCCTCGCTTTACATGGCGCGGACAGATGCTGGATGTAAGCCGACATTTTTTTACAAAAGAATATGTGAAAAAATATATAGACCGGATGGCGAAGTATAAAATGAATCGCTTTCATTGGCACCTTACGGATGATAACGGCTGGCGCATTGAAATAAAAAGTTTGCCGCGATTAACATCGGTAGGTGCGTGGCGTGTGCCGCGTGTAGGAACTTTCGGCAGCAACGATGCTCCCAAGCCTGGAGAAGCTGCTACGTATGGTGGCTTTTATACACAACAGGATATAAAAGAAATTGTACAATATGCCAAAGACCGTTATATAGAAGTGCTTCCGGAGATTGATGTGCCCGGTCACAGCATGGCAGCACTTGCTTCGTACCCGGAGCTTTCGGTTACAAACGATACTACGTTACGGGTAAATCCGGGATCAAGCTTCTCAACATGGTTTGGTAATGGAAAATTTGAAATGCACCTCGATAATACGCTTGATCCTACGGATGAAAAGGTATATCAATTCCTAGACAAAGTATTTACCGAAGTAGCCGCGTTGTTCCCGTTTGAATATATACACATGGGTGGTGACGAATGCTATAAAGGCTTTTGGGAGCGTGATAAAAATGTGCAGGCTTTCATGAAGAAGAATAATCTGAAGAATGGTGAAGAGTTGCAGTCATATTTTGTAAAGCGCGTTGGTAAAATCATCCAAAGCAAGAAAAAGAAACTGATCGGGTGGGATGAAATACTGGANNCATCCCGTAGTGATGAGTCCGGCACCTATATATTATCTGGATATGTACCAGGGCGAACGCTCCATCGAACCTCCGGTATATGGCAGTTCACGGTTGAAGGAAGTATATACATTTGATCTTGTTCCAGCCGAAATGGATTCAACATACGTGCTGGGTGCACAGGGTAATTTGTGGACAGAACAGATTCCTACAGAAGCACATTTAGAGTATATGCTATACCCGCGTGCACTTGCCATGGCAGAGTCTTTCTGGACACCTGAGAAACAAAAGGACTGGCCGAACTTTGTGGCACGCGTGGAAGAACATGGCAAACGCATGGATGAGGCAAAGATAAACCATGCCCCGAGCATGTACGATCCGATTATTACCGTAAAGAAAAATTCTCAGGGCAAGATTGTGATTGACCTCGCTGCAGAAGTGCCCGGACTGGATATTTATTATACGGTTGATAATACGATGCCAAATCAATATTCACTGCGCTACACCACGGCATTTGAACTACCGGCAGGTGTCGACAACCTGCGCGTTATCACCTACCGCAAAGGTGAAGTGCTTGGAAGATTGATTACTCTGAAAACAGAAGAACTCGAAAAAAGAATTAAGAAGTAATCAATAAATATAGTTTGCTAGTATAAATTGCCTGGACATTTCTCCGGGCAATTTTGTTTATATGGATCAGAAATCAATTTCAGAAATAGTTGTAACCGATCAGGATGTAAGCATCGATGGTAATCATTTTACAATACCGGTGCCGTTGCAAACTTTAAAGAAAATGCTTGGCGAACCAGCTGTGTTTAAAGGAAAGTATAACACCGTGTATACGTGGCACAACCTGGGTATACGGGCGTACTCCAATGATAAAGTAAATGTGCAGGCATTGGGTCTCGATTTTCAAAAACACAAAACATATAATTTTACCCCGACATCACTTTACTCTGGTAGATTTAAAATAGGTGATCAGGATTATACTTCGCTTAGCCTTCAGCGAAAAGATAAGTATGATAACTCTAAAGAAATCACACTGGGTATAAATCATTTGTTTATAGAGTTGAATGAGGCCAATGTTATTACGACTATAGAAATTTCGAAAGAGAAGCCACCAGAGCCGGTAGAAGAGCCGGACCGGTATAAATTTGTTCCTATCACAGGCGCGAAAATCGAGTTTAAGGATTTCAATTTTAAACTGGCGGTTATACAGGTATTGATGTATGAGAAAGAATTACTGAAGCCTGCCTTTGATATATTCGAGTTTGCCAAGCGACATGTCGATCGCAAAATAGATGTAAATGAAGAAGGCTATGATATTATTCCGGAAGTGAAGGAATATTTTGAAAGGCTGGAGATTGATAGGAAGTTTGCAGACGAGATCACAGAAATATCACAAGATGGCGGCAATGATATATACATGAACATGATTGCCTTCTGGAGTGGCGAAGATGAT
>DJFR01000203.1:66666-77789 GCA_002432545.1 Flammeovirgaceae bacterium UBA5867 | reverse complement strand
GTTAAGAATCCATACCGCGTAGGTATTCGTGTAGCAGCGGATGAAGAACCTAAATTCGAGTTCTATACTTCGCGCCTCGGTATACGCTATAGTGACATCATTCCTTTTTATCGCGAGAATATTGAGAAGAGCAGCAAGGCATCACTCAAGATGTTGCACTTCTTTATCAATACCGGTATAAAAGATACTGCTTACTACTGGAGCGAATTGAGCCGCTTTGTATTCAAGTATTGCGACCTCAAGAAAATTTGCCCTACGCTCGATTCAATTGATATCGGTGGAGGATTCCCCATCAAAACATCGCTTACGTTCCAATACGATTACAAGTATATGATCGAGCAGATCGTAGAAAATATCAAATGGATCTGCGATAAAAACAACGTTCCTGTACCGAACATCTTTACTGAATTCGGTAGCTATACCGTAGGAGAGAGCGGAGCGGTGCTATATAATGTGATCGACCAGAAACTGCAGAACGATAAAGAGCTGTGGTATATGATCGATGGTTCATTCATCACGCACCTTCCGGATGCATGGGGCTTGAACCAGAAATATGTATTACTCGCTATCAACAAGTGGGATGATCCATACCATAAAGTAAATATGGGTGGACTGACCTGCGATAGTATGGATTACTATAACTCCGAAGCGCACACCGGTGAAGTGTTCCTGCCGATGATCAATGACGAAGAGCCGCTATATATAGGCTTCTTCCATACCGGGGCATACCAGGAATCACTCGGAGGTTACGGAGGCATACAACACTGCCTTGTACCGGCACCCAAACACGTACTCATCGATCGTAATGAAGATGGCGAGATAACAACCAAACTTTTCGCAGGCCAACAGACAAGCGAGAGTATGTTGAAGTTGTTGGGGTATTGATATTAAAAAAATAATAGAATTAATCACAGGTGACTTCAGAGCCTTAACAGATCTGAAGTCATTTTATTTTATACCTAACCTATATTGATCTCTTATGAGAGTACCTTTAATCCTGTTAATCGTTTTATGTCTTGTTACAAATAGTAACGCTCAGTCACGTGAAAACATAACCGAATATTTTGATTCATTGTGGCTTCCTGTTTCAGACACCAAGCATGCTGCTTATTATAGAACCATAGAATATAAAGGCGATGTTGTCATGGCTCGTGATTACTTCATTTCTGGGAAAATACAAATGCAGGCAGAGTGCTCTAAAGTAACTCCCAAACTTATATTTGACGGAAAGGTCGTCTTGTATTATGAGAACGGTACTATAAGATCTGAATGTAACTATAAGGAGAATGAACAAACAGGGATATGTACATCTTACTATGAAAATAACGGTGCTGTGAAAGTGATAAGGTTTTTTGAGCCAGGAAAAAAAGTCAAGTATATTCGATGTTTGTCGCTTGCTGGTGAAGATTTGCTTATTCATGGTAATGGTACTGTACCTGAAGAATCCCCCGCGAAATTCGAGTGTTACTCGGTTATTGAAGACTCAATAGCACTTGCTACATTTAATGTTGATCGTGTTTCACGCGATACTATATTTACTATAACAGAGAAGCCTGCGGAATTTAAAGGAGGACTTGAAGGGTTAGCAAAGTACCTACAAGCAACAGTAAAGTATCCAAAGCAAGCAAGGAAGTCCAGAGCACAGGGTACGGTATATGTTGCTTTTGTAGTAGATAAAGACGGGACGGTTAAAGATTGCAGCATCATAAGAAAGGTACACCCTGACTGTGATGCTGTGGCACTCAAAGCAGTATCTTCTATGGATCGTTGGACACCTGGAGAGCATAAAGGAGTTTCCGTAAAAAGCAATTTTGTACTGCCTGTTAAATTCAGGCTAACACCATAGGAGTATTCGATCAAACGTAAAATACGTTAGAAAAAATATACCGAAAGGCATCGTGCAGAACGATGCCTTTCTTTTTTTACGGTGCTGTATATTTGATGCAACATTAGATACAATACCGAGCTGTTTCGGTAGCCCATCATGGTTGATTTGGTTAGCATCAGGATTGAAGTTAGATGATGGTGTAGGTTTGTGTATAGTATATAGTATATAGGTTGTGAGTAAGCGATTGGCTTCCCTCTCAGGTTAGGTATAATACATTTAAATTCTATAAATTAAACTTTCACTGTATGAAAAAACTCTCTCTCTTTCTTTCGGTGTTGCTATTGCTGGTTTCCAGCGGAGCCTGGTCGCAAACAGCACCTTTTTTACTACATCGTGTCAATGCTGGTGGCCAGCAGATAGTGGATGATACGCTGAGTTGGTTTCCCGATACTAGAAAAAATCCGGCACCTTATTTATTGCCATCAAGCCCTAATTATACCGCTGGAGCAGCAACATGGCGAGGGGTAAATACCACGGGCGCACCCGATGCTATATTTGGTCCGAATCGGTATGGCCAGACTGAGTGGTACTTCGCGGTTACTCCGGGGGAGTACTATCGCGTTTCTTTATACTTTGCAGAATCGCCATACGCATCAGGTGTGCATGCTGTCGGACAGCGAATATTCGATGTATATGTTGATAATGAATTGATTCTCGATAATTTTGATATCTATGCTACTGCCGGACTTAATGCTATACGAAGGAGCTTTACAGTGAAGGCAACCCATACCAGATTGTATATTTTTTTTATGCCTGAACAGGGAAGCCTTCGGAGTCCGCAGGTAAATGGCATTCAAATAGAAGCATCGCCTGTTCTTATGCCTAAGCCTTTTGATATTTCAGGTATAACATATCCGGATAGAGTTATTTTGAACTGGAACGATACATCGGTGAATAAGACTGGATTTGAAATTCATAGAGGTTACTATGATGAAGCAGAAGGCGTAGTCAAATTCTCTGCTCTTGGGACAGTCGATGCAAATACAACAACCTTTACAGATACAACGGTAAACGTACCGGGGCCATGTCCACCTCCCTTTATAGTATATTATAAGATCAGAACGCTTAATGGTAGTGATGCTTCTTTATTCAATTCATTTTATACAGGGTCGTTCGATGCATTGCCAGGGCCTGTGGATACAATTTTTCGTCACGTAAAATCAAACGAAGTAAGTCTTGCCTTCGTTGATAACATTACCTATGCGTATTCGTACGGTATATATCGGTCTACGTTTCGGAGTGGACCATATTCATTGGTAAAAACGCTAAGTACCGAGTATAATCATTGTTCAGGCGACACACTTCGGTTTGCTGACCCAGACTTGTTACCGGCTACTACGTACTATTATTATGTTGAAAGTCAGGGGGCGTTTTATACCGGCGCTAATAGCGATACCCTCGCATTAACAACGCTTTCAGAGACCAATGCTGCTTTAAGAAATCGTGAGACAGTAAAAGTATACCCTAATCCTGCTGAAACAATAGTTTCTGTTCAAATCAATAATGCGCGGGAACAGGAAGTATATATCGAGATTGTCGATAAAGTTGGGTTGCCACGCTATCGCACCCGGAAACGACTGGAGTCCGGTAAGGCAGATGTTGATATAGGGAGCCTGGAAACGGGAATATATATACTACACGTAACGTCTTCATCTGGCAAAGAAACGTTCCGGCTTGTGAAGCAGTAATGTATATCAACGCAGATCTTCAAAGGCATCGTTTCATACGATGCCTTTATTTTTTCGTGCAGATGTGCACTTAAATGTCCGATGGAAGTCTGCGTGTAACCGCTTTATTTTGATGCTGCTTTGATTTATCTTACAGAAGATATACGTTGATAGTGATTGTGTATGCATGTAGCATACAGGTTGTGAGTAAGTGTACCAACTCATCTTTTTGCATTTCGTTGGGAATAACTCTTTTATATATAATTAAACCCTTCACTGTATGAAAAAAATCTATCTTTTTCTTTCGGTGTTGCTATGGCTGGACTCAAGCGGAGCCTGGTCGCAACAAATGCCTGTAACACTTTTTCGGGTCAATGCCGGTGGCCGGTATGTAACTGACAGTTTGATGAACTGGACACCCGATACAAAGAAACATCCTTCGGTTTATTTGTCTGATTTCAGTCCGAATTATACTTCAGGAGGAACGACCTGGCGTGGTGTAAATACGACAGGCGCACCCAATGCTATATTTGGTCCTAACCGATATGGAGCAACCACCTGGCACTTTCCGGTTAGTGCGGGCGAGTATTATCGGGTAGCCTTGTATTTTGCAGAGTCTCCGTATGCATCGGGAGTACATACAGCCGGGGAACGCCTCTTTGAAGTATATATTAACGATGAACTGGTTCTGGATAATTTTGATATATATGCTACTGCAGGGCTTGATGCTGTACGGAGAAGTTTTATCGTGCAGGCACCATACGATAGCCTCTATATTAGTCTTCGCCCTGAACAGGGAAGTCTTCGCAGTCCTCAGGTGAATGGCATTGAAATAGAAACCGCTCCCGTACTTTTGCCCGCTCCGTTTAATATATCAAGCGAAACCTATGTAGACAGTGTTGTTCTGCATTGGCAGGATACATCTCTTTATAAAACAGGATTTGAAATATATAGAGGCTACTTTGATGAGGTAGAGCAGATAGAGAAATTTTATTTAATGGGCAGTGTGGATGCAAACACTGCAACGTTTACAGATACAACCTTAAACAACCGCGGCCCGTGTCCGCCTATATATTGGGTGTCCTATAAAATCAGAACGATTCACGGAAGTGATGCTTCTACATTTGAATATTATATGACAGGGTCATTTGACGTACTTCCTGTTCCGCCAAGTCCTATTGCTGCGAGTGTGCAATCATCTGGTGAGATACGCCTGTCTTTCGTTGATGACGTTACATATGCCTATTCGTACGAAGTATATCGGGCCGGAGATCGCAACGGACCTTATGACTTAATAGCGGAGTTAAGCGATGATGAACACTATTGCTCAGGCGATACATTGTTAGCCATTGATTCCGACGTATTACCCGATACAACCTATTACTATTATGTTCAAAGTATGGGAGCGTTCCACGCTGGTTTAATAAGCGATACACTGGTGGTAACAACGCTGCCCGAAGCCAATATAGCTTTACAAAACCGCGCAGCCATAAAAGTGTATCCCAATCCTGCAGAAAAAACAATCTTTGTACATATTGATAATGTGCAGGAGCGGGAAGTATATATTGAGATAACCGATAAAGTTGGCTTGTCTCGCTATCGTACCAAAAAACAATTAGAGGATGGAAAGGTTGAACTGGACTTGTTTAACCTGGAAACAGGCGTATATATCCTGCATGTAACCTCAGGCTCGGGCAAAGAATCGCTTCGTTTTGTGAAACGATGATGGATATAGAGTATTATTAACAGCGTTCCTGTCGAAACCGGAACGCTGTTAATAGTATTGTAGTCTATTTCACGCCATACGGCATGTCTACCTTTTTATAATCGGCAGGCAAAGTAAAATCAGAAACTGCTAAAGATTGTTTCTTGATCTCTTTTGCCTCCATCACCATGTTACCTTGCTCTACATGAATCTCGATCTTTAACGGCACACCATCAATTTTGTCGTAGTATATTTTTTGAGTGCGGCTCATCCGGTTGCTGGCCATATTTTTCAGATCGAGTCCGGGTATATCTTTTGTTGCCCACAGTATTTGCTGCGTCTTGTGTTTTTCATCCGCGTACTCCACTATATATTTCGTGCAGCTATAGCCGAGTATCTTTGTGGTCTCAGAAGTCTTGGTTACCGTTACATTTTTTTCTGTTTCGGAAGTTTCGGTGTTGTGCGGCATTACATAGTATGTTTTATTCTGCCGGTCAATCTGGTAGGATTCATTTTTACCTTTCAGTGAAAGTATTTCGTAATTGGACATGATGCCGCCTTCCATCGAGTATAGCGTATTGCCATCTTTTACTTTTGCTGTTGAACCTTTCGGAATGAACGAAGACAAGTCTCCACCCTTCATCATCTTCATCATGTTGTCCATTTGCGATTTCATCTGCGGGTTAGATTCCATCATCGCCTTAAACTGCGGATCGTTCATTTTTTCTTCCATCTCTTTTATCTTGGCCTGGTTAGCCGGATCCTTCATCCGCTTCTGCGCTTCTTCCATTTCAGCTTTCATTTTCGGATCGGTAATATCCATAGTAATAGCCCATTTAATAATGCCTTCAAAAGACTGACCACGACTTTGCATGACGAGGATGATCAAGGCGAGGGTGAGGAGTACTTTTTTCATATTCATGGTGTTGTTTTCGTTAAGCGTTGGTACGTGTTATACCGTTATTCGTTACAAGATAATAATAACGGATGATCACATCACGAATAACAATTAACGGATAACGATTAACGTCTCCCACTTTCATCATTCCACTTTTTACCGTAACTTCCATCACAAGTCCCGTCTTCTGCGTTTTCGCAATTCTTAAAATCTCCTGCCTATGAAAAACTTCATGGGAATCGCTTTCAGGGAAACGTTATCAAACGTACGGGTATACTTACGAATTCTTCCACCTAAAAATCTACAGCCATGATGAAAGTCTATGATGAAAAGCACCTCAAGAACATAGTTCTGCTGGGGGCGCCCAAGGCCGGCAAAACCATGCTGGCCGAAGACATGATCTACGAAGCCGGCATTGTACACCGGAGAGGCTCTATTGAAGGTAAGAACACTATATCTGATTATCATGAAATAGAACAGGAGCGAGGGAACTCGGTGTTTGCCACCACACTTCATAGCGAATGGCACGATTACAAGATTAACATCATTGATACTCCGGGCTTTGATGATTTTATAGGCGAGATAATTTCTTCGGTGCGTGTAGCCGATACATGTGTTATGGTGGTTAACGCACAACATGGTGTAGAAGTAGGTACTGAATTAATCTGGAATTATATAGATCGTTTTCAAAAGCCAACCATCTTCGCTATCAACCAGGTCGATCATCCCAAAGCAGATTTTGATGCAGCGCTTGTGAGTCTTCGTGAACGTTTTGGTAATGCCGTTACGCAAATGCAATACCCCGTAACACAAGGCGAAAGTTTTCACGCCATCATTGATCTGCTGCGTATGGTCATGTATACCTTTCCGCCCGAGGGAGGCAAGCCGCAGAAATTACCGATACCCGATGAAGAGAAAGAACGCGCTACAGAACTGCATAATGCACTCGTGGAGAAAGCTGCAGAGAATGATGAGAAGCTGATGGAGAAATATTTTGAGAAAGGTACACTGGATGAAGATGAAATGCGCGAAGGACTAAAACTTGGTATGATTCATCACGATGTGTTTCCGGTATTTGTGATGTCGGCCAAACGCAATATGGGCAGTGGCAGAATGATGGGCTTCATTGATAATGTAGCACCTTGTCCGCGCGAAGCTACACCCGAGCTTACAACCGAAGGTAAAGAATTAAACTTTGATCCTTCACAGCCTGCCGTGCTGTTTATATTCAAATCACATATAGAGCCTAATCTAGGTAAGCTGTCGTTTTTCAAAGTTATATCCGGAGAAGTAAATACAACCTCCGAACTTATCAATAGTCAGACAGGAGTAACCGAGCGTATACATCAGCTCTTTATCATGGATGGAAAAAGCAGAACACCTGTAGATAAGTTAGTGGCAGGAGATATAGGAGCTACGCTAAAACTGAAAGATACCTTTAGCAACCAGACACTGCATGCCAAAGGATTTGATGTTACCATCGAGCCCATTGAATTTCCGGAGCCTCGCATACGAACAGCAGTCATTGCGTTGAGTAAAAATGATGATGAAAAGATTGGAGAAGTATTGCAGAAGATCCACCAGGAAGATCCAACCATTGAAGTAGAATATTCCAAGGAGCTGCGACAGTTAATTGTCTCGGGTCAGGGCGAATTACACCTGGCAGTATGCAAGTGGTTTTTAGAGAATGTATATAAGCTGCATATTAATTTTGAAAGTCCGCGTATATCATATCGCGAAACTATTCGTAAGAGTGCAACCGCCAGCTATCGTCATAAAAAACAATCCGGAGGAGCAGGGCAGTTTGGAGAAGTACATCTCAAGATAGAGCCCTATATGGAAGGTATGCCCGAGCCAACCGAATATAGTGTGCGTGGCAAGGAAGTACTCGACCTGGAATGGGGCGGTAAACTTGTATTTTATAACTGTATAGTAGGTGGTGTAATTGATACACGATTTATACCTTCGATATTAAAAGGCGTGATGGAAAAAATGGAAGAGGGCCCGATTACAGGTTCGTACGTTCGCGATGTGCGGGTTATGGTATACGATGGTAAAATGCACCCGGTTGATTCCAATGATATATCGTTCAAGATTGCCGGCATGATGGCATTTAAGGAAGCCTTTCTCAAAGCAGAACCTCAACTGCTGGAGCCGGTATATGATGTGGAAATCATGTTGCCCGAAGAAGTAATGGGTGAAGTGATGGGAGATCTGCAAACGCGAAGAGCGCTGATCATGGGCATGGACAGCAAAGGAAACTACCAGGTTATAAAAGCGCGTGTGCCTTTGGCAGAGCTTGATAAATACTCAACAACATTACGTTCCCTTTCGCAGGGACGTGCAAGCTTTACACAACGTTTTGCTGATTTTGTTCCGGTATCATTCGAGCTGCAGCAGAAGCTTGCCCGGTCGTTGCAGGTACTGGAAGAAGTATAGATATAGTTTCGGAGGATTTATCCTGCAGGTTGCGTAGAATAGGGGCGCGATCTGCGGGATAATATTTTTTGTCTCATCTTGATGACAGCGTTATAGTATTAAAGGTATATAAATCGATAGAGCATGATGCAATATGACTGGAGTACGTTTACCAAACGCATAAGCATTAAAGCTGATGCAAAGTCAATCTATACCTGCTGGGCCACACAACAGGGACTTGAAGATTGGTTTTTACGGTTAGCGGCATTTGTAAAAACCGATGGTACACCGCGCGATGCACACAGCAACGTGCAGGCGGGCGATACCTATACATGGCTGTGGTTTGGCTACGGCGATGAAACCGTAGAGTATGGCAAAGTATTGCAGGCTAATGGAAAAGATTCGTTTCAGTTTACATTCTCAGGCGGCTGCATTGTTAATATTCACGTGAAGGAAGAGCAGGATGAAACGCTCTGCGTGCTTACACAAAGTAATATACCGCTTACCGAAGAAGGAAAAGTAAATTATCATCTCGGTTGCATGCAGGGATGGACGTTCTACCTCGCCAATCTTAAGTCTTCATTGGAAGGCGGTATCGATCTGCGAAATAAAAATGCCCGGCTGCACGATGTTATCAACGCCTGATGTAAATCAAAAAGCCGTCCTATAAAGAATCTCCTTTACAGAACGGCTTTTAATATATAGCGGACTATATATTCAGAATTTCATTTTACTCACTTTTACATACTCCAAAGGCAACGCGTCCGGAAGAAGAGGCTTTGGTTACAGCGCTCCCGATGTTACCGCCTGCCAGAATAATGTCTTTACTTTCACCGGTGGCAGCCAGGTGTACTTTCATACAGGCATTGAGTGCTACCAGTTGCTTGTACGTGATGGTTGATTCGTCTGCTACTTTGGTAAGCGATGTTTCACTTGTACCCACACTTCCCACGACAGGATTCAACAATGCGTATACATCTGCGCCCGGTGCAGCGATATCTCCCAGGTGTATATGTACCGGATGTTCTGCGTTGCCCTCTGTTCCTGAAAGAGCCACGATCACCACGGTGCTTCCATCTGTCTTTTCTTTCAGTGTTACGGTTCCGTCTACGTCATATTCCGAGCCGACCGTAAGTGAATAAACCGTTTCGTTACCTGTAAAATCTTTGTTACCCGTTTCATTGTCCTGGCAAGCAATCAGGCTCCCCGCCAGCAGTATTCCTCCTATCACCTTTTTCATATATATCGGATTTACGATAAAGTTAAAAAAAATAGCATTCGCCAAACATTTCAGAGCCCTTTCCCGTGTAGATTTGTCCGGACGAGCAAATTGGCACGGATGTGGCAATAGCTCAAACGCTCAACTGCTTAAGGTTATTTTGTGAAACGACTTTTTACGCTACTCTTAATAATTTCAGCCTGCAGTCCTAAGGTGCAGCCGCCAGATCCTGAATCACTCAAGCCGGCCTGGCTGCGAACGGAACCTTACCAGGATGGCTACTATACCGGTATAGGGCACAGCAAGAAAGACGGTAGCAATAACTATATACAGGCGGCCAAGAAGAGTGCGCTTGACGACCTGGTGTCGGATATTAAAGTAAATGTCTCCAGTACTTCGGTGCTGAGTCAGTTCGAGGCCGATAAAAAATTTACCGAGCAGTATGAGCAGATCATCAAGACTACCACGGCTGATGAAATAGAAGAATTTGAATTGGTAGACGCCTGGGAAGATGCCGGAAACTATTGGGTATACTACCGGCTGTCAATCGCGCGGTATCGCCAGATCAAAGAAGAACAAAAACGGAACGCTACATTATTGGCTACTGATTATCTGCAGAAAGCGAGACAAGCCGAGAAAGATGGTGAGCGCCTCCAATCTGTAACGTACTACTTCCAGGCATTTCGCAGTATAGAAAAATATCTGGGTGAAGCCATTCGTGTCACGCTCGATGGTAGGGACGTGTTACTTGTCAATGAAATATATGCTTCTATTCAAAACGTGCTTGATAAAATTAACCTTCGTGTTGATCCGGCTACGATAGAATTGAATCGCAGAATCAACCAGAGCACACAAACAGTTATCGTGAAAGCGGTATATAAAGATCTTAACAAACCCGCTATAAATCTGCCATTGTATGCTGCCTTTGAAAAAGGTGCAGGCGATGTTTTTCCAAACTATAAAACGGATGAGAAGGGACAGAGTAAAATTCTAATGAACAAGATCAGTTCAAAAGAGCTGGAACAGACTGTCGGTATAAAAGTAGATATAGATGGCATGAGTGGTACCAGCGGTTCACCGGTATATAAACTCATTGCCGCTACGTTGAATGTGCCGCGTGCGCAGGTAACATTAAAGGTGCAACGCCCGGTTGTATTCATGACCGCCGATGAAAAAAGCTTCGGACAGAACAAAGCGAACTTTCAGATCAGCAATAAACTCCGGAATCTCCTTGCCAATAACGGCTTTGAATTTACCGAGGACAAACGCAATGCCGATCTGTGGTTCGATGTAAAGGCAGATTCTGAAAAAGGATCAGTCACCGGCAG